>JAQBPB010000066.1 GCA_028287745.1 Chloroflexota bacterium
AGCAGGGCAGCGGAAGTTGTTCCACCGGGTGCTACTGCCTGGGTGGTGCTGCCGGTCGCAGGTATGGCAGTATTATCGCCACAGGCAAGCAGCGTCAGGGACAGCAGCAGGGCCACCAGCCCGAGGCCGGTGTATTTAAACTTCGAAATAAACAACTTGTAAAACTCCTTTGGTCCTTTGATTTTAAGTATAGCCAGGCGCCAATTATTTTTTCAACGGCCTATTTTAACATACCAATTAGAAGAAATTGTTAACCGTTTACTAAGTTTATTTGCCCGTAATAGACCGGGCCGCTATTTTTCAACATCAGGTCGTTCAGGCCCGGTTGCAGGGTCAGCGTAAATTCTAGCGGCTTCAGGCCGGTATCAATTGTTTGTTCAGGCTGGGCCTGACCGTTCAGGCTGGGCGTGAGTTTAGCCTGGCCTTTGATGGCCTGGCTGCTGCTCACCCGCAATTTTATAGAGAACGCCTTGTCGTAAGGGTTGAACAGGGCTAAACGGGCCTGCGCTGCCACCAGGCGGACGGGACCGTTAGCGGTATCTTCGCGCTTGTCCCAGCCTTCGGCCAGTTGCGGTAAAATCTTCGCGGCGTCCGGCTGGCTGCCCGGTTCGATAAAAGTACCGGCTTTCCAGACCTGGATTTCCTGGTCCTGGTAGACCGGTGTTGCCGTTGGCCCAAAGGTCGCCTGGAGCACTTCTTTAGCGTTAAACCGGCTGTCTTCGTTCTTCAGCAGCGCCGGGTGTACTATTACATAGCGGATTTTGTAATATTGCAGCACGCCCTGGGCGTTGTTCAGGCTGGCCCGGCTCAGGATGTCCCGCTGGTAAAGGCATTGCCTGGCGCTGGGGCAGAAATCAAGCTGTAACAACTCCCGGATGCCCGGATAGTTCTGGAAAGGGTATTCCGGCTCCCGCGACAGATAGCCGCCGACCATCGGGTGGTGATGCACCGTCTGGTAGTACATCGCCTTACTGATGATCGAATTAGCCGCGTCCGGGCTTTCCAGGACCGCGAAATCGTTCCAGTTGCCTTCTTTAGCCAGTTGGTGGTAAAAGGCCGGGACCGCCGTATCGGCCAGCGGGCGCGGGCCGGGGAAAAATTCCAGGAAAATCAATAACCCGGCCAGGGCCGGTAAAGCCCACTGCACTTCCCGCCGCTTTTGCCAGCGGTTCTGGACGTATTTAATCAGCCAGGCCAGGCCGTAAGCGGCCAGCACGGCTAAACAGAGCGTGGTAACCAGGGTGTAGCGCAGCGGTACCCTGGCAATATTGCCAAAAGGCAATTTAAACATCAGGGCGCCCGGCAGCGGCAGGCCGTTTTCGATGTTATCGGGCCGCCAGTTCGGGTCAAAGCTGATGTGCAGCACCAGGCCCAGCGCCAGTACCACGAAAATCAGCGCCACCGCGCCCCAGAACCAGTTTTTGCGGAAGCCGGTGACAAGTCCCAGCAGCCCCAGCCCCAGGGCGAAAAAGCCCAGGAAATTGCCCCGGAACTCCGTGTTGTCGCTGGAACCAAACAGGCCCCACAGCGCCGATGGACCGGTAGTAAACAACCCCTTAAGGGTGGCCGAGTTGTAGATTACATTAAAAGCTTTCTGGCTGGCCCCGCTTGTCCCGGCTTCGCGCAGGGTGGGCAGCAGCACCGGCAATATTAACAGGCCGTACACCGCCATTACCCCGACTGCCAGGGCTATTGTGCGCGGCCACTGTTCCCGCCAGTCCTTGCGCTCCTGCCACAGCCTGTAAACCACATACAGCCCGCTAAAGAGAACGGCATACAGCAGGTAATACCAGGTATTCAGCGACAGGACTAACAGTAAAGCGACACTCAGGCCCCGCCAGAGCCAGGGCCGGGCATCCCGGTTCACGGTTTTGAGAAAACACAGGATATACAGCGGCAGCCATTCAATCGAGGTCAGTTCAAGCTGGCCCAGGTTCAGCAAGCGCGACTCCAGCGGGGAGCAAGCGTAAATAATCCCGGCTACCAACGAGGCCGCCTGGTGTCCGGTCAGGTAACGGGCCAGCAGGAAAACGGCCCAACCGGCAATGGTTAGCTGGAACAGGATAACCAGGTTAAATGAAGCCGCCACGCCAAATAACAGTTGGAAAGGCGTTGATAGATAGCCGTCTACTGGGTCCAGGGCATGGAAAAAGAGATTCGCGCCGACCGGGTGCAGCAGCATAGGGGTCGTGTAGGGGTGAGTATGCAAATCAAGCAGCGAAAACCGCATCCACCAGTTGTTCCAGAGGTGCTGCCAGACATCCCCGCTTTCAGCCAGGATTACCCGGTCGCCCAGGTGCAAAGCCAGCGGCCAGCTAAAGGCAATCGCCACCAGCAGGTACAAAGCCAGCGGCAGGTAGGTCGCTCCCCGGGGACTGCGCAGGAATTCTTGCCAGCCCGGTGGGCTACTTTCTGCAAGATTTTCAGGTTGTGATTGTTGTTTTAAGTTGTTCATTAAAATATAGCAAAATAAGTGTTGTAAATAATCCAACCGGCTTGCAGGGCAAATGCACATGCCAGGATAGCCACGACTGTCCGGCCAAACCGGTTAAAACGGCCCAGGGCCTTTGTAACCAGGTAGCCTGCCAGCAGCGAAGTAAATAAGCCGTTGAGCGAGAGTAAGTCCCAGTCGTTTGAACCCAGGTCGGGGTTCCAGGCCAGCGAGAAAATCCAGGTGTACCCGGCCATACTGCTTAAAAAGAACCCGGCCGGGTCTATCGCCTGGTGGCGCACCAGCCACAACCCGGCCATTTGCAGCGCCAGACCCAGGACAACCAGTGGTATTACGGCCTGGTTGCCCAACCAGACCAGGCCCAATACAAATAATAACAGGCCCACTCCAACCAGGCCCCAGCCCGCTAAACCCTTTTTGGGTTTAGAGTGCAGCCAGAGCCAACCGCCCGCCAGGCCAATTAAAGGCAGGGCCAGGGGAGCCAGGCGCATTTGCAGGTTAAACTGAAAAACCAACCAGTCCCAGGATAGAATTGGATAGAGTTCGCGCGAGTCGGGCCGGACCACCGAGTCCAGCAAAGGTTTAAATGAACCGTTATCGCTGCCCCCAAACTGCTTCTGGGCCACGCCCCATTGTTGCCAGCTATAATTGTACATTATAAAGAGTAATCCGAAAGCCGCCACACAGGCTGCCGTTACCAGCCCGGAAATTAGAGCCTCCCGGATTAAAAGAGAGAAGTTCATGCCCTTCCGGCTAAAGAACCCGGCTCGCCAGAGCAGCAGGATGACGAAGGAAGGCCCCAGGAAAAGAGCCTGGGGATGCAGCATAACCGCAATTACCAGGGCCAGGGCAGGCCAGGCCACATTGATTTTCCCGGCTACAGCCAGCAGTCCCAGCCACAAATAGACCAGGGCGGCCAGCGTAACGAAAGTATAGCTCTCAATATACCCGAAAAAGACCAGCAGGGTGGCCGGGCTTAGCAGCAGGCCGGTAATCAGCCAGCGGCCCGCCTTCAGGCGCGTAAGGTTGGCGGCTACCAGCGTTCCCACGGCTACGAATATGCCACCGGCCAGCACGCTGGTAAGAGCATAGGTATATTCAGGCTTCCACCAACCCGAGTCTAACATGCCGCGCCATAGAAGAAAATGCAGCGCGAAATCCAGCGGCTCGCGTTCTCGCCAGATTAAAAAGTCGTCCCGGCCCGCTTCTACCCGGTAGCGCAGGAAAAGTTCTAACTTGCCGATCAGTTCAACGCTGTCGCCATAGGTATCCGGGGTCGGCACCATGTAGAAGAAAATACTGGTCGCCAGGCCGCCCAGCAACAGCCACCAGTAGGGATTCAGGCGCGGCAGGTGGCTTAATAAAGTTTTGGGAGCCCGGGACAGCGGGAAATTCAGGTAAGATATCGCCACCAGGCTGCCAGCGGTCAGCACCAGGGCCAGGGACAGGGGCCAGGGTAGTGCCGAGAAGCGTTTGAAACCCCAGCCGGATTTCTCCGGTTCCGTGAGAAAATACGACCCGACCAGGTTTAAGACCACCAGGCCAAAGGTTACTCCACCCAGGATATAGCTAAAGTGCCGGTAGCGGCCGGGCAGTTGCTCCGGTTGCAGGCGGGTTGAAGTGGGGAACCGGCCATTTTTGATGCAATACAGGGCCCGGACCAGGTCTGGTAACACCAGGGGCGCTACAAACCGGGCCGCAAAAAGAGCGATTAAGGTTGCCACCGCCATATACAGGGAGAACTCTATTTTATCGGCCAGACCCACCCGCCAGAAGGCCACCAGGCTTAACCAGACTGCCAGCGGCAGCAGGGCTACGGCAAAGATTACTCCGGCCCGCAGGCGGAACGTACTCAATACGCTCCAGCTTCCCACCGTAATTGTCAGAGTAACCAGTATTTCCAGCAACGTAGGTAAGCCAAACATTCCACTGGCAGCGGCGGACTGCACCTTGATTGAATGGACCAGTACCCCCAGTTCGCGCCGGTCACCGGCCGGTTTGTAGCTATCAGTCTTTAGCTGCAAGGTCGGGCCGAACCAGATATTGGTCAGGAAACCATCTTTATAGGTAGTGAAATCGCCCGGCAGGAAATCGGCTAACCGGGAAGTCTCGCCGCAATACTGGTGGCGGCCTATCTGTAACTGGTGAATCTGGAAAGGCGCTTTTGGTTCCCCGGCGCTATCCAGGGTCATAATAATAGAACGCTCAACCGGGAAGATTTCTTCTATATCCAGGCAAATCCGCATCTGGCTATCCAGGGGTAAAAGCCGGACCTGGGACAGTGGTTCAGACCAGCGATACGCGCCGGACTGGTTTTGTTCTTTCTGGTAAAAATTATAGAGGGTTGTAGTATCCTGGGCCTCGGCTACTTCAATCGTGTAGGTTACAGGTACCTGTTGTGCCGCAACCAGGCCGGTTGCGGCCAATACTAATAATATTAAGAGGCCGAGCCAGGTTGCCGGTCGAAATAGGTGGTAAGGCCGGGAGTGCATAGGGACTGGGGCCAACTTCTCTTCACTTTTATCCTGGGAAAGGTCCGTAATGCCCTGGGCCAAACCTGAATTCTCCTGGTCCAATTTTGGAGCTGTAAATCAGCGCGATTGTAGCCTAAAACCCGGCCCGGGTCAATCTCGCCCTAATACTTAATCCGATGCTAAATTTGACCGCCCATTTGTTTTTAGAGTATTCTTATATTTAAAAAGGCATAGCTACTAAAAAATCTGTTAATTCTACAGGAGCAACCAATGAACCTGAGTCAAATGCGGATGTTTTTAGAAGTAGTCCGTCACGGAAGTTTAAGTGAGGCGGCCCGCCAGCATAAATTAACCCAGCCAGCTGTAACCCGGAAAATGCAACGCCTGGAAAAAGAGTTGGGAACGGATCTCTTTGAACGCGGAGAAGGCCATCAAATCAAGCTAACCAGCCGGGGCCACGAATTTTTGAGTTTTGCGGAAAAAGTGCTGAGTGATTACACAGTCTTACAAGAAAAATGGCGGCTACAACATAAAGAGGCAAGTTAATCGGCTGCCCAACCGCCCGGAAAGGTTTTGACCAGAATATTATCCTTTCGCTATGCACAGTTCATACGGGCTTTAGATTATATATAAAAGCGTTCTGCTATTTACAAACCCAGGCCATACTGCTAAAATCGTCACCATTGCATCATGGCGTCTTTTATTGTTAAATCCATATTCAACCGCTTCGCACGGTGGATTTAAGCAGTTTGTAACCTTCTGCCCGGCATCACCTCCTGTAAGCCGCTTTTAACTTCAAACAATGGCGGTGCCGGTCGAGTACTTTTACTATTGTAGAATTTGGTGTAAGCGTGAATCCAATTGCTCTGGGGATTGACCAGTTAAGGGCTAATTTATCCGGGGTCTTAGGAAAAGTTAGCGCTACTAATGTTCCCGACTTTGCCAGGGGTTCCGGCTATCTTTTTCGCAAAGGGGATGTGTTTGACCAGGCTGCCCATGCGGAAATTATCGGCAAATTAACTTCGCTTGTTGAAAATGCTCCGGCTGGCTATAAACTGCATTTAATTGAGCTCACCGAAGGTGAAGTTAGTGAGGACGAAGCAGGCTTGCGGCTGGCCCGGTTAGTGGCCGGTCCGGGTCTGGAACTGCGCGGGCCGGTGGAAAGCCGGGTTAACCTGGTAGCCACCCGGCGGGGTTTATTGCGCATTGACCTGCGTAGGCTTAACCGGCTGAACGAGCTTCCGGGAATTGCCGTCTTTACCCTTTATGATGCGATGGCCGTGAATGCCGGCACTGAAGTAGCTGGCGCTAAAGTTACACCCCTGGTCTACCCGCTTAACCTTCTGGAACAAGTTGGAAAGATTGCCCAGGGCCAACCGGTTATTGATGTTTTACCTTTCCAACCTTACAAGGTTGGCGTGGTGGTCCGGGAACAGCTTGCCCCCAAACCACGGGCCCGCTTTATGGAAGCCGTTGAAAAAAAACTGGCCTGGTTTGGTTCGGAGTTGCTGGGCGTAGCCGTTTCCGAAAACAACGCGGGTAGCCTGGCGGACCGGCTGAGCGAGTTTAAAGCGCAAGGCGCGGACCTTATTTTGCACGTTGGCGGCCATGCCAGCGACCCTCTTGACCCGGTTTTTCCGGCCCTGGATCAACTGGATATTCGGATGGAACGGCTGGGCGCTCCGGCCCATCCCGGCACGCTTTTCTGGCTGGCTTATTGGGACAAAACAGCGCTGTTCGGGCTGGCCTCGTGTGGTATGTTTTCGCGGACGACCCTGGGCGACCTTTTCCTGGCCCGCCTGTTGGCCGGTGAACACTTAACTTCTGATACAATTGCACGTATGGGTTATGGCGGCCTTTTCACCCGTGAAATGGCTTTCCGCTTTCCGCCCTATGGCCTGAAGGACACGCTGGATTAATTACCCCGGTTTACTCCAAAGGCTGTTAAGTATAGGTAGTGAGACAATTCCGTAAAGGATTAGAAAAAGGACTAAAATTTAATGGAAATTAGTGGTAATGTACCAACAAGAGCTGAAAAACAGATACTTTTCGACACCCTACTTGATTTTGACAACTGGAAGAAAGCCGTACCGGACCTAGTTACCTATCAGCAGGTCGGCGACAATAGTTACGAAATGACCATTAAAGTTAACCTGGGGCCGGTTAAAGGCGACCAGAAACTTAGAATTGACTTCACCAGCCTGGAGCGCCCTGATTCGGCTAACTTTCAGGTCCAAAATTCCATGATTAAATCGGCCAAAGGAAACTTCGTATTACAGGATGTCTCCGAGTTAGACGGCCAGCTGCCCGGTGGGGGCGCAATTCCCCAGGATATAAAAACGGTAATTCTCTACAGTCTACAATTAGATGCCGGTAATCCTTTTTTCAATTCGATTATAGAGGGCTTTAAGGGCCAGGTAAAAACCGGGTTTGAAGAGTTGCTCCAACAATTTGGCTCAGCAGCCGAAAAAGCTTAACCCTAGTATTAACACAACCGTCCAGTAGTAATAATACAGTGAATGAAAGGCTATTAATCTATGGAGATTAGCGGCGAGTACAAGTTTAAAGCGCCCATCGAAAAAGTCTGGGGTATATTGATGAACCCAAACGCCCTTAAAGCTTCCTTACCCGGTTGCGAGAAGTTTGAGGAAACCGCGCCGGATACCTATGATATTACTATCAAGGTGGGTGTGGGAATGATTAAAGGTACTTATACCGGCCGGATTTCCATTGCCGACCGCCAGGAGCAGAAATACTACAAGCTGCTGGTTAGCGGCCAGGGTTCTTCCGGTTTCCTTAACGGCGAAGGCGAATTTAACCTTTCCAGCCTGGGCCCGGAAGAAACCCAGGTGAACTATTCAGGCAAGGCCAACGTAGGTGGTACCCTGGCCGGGCTTGGTGCCCGGATGCTGGCCCCGGTTGCCAAGAAAATGGGCAACGATTTCTTCAAGAGCATGGATAAACAACTACAGGCTGAGACCAAGTCAGTTTAGAGTGATGACGCGGTTTCTTAACCCTAGAATTTTCTAATATCTATCTCGGGTCCGACCAGGATTGACCAGGGAAGTTTTCCCTGGTCAATCCGGTTTGATTAAGAATTACCCTGGTCTGATGGAACCTGCTACGGTTGCTGCTCAGGGGTAATTCCAGGTTACTTTTAACTCAGTGTAGAAGGCATTATTTACCGGAACGCCAATTCAAGGTTGACCTGGCGCAACGGGATAAATACAAAAAGAGGGAGCGTGAACCAGTGAAAAAAACTGTAAAACTCACTGTGAACGGAACAACTTACGAGCGTGATGTAGAACCACGCACGCTGCTCGTACATTTCCTGCGCGATGAGCTGGGCCTGACCGGCACCCACATTGGCTGTGATACCAGCCAGTGCGGCGCCTGTACCGTCTCGGTTAATGGGCAGAGTCTGAAAAGTTGTACCGCTTTTGCAGTTCAGTTGCAAGGTGCCGAAGTTATGACTATCGAAGGCCTTGCTAAAGAAGGTGAGTTACATCCGATTCAACAGGGCTTCTGGGAAATGCACGGTCTGCAGTGCGGTTATTGCACACCGGGGATGATCATGCAATCTGTCCAGTTATTGGACCGTAACCCAAACCCCACCGAAGAAGAAATCCGGCGTGGCATTGAAGGCAATCTTTGCCGCTGCACCGGTTATCAAAATATTGTAAAGTCCATTCAATGGGCTGCCCAGCATAAGAACCAGGGCCAGACCGAAATCCCTGAAGCGTCTGCACCTAAAGTAGACCCCCAGCCAATCGCACCGGTACCCTAGGCTTTAGCTCCGCCGTCAATCCTGTTGAGTGCTAAGTATTGAAGCTCAATCCGGCTGCGCTGCCGGTGATCTAGTTTACCCGAAGAGGAGATGAACTTATGTTGGCTGCAACTGGTTACGTAGGTTCGCGGATTAAACGCCGCGAAGACCCTCGCCTGGTTACCGGAAATGGTAATTTCACCGACGATTTTACACCTGCTGGCACTGTTTACTTGCACATGCTCAGAAGCCCTCACGCCCACGCTAAGATTCTAAGCATCAATACTGATGCGGCCAGGGGTATGACGGGCGTTCTGGCAATTATTACCGGAGAAGACTTGAAAAAGGAACTGGCGGGGCCAATTCCAGGAGTTCCTTATGGGACAATTTCCACTGTCCCGGCCTACTACCCGATAACCCATGATCGCGCCCGCTTTGTGGGTAACATTGTGGCGGCGGTGGTGGCCGATACCAGGGCCAATGCCCGGGATGCTGCTGAGGCGGTTGTAGTTGAATATGAGGTTTTGCCGGTAGTACTGGATATGGAGAAGGCTCACAAAGGTGAACCTACCCTGGTCCACGATGAAATGGCTAACAATCTCTGTACCGAAATTGAACTGGGCAATGATGTTACGGAAGCTTTTAATACGGCCGCTGTAACGGTGGAAGCTCGTTTTGTTAACCAGCGTCTGGTGCCAAACGCCCTGGAGAACCGGGTCGCCCTGGCCCAGTACCACCAGGGGGACGAGTCAGTCACGCTCTATGTCACCAGTCAGAACCCGCATATTATCCGGACCCTTCTTTCAGGTCAAATTGGTGTGGCGGAGCACAAAATCCGGGTAATTGCGCCGGATGTCGGCGGCGGGTTTGGCAGTAAAATCCCTGCCTATGCTGAAGAAGTAATCGCCTGTATTGCTTCCAAAAAGGTTAGAAAGCCGGTTAAGTGGACCGAAACCCGCAGCGAAAGTTTCGTTGCCACGACTCATGGCCGGGATAACATCGACTATATCCGCATGTCGGCCACTAAAGATGGCAAGATTACCGGTCTGGACATTATCGCTTACTGTAACATGGGCGCTTATATGTCCTTACTGGGTCCCAGCGTGGCGGTCCTGTGCGGCGTGATTGTCCCAGGCCCGTATGCCATTCCGAACGTCCACTTCAAAGCAATCTGTGTTTATACCAATACTACGCCAACTGACGCCTACCGGGGCGCAGGCCGCCCGGAAGCGACCTATATGTTGGAACGTACTATGAACATGATGGCCGATAAGCTTGGTATGGACCCGATGGAACTGCGCCGGAAAAACTTCATCCAGCCGGACCAGTTTCCTTACTTCAACGTGGTTGCCCTCAACTACGACTGCGGTAACTACGAACCGGCGATGGACAAAGCCCTGGAAATCTTCGGATACCAGGAGATGCGCAAAACCCAGGAAGAAGCCCGCAAGCAGGGCCGTTACATTGGTATCGGTCAGAGCACCTATGTCGAGGTTTGCGGTCTTGGGCCTGGCTCCGGTATGACTATCTCACGCGGTTATGACTGCGCCGTAGTGCGGGCCGAACTGACCGGCAAAGTAACGGTATTTACCGGGGTCGCTCCTCACGGGCAGGGTCAGGAAACTACTTTCGCCCAGATTGTAGCCGACCAGTTCAGCATCCCGATTGAAGACGTTACGATCAAGCATGGCGATACCGAAATGACGCCCTACGGTATGGGTACCTACGGCAGCCGTGGTACGGCGGTCGGCGGTGGTGCCCTTATGCTGGCGATCGATACGGTCAAAGAGAAAGCTAAAAAGATCGCCGCTTTCCAGATGGAGGCGAACGAGGAAGATGTGGTCTTCGAGGGCGGTAAATTTACCGTTAAAGGCGCTGGCGGCGGTAAGAGCATCAGCTTCCAGGAAGTCTGCCTCAAAGCGTACATTGACCCCAAGATGGCTCCTGTGATTGAGCCAGGTCTGGAAGCAACCCGTTATTTCGAGCCGGGTAACTTTGTTTATCCGTTTGGCACGCATTTGGCGGCCGTTGAAATCGAAGCCGAAACCGGCGATGTAAAAATCCTCAAATATGTCTGCGTGGATGACTGCGGCAACCAACTCAACCCGATGCTGGTAGAGGGCCAGATTCACGGCGGGCTGGCGCAGGGTATCGGGCAAGCTCTGTTTGAGGAAGCGGTCTATGATAGTAGCGGACAACTTGTCAGCGGCACCCTGATGGACTATGCCCTGCCTACCGCTGCCGAATTGCCGACCTTTACCCTGGACCATACCGTTACTCCGACCAAGGTCAATCCTTTAGGAGTTAAGGGTATCGGGGAGGCCGGGACTATCGCCAGTACCCCGGTTATCGTCAATGCGGTCATGGATGCGCTTAAACATTTGGGTATCAAGGATATTCAGATGCCTTTGCGGCCGGAGAAAATCTGGAAAGCGCTAAATGGCGGGAGTAATAGTAGTAATTCAGCCGGAGCCAGGGAAGCCGTAGTCGAACGGCACTTTGGAGAAGATAACAAGTAGAAAATGCTAAACGATGTGCAGGTGTGTGGGACGCTACCCCGGTGGGTAACCGGTATATCACACCCGGCCCATCCTTTAGAGGGAGATAAACAAAAATGATACCGAGCGCGTTTGACTACTATAATCCGGCCAGCCTGGATGAGGCGCTCCAAATGCTGGCCGAGGATGGCGAAAATAGCAAAGTAATGGCAGGCGGGCACAGCCTGATCCCGGCCATGCGCCTGAGATTGGCTCAACCGGAAAAGATTATCGACATCCAGGGCTTGCGCCCCCATCTTTCCTATATCAAGGAAGAAGATGGGCTGATTAAGATCGGCGCGATGACGACCCACTACCAGGTCGAATCCAGCGAACTTTTGAAGGCCAGCGCTCCTTTGTTGCCGGAGGCCGCCGCCGTAATTGGTGACGTCCAGGTACGCAACTGGGGTACGGTTGGCGGCAGCCTGGTCCACGCCGACCCCTCAAGTGACCTGCCTTCGGTAATGCTGGCTTTGGATGCTGAAATGGTCCTTACCAGCGTAAAGGGCGAGCGCGTCGAACCGGCACTGTCCTTCTTTTCCGGCATCTTGCAGACCACGATTGAACCGGACGAACTCTTAACCGAAATCCGGTTTAAGGCGCCTGCCGGAAAAAAGACCAGCTACAAGAAACTGCCCAACAAAGCCTCGCACTACTCGGTGGTTGGCTGCGCGGCAGTGGTTGGTGTCGCCGATGGCAAAATCACGGATGCCGCCCTGGCCTTTAGCGGCCTGGCCGAAGTGCCTTTGCGCTTTGATGAGCTGGAAAACAATCTGGTTGGAAAATCAACTGATGCTGCTTCTATCGAAGAGGCTTGTAAGGGTTTTGCCTCGGGTGTAGATGCCCTGGAAGACTTGCATGGGTCCCAGGATTACCGCCGAGCTATGGCCGAAGTGTTCGCCAAGCGGGCAATTTTAGCGGCTGTGAGTCGCTAAAACTCCGTTACCGGGTCAAAAGTTTAAAGTCTTTTATCCCGGTAAGGCCTGCTCCGGCTTAACTTCCAGGGACTTTTAGAATTAATTCTAAAAGTCCCTGGTTGTACATTTCCTGCGAGGGAAACAAGTAATAAAGTATAAAAGGTATGATTTAAAGATAGGTTTAAAATCTTACCTTTTTTGATTCCTTCTTCCCCCTCTCAGATTTCCCCTCTCAGAAATGAATAAAGTTGGGGAATATCTTAATAAAAACAAAAAGACTCTTGCCTTAGCAGAGTCTTTTCCCCAGAAAGCATGATAGTTCACGCGTTTACTTGCTATATCTAGTGGGCCGAACCCGAACCTGACCCGGCTGCCACCCGCTGCTGTTCAAAGCAGTCACTGCAATAGACCGGGCGATCGTACTTCGGTACGAAAGGCACAGTCGTTTCCTTGCCGCAGGCAGCACATTGGACCGGGTGCTGAACGCGATTTTCGCTGGTGCGCGGTCCACGTTCGCGGCTGTGTCCACCACCGCTATAGCTACCACCGGATTGTTGCTGCTTGCGTGACTGACGGCATTCCGGGCAGCGGCTGGGGTTGTTCATCAACCCTTTTTCGGCGTAGAAACTCTGTTCACCCGCCGTAAACGCAAACGGCTTACCGCAATCGCGGCACGTTAAATTTTTGTCCTCAAAGCTCACCTTGGGGCCTCCTTAGAGAAAAGAAACTAGGATTGTTGTCCATTTTGTATTGCAGAAATACAGGAAATAATGCCATGCAAATGGCATTCACTTGTGTTTTGCACTGAGTCAGGTTTAGCCCATATCGCATTATTTTGCTAAATAGCCTTCAGTACGGGTTTGCCAGCTCTGGCTTGCGAGCTAAGCCATGAGTGGAAAGGTTATTCGGAGTGAGACCCAGGGGTGGGGGTTGGCTCTTGCCGGTTAGAGGCTGCCACCAGTACCCTTGATACTTACCGATTGGTTCTAGGCAGAGTAGCTGCCGTCGTTCCGTTTGACCAAAACGCCGCGCTTCGGTACGTAACTGCAGTTTAGATAGGAATTAAGTCCTATTTACAATAATTCGGCGAACTAAAACAAGTCTCAACCGTAATACTACCAAAGCTCTACAATAAAAGCAATAGGTTAATTAACAAATATTAAACGAATTTTGAGTTAAAACAAAAATTGCGTCTAATTTAGACGCAATTTTTGTTAAATTTCAACAATTGAGGCTTTTTGCCCCCCAGTTTATGCTTTCCTAGAGGGGCTATTGGCTAAACTCGTGAAATTTGAGTATGTGGAAATTTTACTACAGACCGACTTCCGGCATCTTCTCGCGAATGACACTTACCAGTTCCTTGACCGCGTCCGCGCTCCGCTGGAAGGCGGCTTTCTCATCTTCGGTCAGGTTGATTTCGATTATTTGCTCGATACCGTTGGCCCCTAATTTAACCGGTACACCCACATACAGGCCGTTTACGCCATATTCTCCTTCTAGGAGAGCGGCGCAGGGCAGTACCCGCTTTTTGTCCCGCAGGATGCTGTCAACCATCGTAACAACCGACGCCGAGGGCGCGTAGAAGGCGCTACCGGTCTTCAGGAGGGCCACAATCTCGGCTCCCCCATTAGCAGCCCGTTTGCTCAATGCTTCGATCTTTTCAGCCGGTAACAGTTCGGTGATCGGAATGCCGGAAACGGTGCTGTAACGGGGCAGGGGAACCATTGTGTCGCCGTGGCCGCCGAGTACGAAGGCCGATACGTCTTCGACCGAAACACTCAGTTCCTGTGCGATAAAGGTCCGGTACCGGGCCGAGTCCAGGACACCGGCCATACCGATTACCCGGTTCTTGGGGAAGCCGCTGACCTTATGGCAGAGTTGTACCATCGCGTCCAGCGGGTTGGTCACCACAATAATAAAGCAGTTAGGCGACCGGCTTACAATGTTTTCGGTTACTTGCTTGACGATATTAGCATTGGTCAGCAACAGGTCATCGCGGGTCATACCCGGCTTGCGCGGCAGGCCGCTGGTTATTACTACCAGGTCGCTTTCCGCCGTGTCGTCATAATTGGTCGTACCGGTGATAAGAGTATCATAACCATAGACCGGGCCACTTTCGAGCAGGTCCAACGCTTTACCCTGGGGCATCCCGTCCACCTGGGGAATGTCCAACAGCACTACATCATAGAAATCACGTTCCGCCAGGCGTTGCGCTACAGTTGCGCCGACATTCCCGGCCCCAATAACGGTTACTTTTTTTCGTGCAGCCATACTGGTTCTTCCTCCTCCTTGAAGATTTTCAATTAAGGTTTTAAGTCTGCGCCAGTTCATTAGATTAGATTGACAATAAGTTCACAATCCAGGCTTTATTCTAGTCCAGGCGCCTTTTTTTGGCAAGTTTGAGGGAATAGGACTTATCTATCAGAGTAATAGAGGTAGGTCAAGTTATCGCAACTTATTATTCCTCTTACAGGTATTCTTCATCAACTTCACCGGCCTCTTCGCTTTTAAGTTCCTGCCAGACCTGTTTGGTAATTTTGCCGGTTATATCGTAATTGTAGCCCCGGCGCTGCAAGAAACTGCCTAGCTTACGGTAAAAGCCCGGCCAGGCTTCGGCGGCATAGCTGTGGGCCTTTTTGCGGGCCAGTTCCAGGGCTTGTGTTTCTTCAACCGTCTGGTTGCTATCGTTACCGTCTTCGTCGGCTTCTTCCTGTAAAGCTTCCAGGTGTTCCTGGATTACCGTATCGATTATATCCCGTGCCACTCTTTTTTTCATTAACTCTTGTTTCAAGAGGTTGCGGCCGCGTGGAGCGAAAGCCAGGCGGTTCTCCACCCAGAATTTTGCGAAACTGGTGTCATTAAGGTAGTTTAGCTCTTTCAAGCGGTCTAAAACCCGCGTGAGCGTCTCTGCGGTGGCATCAGGGTAGCGTCGGCGTAAGTAGTCGCGCAATTCGGCTTCGCTGCGCGGCCGCATTGCCAGCATTTGCAGCCCGGCCGCCAGGCCCCGGTTGTACAGGTCAGCGTTCTGGATTTCATCGGCTGCTTCGGCGGTAAGGTAGAGACCCGCCTTGAGCTTTCGTTCGGCGGCCAGGATCGCGGTTACACTGAAGGCGTATTCTTCCTCTATATGGATATTCACCCGGTCAGGATGGGTCTTCTGGTACTCGACCAGGGTAATTTTACCTTCGCCGGTAAACTTGCGGCGCATTCGCTTTTCGGCAGCCGTTTCCTTTTGTTCGTAAGGTTTTCTTTTGCTATTTCTAAAATTATTCATATTACTTCTGACTTAACTTGTCATAACATTAAGCTGTGAAAATAAAAAGGCCGACTTTAGAGGTCGGCCAATTTTTATTATAGTACTACAGGCTTAGAAATCGTCGGCCAATTCGTCATCAAGGTCCGGTTCCGGCTCGATGATTGAAACAGCAACTCCGTCACCTACCGGCAAGCCTTTATCGGCGTTGTTCTGCTGGCGGATCAGGCCCTCGATTTCCTCGGCATAGTCGGGGTTTTCCCGCAAGAAGTCTTTGGCATTCTCGCGGCCCTGGCCCAGGCGCTGGTCGTTCAGGTAGAAGAAGGCACCGCTCTTGCGGACCAGCCCCATCTGCACGCCTACGTCAATCAGGTCGCCTTCCTTGCTGATACCGCTACCGAACATGATATCAAATTCGGCTTTGCGGAAAGGCGGGGCAACTTTATTTTTAATTACTTTTACCCGGACGTGATTACCAACCTCATCCTGGCCGGTCTTGATCGCTTCGACCTTGCGGATATCCAGGCGGACCGAGGCGTAGAACTTAAGCGCGTTACCGCCGGTCGTGGTTTCCGGGTTACCGAACATCACACCGATTTTCATACGCAACTGGTTGATGAAGATCAAGCAGGTCCGGCTCTTGCTCACAGCTCCGGCCAGTTTACGCAGGGCCTGGCTCATCAAGCGGGCTTGTAGACCGACGTGGGCATCGCCCATATCGCCTTCGATTTCAGCGCGGGGAACCAGCGCGGCTACACTATCAACTACAATTACATCAATCGCGCCGCTGCGGACCAGGGTTTCGGCAATTTCCAGGGCCTGTTCACCGGTATCCGGCTGCGAAATAAGCAGGTTATCCAGGTCAACACCGCAATGCGAAGCGTAAATCGGGTCAACGGCGTGTTCAACGTCAATATAAGCTGCTACGCCGCCCATTTTCTGCGCTTCAGCAATAATATGCTGGGCCAGGGTAGTTTTACCGGAAGACTCCGGTCCGTAGATTTCAATAATCCGGCCGCGCGGAATACCGCCTACCCCTAACGCCAGGTCAAGGGAAATCGCGCCGGTAGGGATGGCTTCAACCGCCATTCGCTGGCTGGCATCACCCATCTTCATAATCGCACCTTTACCAAAGGCGCGTTCAATCTGAGACATTGCCGATTCTAACGCTTTTTCGCGTTCACCTTCGCGACCAGAGCCCCTAAGATCGCTATAACCTTTTTCGTCTTTTTCAACTCCATTGGAGCCTTTGGAAGATCTTGCCATATTCTGGTTTACTTCTCTTTCTGCCTCTAATGCCCTTCGGGGCTATGGCTTGCTCGGTTAATTTTCGGAAGATTTGTTCTAAAAGTTATTGCTATTGTACCCAAAACAAAATACAAAGTCAATATATTTATCTCCACTAACCGGTTTTAGAGCCACCTGAAAAGGGCCAATTTAGAGCGAATTTATCCGGCGGAGTTATCCACAATATCGAATGAAAGATTGAGCAGCGGTAGTTTGACCGGTTCGCCCTGGGCATTAATCGAGCTGAAGTTTCCCTTGACCTGATCGCTGTTACTGAAGAATTCCGGTATAACCTGCTTGAATAGGTCGGCGGCCCGTTCGGCTACCTGGTAACTTTTTTCCGAGGTAGTCAGTACCACAAATTCCGCCCCGCCGATATGTCCCAGGAAGTCACCGGGGTTGCCTTTTTCGCTAAGAGCCTGGTCCAGGCAGCCGGCGGCCCGCTGTATCAGCTTTTCGCCCTGCGCAAAAGAATAGGCCTGGTTATACTCCCGGAAATTCTCAATGTCGGTGTAAACTACCGCCCTTTTGGCCGCCGGGTCGGCGGTCCATTCTTCAATGGCGGCTTCCACCTGCTGCCCGCCGGGTAGGCCGGTCAGGCTGGATTTTGTTTTATGTTGCAGGTGCTGCAGTTGGGAGCGTACCCGCAGAATTAATTCGTCCGTATCAAAGGGCTTGGTAATATAATCGTCCGCTCCGCGCTGGTAGCCGGTCTTACGGTCGTGTGGCGCGGTTTTAGCTGTAATCATAATGATCGGGATATGATTGAGGCGGGCGTCCTGCTGCATCTGGCGGCTGACTTCCAACCCGTCCATACCTGGAAGCATTAAATCCAGTAAAACCAGGTCCGGGGGCTCCTGGCCCAGGCGATAGAGGGCTTCTTCACCGCTATAGGCTTTGGTAATTTGATATCCTTCGGGAGCGAGGGTCTCCGCGATTATTTCGACGATCAATGGCTCGTCATCTACAACCAGTATTCTACTCATCGGCAGCCTTTACTTTACTAGGAATTGTAACGCTTTGATAAGGAGACCCGGTTTGCCGCCGGTTGAGGACCGGCGGCGACGTACTATGTTATTGACAGGCCAGTGGCCCGGCTTAGCGTTGCTTGCGGATGCGCTGTTGCAGATCTTTTAGCGTTACCCCTAAAATTTCAGCCGCCGCTTCTTCATCATCGGCGGTCTGGCGCAGCGCTTCCATAATCAGCATATTTTCGAAACTGGACATCGCCTGGTCCAGTTTAACCCGCGAGTTAACAAGCTGGTCCACGTAGAAGGCGTTATTGCTTCCAATATTAACCCGCTCGCGTTTGCCGGAAAGATTGAGGTTGCGGCTGGTAATCGTACCGCCCCGCGCATCAACCACCGCGCGCTGGATAGTGTTTTCCAGTTCGCGGACATTACCCGGCCAATCGTAGTCAAGCAGGGCTTCCATCGCTTCCCGGCTGATGTGGGCCGGGGCGCTGCTCTGGGTGTAGCGGTGCTTGTCCAGGAAGTGTTCGACCAGCAATGGAATATCGTCCTTGCGGTCCCGCAGGGCGGGCATATGGATCGAGATTACATTTAAGCGGAAGAAAAGGTCGGCCCGGAATTTACCGGCTTCGATTTCTTGCTCCAGGTCGCGGTTAGTCGCTGAAATTACCCGCACGTCAATCTTTACCGGGATAGTACCGCCCAGGCGGTCAATCATGCGTTCTTGCAATACGCGCAACAGTTTCCGCTGGGTGCTGAGAGTCATTTCACCGACTTCGTCCAGGAAGATAGAACCCTTGTCGGCCATCTCGAAACGGCCCTTGCGCATCTTGGCCGCGCCGGTAAAGGCGCCCATTTCGTGCCCGAACAATTCGCTTTCCAGCAAGCTTTCCGGCAGGGCCGCGCAGTTCACTTTAATTAACGGCCCGCGTGAATAGCGTGAGGTCGAGTGCAGTACATTTGCGATTAGTTCTTTACCGGTTCCGGTTTCCCCGCTAATTAGAACAGTGGCATCACTACTGGCTACTTTACCTATTTGCTTGTAAATTTCTTGCATGGGCCCGCTGTTACCGATGATTTTTTCACCGGGGTCGGCGGTTAATTTACTTTTGAGGTCAGCGACTTCTCTGGTTAAGTCGCGGTGTTCAAAAATCCGGTTTACTTTGTGTACTACGGCATCCGGGTCATCAAACGGTTTAGTTAAAAAGTCTTCCGCGCCTTGCTGCATCGCTTTAATAGTGACGCCGCTTGAACCGTAAGCGGTCATAATCAGGACCGGAATGTCACCGCTACCGCCATCCTTTAATTGCTTGAGGACTGTCAGGCCATCCATGTCGGGCATACGGACATCCATCAAAATTAAATCGAGGTCTTTACCTGCTTTTTTAACTTGTGCCAGGACTTCCGCGCCATTCTTCGCCTGGCTTACCTGGAAACCCTCATCTTCAAAGAGGGTAGCTAACATTTCGCGAATGTCGGTTTCGTCATCCGCGACTAGAATGTGTTTGTCAGACATTTTTGCGCTCAGCTTTCCCTTTAATTATTATCTCTATTTTCAGCTTTAATCCTGGTTTCAAAAATAAGAATTAGTTTCACCTACATATTAAACAACAAGGTAGGCTAAACGTTGAACCTTTGCTTTAGAGCAGTAATTCTCAATATGTTTTGAATAGTGGCTCATAACTTTAAATTTGATTAATAATATAACGAACTCAAACTTTTGTCCAATAAATGTTTGGCGGGCCAGACCTCAGTCTGCTACCGCCACTTCTTTGTGTACCCCGGCCATCAAAAGCCCCAGTTCGTTCCGTAACGCTTCGTGTTCCTCATCGGTCCGGGCTATGTTATCTACAATCGCCAGGATTTGGCCCTTATAGATAACTGCAATCCGGTCGCTCAGTGACATAATTTCGTCCAGCTCACTTGAAACTAATAAAACCGCCACTCCTGAGTCCCGCTGGTTTATGATATTGCGGTGAATGAACTCAATTGACCCGACATCCAAACCCCTGGTGGGCTGTACCGCGATCAGCAGTTTGTTATCCCGGCTAAACTCGCGGGCGACTACCGCTTTTTGCTGGTTGCCGCCGGACAGTTTACCGGCCTGCGTTTCAACGTTAGGGGTACGGATATCAAACTTTTTCACCAGGTCCTGGGCATACCGGCCAATCGCCTTATGGTTTATAACCAATCCTTTGGTGAAAGGGGCCCGGTAATAACTGGAAAGGACCAGGTTATCATCCACGCCGTAAGGCAGTACCAGGCCGAACCGCTGGCGGTCCTGGGGCACATACCCGATACCGGCCTCGGTAGAGGAGCGGGGAGACTGCCCAATTAACGACTTGTTTTCCAGGAATAAATCGCCCCCGGCTGCCGGGCGTAATCCGGTCAAAACTTCGACTAACTCGGTCTGCCCGTTGCCTTCTACACCGGCAACGCCTAACACCTCGCCGCTGCGTACCGTAAAAGTCGCCCCGTTCAGGCTCATAATACCCCGGTCGTCCATGGCTTTAAGTTCGTTGACCGTCAGGATGGTTTCTTTGGGGTGCGCGACACCCTTATCCACCCGCAATACGACCGACCGGCCAACCATCAGGGAAGCCAGGCTTTGTTCGGTGGCGGTACTCAGGTCTTCGACTTTACCCACGATTTTACCTAACCGCAGTACCTCGACCCGGTCAGCGATTGCCAGAACCTCGCGCAATTTGTGGCTGATAAATATTATTGATTTCCCCTGGCTGGTCAGGCTGCGCATAATAGTGCCCAGTTCGTCAGCTTCCTGGGGTGTCAAGACCGCCGTCGGCTCATCCAGGATAAGAATGTTGGCGTTGCGGTAGAAAGCTTTTACAATTTCCACTCGCTGTTGCATACCTACCGACAGGTCGCCCACCAGGGCCAGCGGGTCAAGTGCCAGGCCGTATTGCTGCGAAAGGGTCCGGATACGTTTACTGGCTTCCCGCAGGTTTAACTTCTGAATGCCTTTGGAGTCTTCGTTACCCAGGATAATATTTTCCGCGACCGTGAGGGTCGGGACCAACATAAAGTGTTGGTGGACCATACCTATCCCGGCGGCGATAGCGTCGTGCGGCCCGGTGAAATGGACCGGTTTACCGTTTAATAAGATTTCACCCTGGTCTGGCCGGTACAGGCCGTAAAGGATATTCATCAGGGTGGATTTACCGGCCCCATTCTCGCCCAGAAAGGCCAGCACTTCACCCTTGTTCAAGTTAAAGCTAATCGAGTCATTGGCAACTACACCCGGAAAAACTTTTGTGATATTACGTACCTCAAGCACCGGAGTTGTTAGGTCCGGGTTGGTTGTTGGCTGGTTTATTAAGTTTCCCACGGTTTAATATCCTTTGTTAAATAGTTGCTGATATCGGGAAAAGCCGCTTTCATTGCAGGCGAAATCTATGGCTCTATTTTAACAGATGCAAGCCGGTTCCTCAATTTTATTCTGTTAATAAATAGTAAACAAATCTATTAAAAAGGAGCCAGTTGTAATCAACCGACTCCTTTTTATTTCTTTACCGCCTGGTCTTAGTTCTGGTCCATCCGGTTAGATAAACTTGAACGGCTACTACCACGACGGCGCGTACCAATGTCGAGACGTACCAATGCCCGGCGCAGCGAAGCTTCCGCCGCTGCCAGTTGCTCTGCCGACAACTGACCCCGGTTCTGGAGCGCCTGTTCGGCGGTCCGGCGGGCAGATTCGGCTCGTTCCAGGTCAATCTCTTCCGAGCGTTCCGCCGAGTCGGCCAGGACAATTACCTTGTTGTTGAGGACTTCAATAAAGCCCCCACCAATAGCAACGAAATTCTCCTCACCACCGCGTCGGTAGCGCAACTCGCCGGGTTTCAACCCACTCAGCAAAGGCGCATGGCGGGGTAAAATACCCAGTTCTCCGTCCGTACCTGGCGCGACCACAATATCGACTTCATCATTAAAGATGATCCGCTCGGCCGTAACTACTTGTAAATTGATTGGCATCTTCCGCTCCTGGTCGGCTTACTGGTTCAGTGTGGCGGCTTTTTTAACCACAGCTTCAATATTTCCGGCCATATAGAAAGCCTGTTCCGGCAGCGCATCATGCTTGCCTTCCAGGATTTCTTTTACACCCTGGACGGTTTCCACAACCGGTACAAACACCCCGGGCTGGCCGGTGAATTGTTCGGCGACAAACATCGGTTGGCTGAAGAAGCGCTCAATCTTGCGGGCGCGGCGTACAGTCAACTTGTCGTCTTCGCTCAATTCATCAACACCCAGAATGGCGATGATGTCTTGCAAGTCACGGTATTTCTGGAGCGTCCGCTGGGCGGCGCGGGCCACATCGTAATGTTCCTGGCCGACAACTTTCGGGTCCAGAATACGGCTGGTCGAGGACAGCGGGTCCACCGCCGGGAAGATAGCCTGCTCCGCGATACGCCGTTCAAGTGAGATGGTCGCATCAAGGAAGGCGAAGGTAGTTGCCGGGGCCGGGTCGGTGTAGTCATCGGCAGGTACATATACTGCCTGGACCGAAGTAATCGAACCGCGTTTGGTCGAGGTAATGCGCTCCTGCAACTGGCCCATTTCGGTTGCCAGGGTCGGGGCGTAACCTACGGCGCTGGGCATACGGCCTAGCAGCGAGGATACTTCGGAACCGGCCTGGACGAACCGGAAGATGTTGTCCACGAAGAACAATACGTCGGTACCCTTGGTATCGCGGAAGTACTCGGCCATAGTCAGACCGGTCAGACCTACCCGCAGGCGGGCGCCCGGCGGCTCGTTCATCTGGCCGAAGACCATAACCAGCTTGTCAATAACCCCGGCGTCAATCATTTCATGATAAAGGTCATTACCTTCGCGGGTACGTTCGCCCACACCGGTAAATACCGAGTAACCACCGTGAGCTTTCGCCACGTTGTTGATTAGTTCCAGAATTACCACGGTCTTACCGACACCGGCACCACCGAAAACACCTACTTTACCACCCTTGGAGAAGGGGGCAATCAGGTCAATTACTTTCATACCGGTTTCGAACATTTCGGCCGTAGTAGACTGGTCGGCGAAGGAAGGCGCGGCCCGGTGAATCGGGTAAGTTTCGGTAGTGGCCGGCGGTCCCTTAAGGTCTACCGGGCGGCCCAATACGTTAAAAATGCGGCCCAGGGTGGCTTCTCCAACGGGAACCGTAATCGGGGCGCCGGTATCAACCGCTTTAGCGCCGCGCTGTAAACCGTCGGTGCTGGACATAGCAACCGCGCGGACCCAGTCGTTGCCCAGATGTTGCTGGACTTCGGCTACCAGGGTTTCTTCCTGGCCGTCAATGGTAATTTCAATGGCGTTATAAATGTCAGGCAGGCGGTCAGACGGAAACTCTACGTCAACCACCGGGCCGGTTACCTGCACGATCCGGCCAGTTGCCCCGGTACCGGCGCTTCTACTTCTTGAAACTTCCGTAGTCATTGTCTTTAAACTCCTTAACTAGCTTTACAGGGTCTGGCTTACCCCTGGCTTTCCAGGGCGGCGGCAGCGTTACTGATTTCCAGAATTTCATTGGTAATACTGGCCTGGCGAACTTTATTCATGGTAAGGGTCAGGTCGGTTACTACTTCTTTGGCTTTGTCTGAAGCGTTGCGCATCGCCACCATTTTGCTACTCTGTTCGCTGGCGATATTTTCCAAAATCGCCTGGTAAATTTCTACCTCGACATAGCGGGGCAGCAGGGAACGTAATACTTCGTTAGGGTTCGGCTCAAAAATGAAATCGGTCCTTTCGGTTTCGACTGTATCCTTGTCTTTTTCGATTGCATTAGGATCAATCGGCAGTAACTTGATCAATTTGGGCCGGACTGTCAGAGTATTGACGAAATCGGTGTACAGCAGGTATACCGCGTCATATTTCCCGTTTACATAATCATCTATCACGACTTTAGAGATCGGCAGGGTATCAAGCAGGCTGGGAAAAGGCGGTAATCCGATGAACTCGGCGACAATTTCCTTCCCGGAGCGAATCATAAAGTCGCGGCCTTTACGGCCGACTGCGACTACCTGAACCGGCTTACCGTCGGCTTCTTCAGTAATGAACCGTACCGCACGCCGGATAGCGTTGGTGTTAAGCGCTCCTGCCAGACCGCGGTCGGCTGTTACAAAGACAAGCCCTACGCGTTGCACCGGGCGCTGCTGTAAAAGCGGGCTGATAGATTTGATTTCTTCGCTTTTTTGCAAAGCGGCGATATCGGCAATTACTTCCAGCACTTTTTGAGAAAAAGGACGGGCCGACTGCACATTCTGCTGGGCCCGGCGCATGCGACTGGCCGCCACCAGTTCCATTGCTTTGGTAATTTGTGCCGTATTTTTCACACTACGGATGCGGCGGCGTAAAGCCAGAGTACTTGGCATCTACTCTCCTTTTATCTTTTCGACTAACTCGGCTACCCGGCACACTGAAGGTTTATCAACTACTGCCGCTCAGGTATGTTCCTACCCAGGGTGTAGGGTATAAGCCGGTAGAGTTTGTGGCTCTACCGGCTAAAGCAGAGGCTTAGTACTTGCGGCCTTGCTTGAATTCCTTGACATAATTACCCAGTTGCTGGAGGGCTTCTTTCGAGAGCTTAGCCTTCGGATTGCTCCGGATATTGTTTCCAAACTCAGGGTGGGCGCTATCCATATACTCCAGGAAATCAGTTTCGAACTGGCTGATTTTGTCCACCGGCACATCGTCCAGGTAACCGTTGGTAACAGCATAGATACTGATAACCTGCTTCTCGAACGGCATCGGGCTGTACTGGGGCTGCTTCATAATTTCAGAAGTCCGGATACCCCGGCTCAACTGCTGCTGAGTGGCCTTGTCCAGGTCTGAACCGAACTGGGCAAAAGCGGCCAGCGAACGATACTGCGACAGGTCAAGTTTCAAAGTACCGGCAACCTGCTTCATGGGGGCCGTTTGAGCGGCTCCACCTACCCGTGATACCGAAATACCAATGTTCACGGCGGGGCGCTGCCCGGCGTTGAAGAGGTCGGTTTCAAGGAAGATCTGGCCGTCGGTAATTGAAATTACATTGGTCGGGATGTACGCTGACACGTCACCGGCCTGAGTTTCGATGATCGGCATGGCGGTAATGCTACCCCCACCGTAATCTTCGCTCAAGCGGGCGGCCCGTTCCAGTAAGCGGCTGTGCAGGTAGAAAACATCACCCGGGTAAGCCTCGCGACCGGCCGGGCGGCGCAGCAGCAGCGATACTTCGCGGTAGCTGTTGGCGTGCTTGCTCAGGTCATCATAAATAATCAATACGTCTTTGATGGTACGGCCGTCCGGCAGGGTAACGCCATTTTCCATAATTTCTTCGGCCATAGTTACGCCGGAGTAAGGAGCGATGTAGCGTAAGGGAGCCGGTTCGGCTGCCCCGGCCACTACGACAATGGTGTGTTCCATCGCGCCGTTCTGTTCCAGAACGCTTACTACCTGGGCGACTTGCTGCTGTTTCTGGGAAATAGCGACATAGATACAAATGATGTCGCCGCCCTTCTGATTGATGATAGTATCAATACAGATAGCGGTTTTACCGGTCTGGCGGTCGCCGATTACCAGTTCGCGCTGGCCGCGGCCAATCGGGATCAGGGCGTCAATTGCTTTAATACCGGTCTGGACCGGGGTATCTACGGATTTGCGGGTGATAACACCCGGGGCTACCCGTTCAATAACGCGGGTCTTGGACGTGCGAATATCGCCTTTGCCGTCAACCGGTATGCCGAGGGCGTTTACCACGCGGCCGACCAATTCTACACCGACCGGAACTTCAATAATTTTGCCGGTGCTGCGAACCATGTCGCCTTCCTGGATACCGGTATACGGTCCCATGATAATTACACCGACCGTATCTTCCTGCAGGTTAAGGGCCATACCCTGCACGTCTGTGCCGCCGGGGCCGCGTCCGGGAAATTCCACAAGTTCGCTGGCTTTGACGCCCGCCAGACCGTAAACCTGGGCGATACCGTCGCCGACTTCCACCACGGTGCCCACTTCGACTTGCTGGGCGGCGGTGTCAAGACCGGCTAGTTGTTGTTTAATGATTGAACTGATTTCGTCAGCACGTACTGCCATCTGGCTTTCCTCCTGCCGATTAAAGTTTGAAGTATGCTTGGATGAAGTTTGAAGGGAATGCCCGCTTCCAAAATTTCTTCATCCTTCACCCTTCTGACTTCAGCCTTTATTTTATGCTAATTGCTTACGTAAATTTTGCAAGCGGGTACGGATGCTACCATCAAGCAGAGTATCCCCCACCTGGGCGATCATACCGCCAATAATGTCAGGGTCAACTTTTAAGTCAAGTGTTACTTGCTTGCCGGTCAGGGCAGCCAGCCTTGAACGGATCTGGTTTTCTTCCTGGGGCCCTACCGGTATGGCGGTCGTAACATGCGCTACTTCTATGCCTCGCAGGCGGTTCCACAGATTGGTATAAGCCTGCAGAATAGACTCGGCATAGGCGTGGCGGTGCCGTTGAACCAGCATTTGAGCCAGTTTCAAAGCTTCTGGGCCGACCTGGTTGCCCAACACATTTCCAACAAATTCTACTTTGTTTTCGCGTGGTGTCTTGGGGTTTTCCAGGAAGGTTTGAACTTGCGGTTGGCTGAAAGTCTGGCTGATCGCTATTAGATCATCCGACCACTGTTGTAATTTATTTCCTTCTTGCGCCAGTTCAAATATGGCTTGGGCATAGCGGCGTCCGGCACTTCCCGATGGCATCGCTTTTTATCCTCACAGTCGCCAGTAGCCAAATCCAGTTCTAATAGAAAGGGGCGGGGCTGTTAAATCCCCGGTTCCCGGGTCAACCGAAAACTGAACATTGACTACTGACTAACTAACTCAGTCGGCTGTCGCCTGCCTGGTTGCTATTGGCCTGGGCCAGCACATCATTGATTAGTTGAAGTTGTAGTTCTTTATTGGTTGAGAGTTCCCGACCAATGACGCGAGTAGCTGCCGCAATTGCCAGGTCGGCCGTTTCACGGCGCAGCTGCGCAATCGCCAATTCGCGTTCGGCAACAATTTCGGTCCTGGCGCGTTCGGTCTCGGCGGCGGCAGCGGTAGCCGCAGCATCCCGTGCCTCATTTACGATCCGATCCCGGGTCTGACGGGCCTCGGCAATAATTGCCTGGGCTTCAGTGCGGGCTTTATCCAGCTCGCCCCTGGTGCGCGCTTCGGTTTCTGAAAGGTCGCGTTTGATCTGGTCGCTTTTCTCGACAATTTCCTGGGCCCTGGCCCGGCGTTCGTCCAGAATCCGCAGCAGCGGACCGTAGGCAAAGCGCCACAGTATGAACAGCAAAATGGCAAAACCGAAAGCCTGGAAGACCAGGTTATACAGGCTTATTCCAAGTTGGTCCGGAATGCTCGGGCTGGCTTGCCCGGCTGGTGCTGTTTCAGCTGCCAGGATATACATTAATTGAGAGTTAACCAGGAGTCCTAGTTGCATCTTCTTTTCCCTGTTCTGTAAAAGTTCAATAGTCACCCGTTAACTAGGGTAAGATGGGCGGCCTTTTACTGAATAAATTACCGCCCTCTTAAAATTGTTTTTTGCAATCGTATAACTGAAAGCTAAATTATACGAACAGGATGAGCAGAGCGATCAACAAGGCGTAAATGGCGACCGCTTCGGCCAGACCAGCACCGATGATCATGTTAGTACGAATGGAACCTTCAGCTTCCGGGTTCCGTCCAATCGCCTGTAAAGCACCGTTTACCGCAAGACCGATACCAATACCAGGTCCAAGACCACCAAGGCCAATTGCCAGACCGGCACCAATCACCTTATTCGCATTTGCAGAAGGCGCAGCTTGAGTTTGAGTCTGTCCCAGCACATCAGTAAGAATGGCCGATGCTAAATCATACATTCCGAAAAACCCTCCTTGAATTTGCTACCGAAGTAGCTTGTCAATAATTGAATTAAAATCTGCCTTGGTCGACGCAGGCAATTAACTTTGAACTTGCTGCGTGCAGAATACTTGATACTGTTGTGTGTCCTGGAACTTCGACAAGCTAGTTCCATTACGCGTTACTCTTAAGAATGCGCCGTTTCCAGCTCACCGTGAGTAATTTCTTCCACATTGGCTTCGTGCCCGTGGCCTTCGTCACCACTACCCAGGCCCAGCGCTATGTAGGCCAGGCTCAGTGACATGAAGACGAGTGCCTGGATGAAGCCGAAGAAAAGTTCCAGAGAAAGGAAGATTATCAGGATAGGCGCCGCCAGTTTCAAGATAATCGCTAGCAAGACCTCACCTGCAAAGACGTTACCGAAAAGCCGGAAGGTCAGCGATATAACTCTCGATAACTGACCGACGATTTCTATCGGTGTCAGTAACGGGGCCATAATATACGGCTTGGGAACGAATTCCTTGAGCCAGCCCTTAAACCCGTGGGCCATAATGGTAACCACGTTAGCCGTTATGACCGCAATCAGCGCCATTGCCAGCGTCATATTCAGGTCGGCGTTCGGAGCCCGGAAGATCGGGATTAATTTCTTAATGGTTTTCGCAGGCCCTACCGCGCTGGCTTCTACAAAGCCCTGGTTGGCATGGTCGCCCGTCAGCGGAGCGAATTCGTGGCCTTCGTGCGCTTTTTCCGCGACCGCCACTACTTCTAACCAGTTACCCTGGACGCTTTTGATCTGCACCGCTTCATGCGAAGCGATTGCTTTACCGGCCGCGCTGGCATTTGGAGTAGCTCTAACCTGGGTATCGATGGTTATTAATCCATATTTCGCTGTGTTTAACGGTGCCGCAGTATCCGATACTATTTCACGCTCGTAAAAGCCCACAGTGCCTATACCGGGCAACAACGAGAACCAGTTAGCGAAAAGAATGAAGATGAAAAATGTAGCAATCAATGGAAAAAGGCGGCGGGAGGTTTTATTGCGGCCCAGGTTGTTTTCAACCTGATTCAAGACAGATTCAACAATAAATTCCCAAAAAGACTGCCACCGGCCAGGGATTAACTTGGGCCGACCCAGGGCGCTAATCATTAAAATAGCCAGCACCACCATAAAGATAATCATAGTGAGGAGGCTATTATTGATACCAAATCCAAAAAGATGAATTTGTTCGGGTTTTAAGCTTACGTTTAGTTCTTCCGAGTCCACTTATTATCTCCGTCACCTAGTTACCAATGATTTAAAAAGAGGTTTCGCCTGCTGACGCGCCGTTTGCTACTTGCTTGCTTGCTTCATCAAGGCGTTTTAATTAGTTGCCACATAAAATAGAACATACTGGCAAGCGCAAAAAATACGCCGAGTAAAATAAAAATGGGGGCTGTTTTTAGAAAACTGTCCAGTGCTACGCCGATCATAACGAAAATTATTACACTAAAACCGAGACTAATCGCCGTATTTGCCAGTTTCCTGGAAGAAGAGAGTCGTCTTTTTTCTTCGTCCTGGTTGTTATTGCCCGCCCTCATTGGTGTATAACCTCGTTTGTTACCAGGTATTCAATTGCTAAAGTTTGTCCCAGGATTGAGACTTTTGGATGGCATAACTTTTAAGACGCAAGGTTTTGTTGAGCAAGCAGTAGCCCTGCTAAGAGGAGCGCCCAGAGCGCGTGACTGAGATGCAGTTTCCGACACGATTCGGAAGTGAGCAGCCAGCCTAACACAGTACAGAGCAACTTGGTGTAAAGACTTCCGATAGGTACTTGAGTCTGTACTCACAAGGTTGCTTTTATCCTCACTTCTTACCAGTGAAAAGTATAACATAACCCCAAATGCCATGCAAGCAGAAATTGGTAATTTTGTGTGAAAATTTTTACAAACTTTCACCCGGCACTTTAATTACCTGGGCATTTTCGGTTTCGACCGCCGGGTGGAATAGCTTAGTCTTTCCTCATTTACGGGCAAATTCCGGTCCAATTCATCCCGTTTATAAGGCGATAATTGCAGTTCCGGCAGTACGTTTTCTTCCGGCCACCACTGGTACTTACTGAGGTCTACTATGAAGTCATCGCTAATTTCAACTGCTTCGGCGGCAAGCTCCAGCCGGTGGGCTAATTGTCCACCCCACCCGTAACCTGCCGCCAGGCCGCCATAGCGGTTGACCACTCGCTGACAGGGGACCTGGGCTTCCGGCGCTACCGCGTGTAGCGCCCATCCCACCGCCCGCGCGGCCCGTGGAATACCCATAAGGGCGGCAATTTGCCCATAGGTCATAACGCGTCCATAGGGTATTCGCCGCACAATCTCATACACTTTATCGTTAAATTCACTCATAGGTGCAGTTGCCCCTATCAGGGTTTTAGACAGTAACGCGCTCCCGCACCGGGACGTTCTGTTCGTCCGCGTCCGCCAACCCGGACAGGTCATCCGTAAGCGGCAGGGTCGGCTGATCGCCCTCGTGAATGACCTTTTTGGCTGCTCCGATAAAATCGCGGAACAGCGGGTGCGGGCGGTTCGGGCGGGACTTGAATTCCGGGTGGAACTGCGAACCGACAAAGAAGGGATGGTCCGCCAGCTCGATTATTTCTACCAGGCGGCCGTCCGGGGAAAGCCCGCTCAGAATAAGTCCGGCTTCGGTCAATTTCTCGCGGTAGCTGTTATTGAACTCAAAGCGGTGGCGGTGCCGTTCCATTACTACTTCCGCGTTGCCGTAAGCTTCGGCGGTCCTTGTGCCGGGTGTCAGGTGGCAGGGATACTGGCCCAGGCGCATGGTGCCGCCCAGGTCGGCGATGTCCCGCTGGTCTGGCATAACATCAATAACCGGGTCAACACAGCGAGGGTCAACTTCGGTCGTATTGGCTTCCGGCAGTCCGGCCATGTTGCGGGCGAATTCAATCACCGCCATTTGCATGCCATAGCACAGGCCCAGGTAAGGCACTTTGTTTTCGCGGGCATAGCGAGCTGCCGAAATTTTGCCTTCAATGCCCCGGTCGCCAAAGCCGCCCGGCACGACAATGCCGTCCACGTGTTTTAAGCGTTCGCAGGCGCGTTTGTAGCCGCCTTCATGTTCGAAATCTTCCGAGTCAATCCAGTCTATCTCAATACCGGTTTCGTGGAACAACCCGGCGTGATTGAGTGATTCGGCCACGCTCAGGTAAGCATCGTGCAAAGCCACGTACTTGCCGACCAGGGCGATTTTGATATTCCGTTTGGGTTTCTTAACCCGGTTGACCAGTTCGCGCCATTCAGCCAGGTCGGGTTCGCGGTTGGGTAAGCCCAGCCGTTCACAAATATATTTGCCCAGGCCGAATTCTTCCAGTAGTAGCGGTACTTCATAAATAGTCTGGACCGTTGGCATAGGCACGCAGCCTTCCATATCCACGTCGCAGAAAAGCGCAATTTTAGCGCGCACATCGTCCGGGATAGCGTGGTCCGAGCGCAATACGATAATATCTGGTGAGATACCAATCGAGCGCAATTCTTTGACACTGTGCTGAGTCGGTTTGGTTTTTAATTCGTTGGTCGGTGAAATTACCGGCAAGAGCGTCAGGTGAATATATAAAACATTATTTCGCCCGGCATCCTTGCGCATCTGCCGGATAGACTCCAGGAAGGGCTGGCCTTCAATGTCGCCAACCGTCCCGCCCACTTCGACAATAACTACTTCCGGGTTGCCTTGCTTGGCAACCGTGCCGATGCGAGCTTTAATTTCATTGGTGATGTGCGGGATAACCTGGATTGTCCCACCCAGGAAATCGCCCCGTCGTTCTTTGGCAATTACCGAACTATAGACCTGACCGGTGGTTACATTTGAAGCTCGGCTTAGATTTTCATCGATAAAGCGTTCATAATGTCCCAGGTCGAGGTCCGTTTCGGCGCCATCGTCGGTGACAAAAACCTCTCCATGCTGGTAAGGTGACATTGTACCCGGGTCTACGTTGAGGTAAGGGTCAAGTTTTTGAATCCGTACACTAATACCGCGGCTTTTGAGCAGGCGCCCGATACTGGCAACGGTAATCCCCTTTCCTACCGAAGAAACCACTCCACCGGTTACAAAAATATATTTTGGCATCCTAATATATCTCCTTTACTACCCTAGACCATCCCAAAAGAGGGGAGGCGGGCCTTAAGCCCGCCTCCGTGTCTACTTGTATTGATTTTTGTAGTCTAGAATGACTACTTTGGTTCCCTCCGGTAAATCGCTTGGCCGGAGGGTTAATTTTTCCTGGGGTGTCAGATCACTGATACCCATTTCTTTTGCGAACTTTTCCAACCCATCCAGGTCGGGGTCAAGTTGGTCCGTTTTATAATGTATCGGTATAACGATATGAGGTTCTATGGTGCTGATTACCTCACTCGCCTGGGCGGCATCAATTGTACTATGCCCGCCAACCGGAATAAAAAGAACATCAATATTGCTCATCTGTTCGCGCTGTTCGGCGGTAGGGGCCTGGCCTAGCGCGCCCAGGTGGCATATAACCATTCCTTCAAGTTCGAATATATAGGCGGTATTCTTGCCGCGGTGCTTGCTGGCCTTATCTTCCGAATAAGTCCCAATGCCCGTCACAAAAACATCGCTTATTTCGTACTCGCCTGGTCCCATCAGGACTTTAGGCTCCCCTTTAACCGCTTCAATATAACCATAGGCTTCACCGGGCCGGGAAATTGTTACAATATCCGCCCGAGGCTTGCCAAAATCATATCCCAGCCGTTTGCTATAGGGATCACATATAATAGTGGCTTCTCGAGCCTTGATGCGGCAACACCCGTGCCCTAGCCAACTAATTTCTGCCATAAAGGCTTTTTGCCTCCAACAAACCCTTCGTCAATCGATAAAACCCGCTAAAATCTAGCCAATAAACACTTATTGCCAAAATAAAAAAATTTGCCAGGGTAAAGCGGTATCCACCAACTTATAACCACAAGCTGTTTTGTTATATTCTCGCTTGCATTCTCTGCAAATAATACCATATATAGCATTTTATTTCTAGTCTTTTATCGCCCCAATTCCTAAATCATACCGGCCACCTTCTTTATATTATCCACAAACTCCCCAAAAACTTCCGGTTAACCTTCCTGGCTGAAAAGGTTTGACATTAATAGTATAATCTCTTCTAAAAGCAGTTTGGGACCCCTCAAAACCGGAGTACCAACTCTCTCATTGGCGCAATCAGGACTAATCTATTGTATAACCTTCACCTGGCACAAAAACTTTTAATGAGAGTAAAATGTAGACCGGAGCAACTGAATTGGTAATGCTGCTTGAAATCAAATATTGTTTCCGGGTTGAGTAATAATTTGGCTGCCTGCTTACCCGTTCAACGTCACCGGTTCTACCTTCGACGCTGTATTTTTCAGGCTCAAAAGCGAAAGTCCTATTTTGGTATGAACGATGGATAACCAAAACCCAACTGCTTTCGGAGATGACGTACCTGCGCCAGACTTTTTGCAACTCCTGCTCAGTCAACAACATGAATTTCCGGATATTTCCGAAACGGCTGTCCCGCCACCCGATTTAACGCATATTACACCTCTGCCTCCCCCGGTTGAACCCCCGGCCTTTCCGTCCAGTGACAATGACTTGAACCATTGGGCCGAGCAGCGCCTTTCAGTATATGCTTCGCTCGATGCCTCTATGAACCGGCATATTGCCGAGGCAATTAATACTCTTAGCGAACTTAAACGCCAGGCCGAAGCCGAGGCGGCCCAGACCAGCTATAAATTAGTCCTGGAGCGTGACAGCTTGCGCCAGGAAGTGGCTGACCTGCACAAGGAACAGGTCCGGTTGCAGGAACTATTTCAGGAAACCCACCGCCTCCTTGAAGAGGAAGAAGCCCGCTACCGAACCGCCCGCCAGGAAGCTGAAGTCTGGCTGGACCATTCTAGAATTGAGCGCGAAGGTATCCAGCAAGAGTTACGGTGGCTTAAGATTCAAGTTGAGGAAGCCAGGCGCCAGCTGTTACCGGCGGACCCGCCTCGCTCGGCTGACGTTGGAACCGGCGGCCGGAAGAGCCAGGTCCCGGCTAAAATTGATCTCCGGGCTACTCTGCTATCGCCCGCTTTTGAAGAGTTCCAGGGTATACCGGTTTTTGACCAGGCACCCGTGCCAGCCGCCCATCCCGGCTTGAGCCCGGCGGCCCACCGGACAGGCGGCTTTGGTCCCGAGATTGACTTTTTCGGGGATGTACCTACTCCACGTATCCTGGGCGGCAGCCCGGTAATTATATTGGAAGAAGGTGGCCGGTCCCGGTCCGACCGGGTAACCGCGCCCTTTAATGATCTGCAAGACCTGTTAATGGGCGACTTCATGGATACGCCCCCGGCGGTCCCCGAACCCACTCGCGCGCAAGCGCCTGACCCTTCTCAGGCTGGTCCCGAGCGGCGCAAAACCGGTTTAACCGGCCAGCTCCAGGCAAACCCGGCTGAACCAAAACCACCGCTGGCAGGCCTTCGCCTGACCAGGAACGCCCAACCGGTGTCGCACCTTTTGAATAAGCGGCGGGCCGCCCTGGCTTCTACCAATCCTAACCCTATTCCTGATCCCGTCCCGGCTGTTGAACCCGCACCCGCATCCGCTCCAGTCGGGCCTGCCCTGCGTGGTGCCAGAAAACACCAGACAGGGCCGCTTAGCGCGTCTGAAAGCGCCCAGAAAGGCGGCCTGCGCGAGTTGGGCCAGCAATTGGGTCTGGCCGAACCGATGACGCCGCCCGCTCTTAACCGGATGAAATTTGCAGCGGGCTACACGCCACCGGCCGGGGTCTTAAACCTGGTCGCCCTTTTAGCTGAAATAAAAACCAGTGCCTCCGCGATTATGCCAACGCCCGCTGCGGTGGCAGCCACGCCGGAAAAGATAGGTAAAAAAGTAGTGGAGCCGCCGCCGCCGGTCCCGATGGATCAGGACCTGGACGACTATAGTATTGACGAGGAACCGCCCAATCAAACTCTGGAAGAATTACTTGAAGCCGGGGAGCAGGAATTGGCTGCTATAAACGAAGACCCGACCCCGCCCGAAAACCCGGCACCTTTTATTGGCAAAATCGGCCCGGACCACCCGGTGCATTTCCATACCGGCGCGGTTACGCCCAGGCCCCAGCCGCTGACGATGTTAAACCAGGGGGACAGCCAGGTTTCAGGCGCTACCCAGGAGTTCAAAGCTGCTCCCAGCCGGACCGTGCAACCGGGGGCTGCTCCTGCACCTACCCGCCCGTACCGGCCAATGGTCCGGCCGATTAGACCACTGGCAGCCGCCCCGGCTCCGGCCCCGGCGGCCCCTGATTTTATGGCACCCCAGCCGCAGCCCGGCCCGGAATATAGCCGCAAGACCCGCGTGATTATTTCAAACTTGCACGGCCGCAATACACTCCCGCTGCTGGAAAAAGTTTTGCGCGACCTGGTCGGCGTGGCCCAGGTGCTTGTGACCGATTTTACCCAGGGGGTATTAGTAATGGATGTGGTCCACCGGCCTAATTTTAACCTGGTTCAACACCTTCTTTCGATACCGGAATTACGTTTGAAATTGGAAGAAGAAGCGCCCGGGACATTAGCTTTTACCCAGGAATCAACCTGAGGCTAAAAGCTATATCCTGCTAACTGTAATGACTAAGAAAGGGACCCTTTTAAAATGAGCCGTATCAGTGCGCTCTTTGATTTGCAACAGACCGACTCCCGGATTGATGCCGCCAATTCCCGGATTGCCTACCTCACCCAGCTTCTGGAAGATAATGCCCTGGTGGAAAGCGCCCGCCAGACCGTTTCCGAAGCCGAAGCGGCCCTGGTTAAATCTCGCTCCAGCCTTAAAGAACTTGAAGATGCCGCCCAGAAACTGCAGCAACACGCCAACGACCTGGAAAAGAAGCTGTATGGGGGTCAGATCAAGGGTAACAAAGAAATGGCCGCCGCTCAGCTCGAAATTGAAACTTTCCGACAGCGTAAAAAGGAAACCGACGACAAGACGGTCGAAGCAATGCTCGGCCTGGAAGAGGCTGAAGCAACCCTGAAAGCCGCTAAAGAAAGCCTGGTCCAGGCCGCGAAAACAACCGCCCAGGGTCAGGTTAATCACCGGCGGGAGCGCGACGAACTGGAAGCGGCCCTGGTCCTTTTGCAAGTCGAGCGCGCTAAACGCCTGAAAATGGTCATGCCGCCTGACTTGCCGGTTTACGATAAAATCCGCCAGCAGAAACAGGGCGTTGCCGTGGCTGAAGTAATGTATGGTAAAATGTGCGGCAAATGCCGGGTAGAATTGCCCCTGGCAAAACAAAAGGAAATCAAAGGCGGCACTTATATTGTGCTTTGCCCGAGCTGTGGACGAATTTTGTACCATAAATTTTAAAGGAGCTCTTTTGCGTCAGACTCTTGCGATTGCTACCGGCAAAACTTTACTGGAAATCTTGCACCGGACCGGGCGTGGCGGCACGGCTTTTCCGGGCCTGGTCGCCACCAAAATAGCCCCGCATATCCTGCGGGACTTGACTGCTCGCCTCCCTGGCGGGTCGGCTATGGTTATCGGCACTAACGGTAAGACGACCACTACTCGCCTCTTTGCGACTATCCTGGAAACCGCCGGCGTTAAGGTCGCTAATAACCGCAGCGGCTCCAACTTGATTCGCGGCCTAACTTCCACCCTGCTCAACCAGGCTTCGCTGCGCGGCAAACTGACCGCTGATATGGGCCTCTTTGAGGTTGATGAAGCGGCCTTCCCCCAGGCCCAGGCCGAGATTCAACCCCGCCTGATCTTGATGAATAACCTGTTTCGCGACCAGTTGGACCGCTATGGCGAGATTGATACGATCCGCAAGCGCTGGGCCGAAAGTATTAAAACCCTGGCCCCCGGCACCAAACTGATTCTGAATGCCGATGATCCCTCAATGGCTTACCTGGCCCGCTTTGCGCCTGAAGGCGTTAAGACGGTCTTTTTCGGCCTTGACCATCCGCCCCTGGCCCTTGCCAAACTGGCCCACGCGGTTGACGCGGCCAAGTGTATCGTCTGCGGGACCAATATGGTCTATGACGCGATTTATATCTCGCACATGGGCCATTATCACTGCCCCAACTGCGATTTCCGCCGTCCTGACCCCCAGTTTGTGGTCAAAGAAGTTAAATTGAGTGTTTCGGAAGGTTCTCAGTTTGTCCTGGAAACCCCCGATGGCCCGCTCGAACTTAAAGTCGGTGTGCCGGGCCTCTACAATGTCTATAACGCGGCGGGCGCTTCGGCGGCGGCCCTGAGCATGGGGATTGCTACGGGCCATGTTACAAAGGGCCTGGAAAAGTTCAAATCGGTCTTTGGCCGGATTGAGCGCATCGCCCTGGGCGAAGGGCGGCATTTGCTTTTAGCCCTGGTCAAGAACCCAGTTGGCTTTAACGAAGTCCTGCGGATGCTGACCCACGACCCGGCCCAGAAGCTAAAAATGATGGTTATTATCAATGACCTGTATGCCGATGGCCGGGACGTAAGCTGGTTGTGGGATGTTGATTTTGAAGTGCTGGCCGACCGGTTGGGCTGGGTGCAGACCGGCGGGTTGCGGGCGACCGATATGGCGAACCGGCTCAAGTATGCCGGGATTGACCCGGCCCTTATCAGCTGGGAGGAAGATATTGCCACTTCGCTTAAACTGGCGATGGACCGGCTTCCGGCTAACGAAACGCTCTACATTACCCCAACTTATACCGCAATGCTCCAGTTACGCGAGATTTTGCAAAAGATGGGTCTGGTAGTGCCTTTCTGGGAAGAATAGTTAATTATAATGAAACTGGAAATTGCTTTTCTGTATCACGACTTAATGAATATCTACGGCGACCGGGGAAACATTATCACTTTGAGCCAGCGCGCCCGCTGGCGGGGGATTGAAACCACTGTTACCGAGCTGTCGGTAGGCGACCCGGTTGACCCGGATAAGTACGACTTCTACTTTTTCGGCGGTGGTCAGGACAAAGAACAGTATGCCGTAGCCGATGACCTCAAGGGCGAAAAGGGCGCGGCGTTAAAGGAAGCTGCCGCGAAAGGAGCGGTTTTCCTGGCTGTTTGCGGCGGCTACCAGTTACTGGGGCACTACTACCGGCCAGACAACGGCCCGGATTTGCTCGGTATCGGCTTGCTGGATGTCCATACGATTGCCGGGAATAAACGCTGCATTGGCAACGTGATTATTCAAAGCGAATTCGGTACCCTGGTCGCCTTTGAAAACCACAGCGGTAAGACCTATTTAGGCCCGCAAGCCCGCCCTCTGGGCCGGAGCGAGATTGGTTACGGTAATAACGCCGAAGATGGTAACGAAGGGGCGATTCAAAATAACGTCTTTGGCTGCTACCTGCATGGCTCGCTTTTACCCAAAAACCCCCACTTTGCCGACCACCTGCTCAAATTGGCGCTCCAGCGGCGTTACGGCCCGGTGGAACTGACTCCCCTGGATGATACGGTTGAAATGGCCGCGCACCGGGCCGCCCTTCAACGGGCTCGCGATACGCGCTAAAAGATTTCACACAAAAAAAGAAGCGGGTTATTTAAGACCCGCTTTCTTTTACCCTCAGATTTGGTTACCGGTCCTGGATGCCGGTGGAATAATTTCCCTGGAACGGGGCAGGTGTAACTTCTTAAAGATGCCGTCACCGCTGACCAGCAGGAGTATCCAGAAACCGGCTGACAGGTAGCCGCCTACCACATCGGTCGGGTAGTGCACTCCTAAATAAATCCGGCTCAAACCTACCATTAGAATAGTAAATACCATCACTACGGCCAGTCCTATTTGCAGGCCGCGGCTTTTCAGTAAATGAAAAATTATCCAGATCATTATGGTGAAAAAACAAAACGACATAGTGGCATGGCCGCTCGGAAAGCTAAAGCTGGAAGGTGGCGCTATAGTATTTTCCCACAGGGCCGGCCGGGGCCGCTTGAATAGTTCTTTAAGTACTAAATTTATTAACAGGCCACCACCCACCGCCAGGAGTAGGATAATAGCTGAATAAAAATGCCTTTTCCACAGGAGAAAAACGAAACTTGCAGCGGTCAAAATAGTAATGCCGGGTACACCACCAATGGTAGTGAAGAAATTAAAGAAGAGGTCCAGACCCGGGTTGGCAAAACTGTGTACCCACAATTCAAAATTATTATCAATAGTTTTAAACTCGTTAGCCAGGAGGTCTTCGGTAAGTTCAGCGAAGAGATATAATAATAGCAAGGCACCACCGAGCCCTACTATTATATAGAGTCCAATTTGCCTTAATAGATTAAGTAAAACAGTCCAAAAAAAACTTCTTCCTTCAGGCCTTGTATTTGATACCATTGTTTCAGTTCCTTCCTTTATTAGCTATTAGCCGCTCTGGCAAATTAACAAAACCTTATCTTCACCGGACCTTTATTCTCAGCATATTCTATATAAAAGAAACGATATATATTGAAGCAAGACCCCTAAATCTCATTCAAAAAGCGGCTTTAACCAACCAAATTAATAAAAAGCCTATAGCACAAAGAGTGCCAATATACGAATAGTATACTATTTTCCACATATCCACCAGAACAAATTTTCTTGTGGACGATTATTAGTGAATAACCGATTTAAATTCAGTTGAACTAATCTCTCATGGGGTCCCTGAGACCATAATAGTATTGCTTATCCCCGCAAAATGTGTATAATTGGCCTATAAGTGGGGAAAAGTGGGGCGCTGTGGGGATAACTTCACACACAAATCCTTTTTATGTTACTCTAGGAGCCGGGTCGAGTGGTCAGGTTCAAGGTTTAAAAAGAGCGTTGGGAGAAACTAAGTCGTGTTCATTGGCAGTTATGAACATACAATTGATGTCAAAGGACGGATGGCCGTTCCTTCCCGCTTCCGGGACAAATTGGGCGAGCGCATGTATGTCACGCGTTGGCTCGATAAATGTCTTGCTCTTTTCCCGGCTGACCAGTTTGAAGACCTGGCGGCTAAAGTAAGCAGCCTTTCCATCGGTGACCCGAATGCTCGAAACCTGCGTCGCATCTTTTTTTCAGAAGCCGCCGAGGTAACGCCGGATAAACAAGGCCGGATTAATATTCCCGCCCGCCTGCGGCAGTTTGCCGGGGTCAGTGCCGATGATGCCCAGGTTGCGGTGGTTGGTATGAACAACTTTGTGGAAATCTGGGCGATGGAAACCTGGAACGAAGTCCAGGAAGAAGCTGAACAGAACGTGGATACTATGGCGGCTGCTCTTGCTAACATCGGGGCAATCTAAATAACCGGTAGCATGCATTTCACTACATTCAACATTTCAAGGGTTGGCCGGTTAACTATTACAGTAGCCCAGGATTTAGTTGGGAAAAGGCTAAAATGACTGGAAAAGTTAACGCCCCGCACTACTCGGTACTATATAAGGAAATACTGGACGGTCTGAAATTGAGCCCTGGGGGGCGTTACATTGATGGGACACTCGGTGCGGGCGGCCATTCTTATGGGATTCTAAGCGCTACCGCACCCACCGGCCGGGTACTCGGCCTGGATGCCGATACAGTCGCCCTGGGCATTGCCACTGAACGGCTGAAGGAATTCGGGGACCGGGCCAGGCTGGTCCAGAGTAATTTCGCCCGGTTGGCTGAAGTGGCCCGCGATGAAGACTTCGCGCCGGTTCAGGGTGTAGTGCTGGACCTCGGCCTTTCGTCAATGCAACTGGATGACCCGCAGCGAGGGTTTTCTTTTCAGGGTGATGGTCCGCTGGATATGCGGTTTGGCTCGGTCCAGGGCAAACTTACCGCCGCGATCATTGTAAACGCCTGGACGGAAGAAAAACTGGCAAAGCTCTTTTATGAACTGGGTGAAGAACCCCAGGGCCGCCGGTACGCCCGGGCAATAGTAGAAGCACGAAAACAGACTCGTTTCGAGACCACCGGCCAATTAGCCGCGTTGCTGGCGAAATTGGGCGGCGGTCGTGCGTCAGGCCGGGATAAGCGGCCAATCCATCCCGCTACCAAAGTCTTTCAGGCTTTGCGGATGGAAGTGAACCAGGAACTGGCCCGGTTGTCCGAGGGCTTAGCCGGGGCAGTCGAAGTCCTGGCTCCCGGTGGGCGGTTGGCTGTTATCAGCTTTCACTCACTGGAAGACCGGGTGGTCAAGCGTTTTATGCAGCTCGAAGCCAGTGATAAAATAGTACCCGAAGGCGGGCCTCCAGGCCTATCCTTTCCAAAAGAACAGCGTCTGGCAATCATCACAAAAAAACCGCTGGAAGCCGGGCCGGATGAACTGGCCCAAAACCGTCGCAGCCGTAGCGCCAAGTTGCGCATAGCGGAAAAACTCTAAGGGACCCCATGCTCCATCAGGGACACCTTGTTTAAGGCAAAATACTAACACAGGCTAAGGATAACACGATGGAAATGCCGGTAAAAGATCCTCGTCGAGGTAAATCTACCGCATTAGTAGATGGCATAGTTAAGACATCCGACCGCGTGCGAGGCATCCGTTCTAACAGGGCACCAAAGACCGGTGAGGTACGTCTGGCTACTCGCTTTCTATTAATTACCTTATTGGTTTGTCTTGGTTCAATTGTCTGGCTGAGCCAGACCAGCACGCTGGTTTCGCTAGGCTACGGCATTGCCGGGATGGAAAAGCAAAGGGCACAATTAAACATTGATGCCCAACGTCTACAGTCCCAAATTGCCCAGTACGAAAGCATTAAACGGATTGAAGACGAAGCTAAAAACAAATTAGGTATGGTACCGGCCAAAAATTCCGTCTACGTTAAAATCCCAGCCATTCAGCCTGAAAGTACCCCTGCTGCTTCAACAAATCCTTACCTGGCTCCTGATACCGAATGGTGGAAGGACCTGCGCGGGATTTTGCCCCAGCAGACTAAAAGTGTGATTACTACACCGGGAACTAAATAGAGGAGCCAGGCATGAGTCCAACCCTTGAGAAACCACCGGCCCGCCCACGACCGGCCCGCTCACTGTTAAGCGAAAACGAGCCAACTATTATAAACAGCCGCCGTCCGGCCCGCGCCGCCCGCCAGACTTCTTTGCTGGGCGATGCCGCCAAAGATTTTGATGTGCCCAGACCACCGGCCACCGAACGCAACCGCAAATTCTTTTATCTGTCGCCTTTTACACGTATTCGGATTACTATTTTCTTTATTACACTATTTGCCCTGGCAATTTTCGTTCAACTATTTACGCTTCAAATCCAGGACCGCTACCAGTCGCGCGAATATGCCCAGCGGAACAGGCTCTATACCACGCCCATTCCGGCTACTCGCGGTTTGATCCTGGATACCAACGGCCTGGTGCTGGCATCGAATACCTTTGTCTATAACATTTTTGCTTCGCCAAAAGACCTGACTGAACGCCAGTCGGCTAAAATCGCCGATATCCTGGCTCCCTTACTGCCCGACGTACCCAAGGCCCAGATCAAAGAGGCGGTTACTTTCGGCGCGGATAAAAGGAACCATAAGCTGGTCGCCGCCGGGGTTAGCTTTGAAGCCGCCGAGAAAATCCGGCAGGCCGATATCTTAGGCATTACTATAGAAGCACCCAGCCGCCGGACTTACCCCAACAATAGTATGTTGAGCAACCTTTTAGGCTTTGTCAACTACGAGAACAATGCCGATTACGGTCTCGAAGGTAAGTACAACGAAATATTAAGAGGTACACCCGGCTCCCGCTATGCCGAACATGACGCCGACGGCAACCCGATCGTGCTGGGCCAGATTCAACTTACCCCGGCAGTCGAAGGGGGTAATATCAGCCTGACCATTGATGCATCGGTGCAGAATATTGTCGAACGTGAGCTATTGAAGGGTATGCTGAGCCACAGCGCGGAAAAAGCCATGGCAATCGTGGCCGACCCGCAGACCGGCCAGATTATAGCCTGGGCCAACTTCCCTAACTATAACCCGAACGAGTTCTTCAAGTCCGATACCAAGTTGTTCCGCGACCCCCTGGTAAGTGATATTTACGAGCCGGGCAGTACCTTTAAAATCCTGACGGCTGCCATCGGTATTGAAACCGGGGTAGTGGCACCGAACAGCGCCGCTGACCTGCCGGGTTGTGTAATCGAGTACGGCCACCGGATTTGTAACTTTGATAGCGTCGGCTACCCGAACCAGACGGTCATCAAGACCCTGGAGAAATCCAGCAACGTGGGTGCGATGTGGATCGCTAAAAAGTTCGGCCCGGATAGGTATTACCAGTACATGAAGAGTTTCGGTATCGGCGCTCCGACTGGCATTGACCTCAAGGACGAAGGCATCGGTATTTTCAGGAGTAATAAAGACCCCAACTGGAGTCCGCTGGATTACCTGCAAAACTCTTTCGGCCAGGCGGTGGCGGTAACCCCCATCCAACTGGTGGCCGCTGTTTCGGCCGTCGCCAATGGTGGGAAACTGATGAAACCTTACGTGGTTTCCAAGATAACCCGCAACGGCGAAATTATTGAACAAAACCAGCCGACATTTGTCCGGCAGGTAATTTCGGCCCAGAGCGCCAGGACCACTACCGATATGCTGGTAAGCGCGGTCCGGCAGGGTGAAACTCGCCTGGCCGATGTTAAAGGCTACAAGGTAGCCGGTAAGACCGGTACGGCGACCCTTTTCGAGAACGGTGTTGAGAGCCAGTTTACGATTGGTTCGACTATCGCTTACGCTCCGGCTGATAACCCGCGCTTTGTGGTACTGGTCCGCTATGACAAGACTAAAGATACCCCCTGGGGCAGTAACACGGCGGCCCCGGTGGTAAAGACCATTACCGAGCAGCTCTTTAATTATTACAAGATAGCGCCGACGGAGACTAAATAACTATGCAAGAGTAAAGTGGTTTTAACTACTTTCCGGTTTATACCTCACAACCGCTTTACTCAAACCAACCATGAAATATACCCGGCAGAATCGTTTGGTGTCTGCCAATTGTCCCTTCTCCTGACAAACCCCGCTCTCTGGATTCTATCCTTGTAAAGCGGGGCGGAAATATTTACTTTAAGTATCTACCGGATCAAGTGGGGCCTTGTGTCCGGTAAAAACATTATAAAGCCGGTTTCAGCCGGATTTAGTCATTGACTAAGGGAAAAAGAACGCTATAATTAGTATAGGTGAGGCGATAAATCCCACTCGTGGCGATTTATCCCAACATTGCAGGAAGGGTCCTTATCTGTTAGAATCAGCCCACTTTGTTCAGAATAAACCAGTCTTGCTCCTACAGGTTGAACTGGTTTATAAATGTGATACCTATAATGGTTTAGCGTTTACATAAAAAGAGGTTTTGATTGGACAATAAGTTGACCTTACCGGTAATAGTCGCGGTTACTGAAGGGGTTGTATCGCCCCTGCCAGGGACCACTACCGATACCCTTCCGCAATCCATCTATCACGTCTCACCAGGCTCACCAAATTCTTCCCTTGACGTAAGCCCCAATAGCCCGGCCAATACAAGCGCAACGCTGGCTGAGCGCGGTACTTTAACATTTGAAAAGTTTGTTTATGATAGCCGCGAAGTCACACCGGGCGCTTTTTTTATAGCTTTACCGGGTGAAGTGACCGACGGGCATAATTACATACCTGAGGCAGTGGCCCGGGGCGCCCTCGCTTGCCTGGTACGCCAGGATTGGGTGGCCCAACAAACCACTTTAGACCCGCAGGTTAGCTGGGTGGTAGTTGAAGAAACCCTCGCGGCTTTCCAGAAGCTAACCGCTTACTGGCGCAACCAGTTTACCGGGTTAAAGGTAATCGGGGTTACCGGCAGCGTTGGCAAGACCAGCACCAAAGAACTGATGGCCGCCGTTTTAGGACAGCGGTTCCAAATTTTCAAGACTCCTAAAAGTATCAATACCGAGCAAAGTATCCTGCCGGTCCTGTTAAAGCTTCAGGCCAGCGACCAGGTGGCGGTGGTTGAGATGGGCGCGGGGTATGTGCTGGGAGAACTCGAACGGCTGTGCCAGGTTGCCCGGCCCCAGATTGGCGTAGTGTTAAATGTCAGTCATAGCCATATAGGCCGGCTCAAAAGCCTGGAAAATATCGCCCGTAACAAGTCCGAACTGGTCCACTCGCTCCCTCCAGCTTCGGAAGGTGGGGTGGCCGTTTTAAATGGGGATGACGCGCGGGTCAAGGCTATGGCTTCTCAGACCCCGGCCCGCCCTTTCTTTTACGGTCTGGACCGCTCTTTTGACCTGTGGGCGTCCGATATTGTAGGACTGGGGCTGGAAGGCCTGCAGTTCACGGCACATTACCAGGGCCAGGCCCGGCAGCTAACCCTGCCGCTGTTAGGTCGGCATAGTGTCCATACCGCCCTGGCGGCGATTGCGGTCGGCCTGCTGTGTGGCATGGACTGGCCCGAAATTGAACAGGGTTTGCGGGACCGGGGAGCGCAGGTCCGGCTAGTCGTACTGCCGGGCTATAACGGTTCGACCGTCATTGACGATAGCTATAACGCCAGCGCGGTTTCGAGCGTAGCGGCCCTGGAACTCCTGGGTGACATTAAACTGGCCCCGGCCGGGCGCCGCCTGGCGGTGCTGGGCGATATGCTGGAACTGGGCGATTTCGAACAAGAAGCGCATTACCAGGTCGGTCGAAAGGCCGCCAGGGTAGTGGACCACCTGGTAGTGGTCGGACCGTTAGCCCGGATGATCGGGGAAGAAGCTCGCCGCCAGGGACTCGCCGGGGACAAAATCCATTTTGCCAGCAGTAAAGCCGAAGCAGTTGAGTGGCTGCATACTAACCTGCAACCGGACGATTACCTGTTAATTAAAGCATCACGTGGCTCACGCCTGGAAGAAATAGTCGAGAAGGTGAGGGCTGATAGATAGGTATGTGGCACGGTAGCCCCCTGAACCAGTTTCAAGCACTAATAATTGACACCACCCGCGCCATTAGCGGGCAAACTACAACGGTCGGACAAACCAATCCTGGCTCGGGTACGCTGGTATTTGGACTTTTGTTAGCCGGATTGACCTTCTTGATAACCTGGGCCATTGGCGGGCCCCTGGTCGCCTGGCTCCGTTATAAGAAAATCGGCAAGCAAATCCGGGATGAAGGCCCGGAAACGCACCTTAAAAAGACCGGCACCCCTACCATGGGCGGGCTGATGATGAGTGTTTCAATCCTGTTCGTCACGATTGCATTCATTCTGATACCGCTGGTGGTAACTACCGGCAAAGGTCTGGCCGTATTGCTCCCTATCGGGATCGTCCTGGCCTGTGGGACTTTAGGGGCTTTTGATGACTTGCTGACTTTAGTCGGCAAGCGAATGCCGCCAGTTGAAACTCCGGTAGCGCCCCCGGTAGGTGAAACGCGCCAGGAACGGCGCAAGCGTAAAAAGCTTAACGCTTACGGGCTGGCGGGCCGGTTTAAGATGGCCTGGCTGCTGGGTATCTCGGCGGTCGCGGCCCTGATCCTGTACTTTCCACTGGACCTTCGCAAGGTTTACGTACCTTTTATCCGCGAACCGGTGGTCCTTGAAAGCTGGATCTACATTCCGCTGGCAATCCTGTTTATCTGCGGGATGTCCAACGCGGTAAACCTGACGGATGGCCTGGATACCCTGGCGGCCAGTACGGCGGCCATCGCCTTTGGCGCTTACGGCATTATCGGGTTTATCCAGTTGCAGCCGCAGGTCGTTTTACTGGCTTTTACCGCCGCCGGAGCCTGCTTTGGCTTTCTGTGGTACAACGCCTTTCCGGCCCAGGTCTTTATGGGCGATACCGGGTCGCTGACCCTGGGAGCGCTGCTGGCGGTGCTGGCTTTCCAGACCAACCAGTGGCTGTTGCTTCCGCTGATTGGCGGAGTGTTTGTCGCCGAAGCAGTCTCGGTAATGCTCCAGGTCAGTTGGTTTAAATACACCAGGCGCAAGTATGGGGAAGGCCGCCGGTTTTTCAAAATGTCGCCCCTGCACAACCATTTTGAGTTGAGCGGGTGGTCGGAAACACAAACGTCGATGCGCTTCTGGCTTTTCAGTATGGTCCTGGCCCTGGTAGGGGTGGCGCTGGCCCTGATAGGCCAATAATTAAAGAATGGGCCGGGTAAACCGGCCATTGGGGAACACGGTTGAACGATAGCGGGCGGTTAAACTTAAAAGGAAAAAAGACCCTGGTAATGGGCCTGGGACTGCATGATGGCGGCCTGGGCGTAGCCCGGTTTCTGGTTGAACAAGGGGCTGACGTAACGGTAACCGACCTGCGCAGCGCCGAAGTCCTGGCGCCGACCCTGGAAAAGCTCAAGGGCTTGCCAATCCGTTACGTCCTGGGTGACCACCGTGAAGAAGATTTCCGGCAGGCCGAACTGGTCGTGCGCAACCCGGCGGTCCCTCGCGAGTCACGGTTTTTGCAGATTGCGCGTGAAGCCGGGGCCAGCCTGGAAATGGAAATGACGCTTTTCTTTAAGCTCTGTCCTTCCAATTTCATCCTGGGTATCACCGGGACACGCGGCAAGACCAGCACAACCCTGCTGGCCGGGAGCCTTTTAAAGGAATGGCGGCCGGATACGGTAATCGCCGGGAACCTGCGCATCTCGGCCCTGGCGACCCTGGACCGGATTACGCCCGAAACACCGGTGGTGCTGGAACTTTCAAGCTGGCAGTTGGAAGGACTGGGCGAACAAAAGCTAAGTCCCCGGCTGGCCGCTTTTACCAATATGTCGCCGGACCACCTGAACCGGTATCGCGATATGGACGATTACGCCGATGCCAAGCGCAATATTTACCGCTGGCAAAAGCCGGGCGATGTGGTAGTCCTGAACGCAGACGACTCGCTGGTAAAAACTTTCGCCGCCGACGCGCCAGGCCAGGTAGCCTGGACTTCGCTGGACCAAACCGGTCTACCGGGGGCCTACCTGTCCGGCGACCGGTTTATCTGGAACGATGCGGCTGGTTCTGAGGAAGTCTACCCGGCCGAACTTTTGAAAATGCCGGGACGGCACAGCCAGGCCAACGCCCTGACCGCAATCGCCCTGGCGAAAGCCGCCGGTTGCTCGCGTGAAGCCATTTTGACCGGCCTGGCTAATTTCAAGGGCGTGGCCGACCGGCTGGAACTGGTCCGCGAATTAGACGGTGTCCGCTATTACAACGATACGACCGCCACTTCTCCGGCCGGGACAGTGGTCGCCCTGGAAGCTTTCGAGCAGGACCAGGGGCAGATTATCCTGATAGCGGGTGGGGCCGATAAGAAACTTGAATTTGAACCTATGGCCCAGGCGATAGCTCGTTCTACCGGGCTGGGCCGGTTGAAAAAAATTGTCTTGCTGGGTGGAACAGCTACACCGCGTTTGCAAGCGGCCCTGGAACAGGCCGGTATCTCGATTTCCGAAGCGCCTTACAGCGATTTCCGGGAAGCGGTACTGGCGGCCAGGCAGCGCGCGCAGCCGGGGGACATCGTCCTTCTTTCACCGGGAGCGGCCAGTTTTGGAATGTTCCTGCACGAGTTTGACCGGGGCGAGCAGTTCCGCAAGCTGGTGGGAGAATTATCCCCAAAAATAGCAACAACCGCTTGAATTGGAACTATCAGTAACACGTTGACTGGCAAAATCTAGGGGTAGGCAACATAATGGCAAATCTGGCAAAGCTAAAACGACCGTCCTGGCGCGGACTGGGCATAGACGATTCAAGAATCCAGAGCTTGAAGTCCAAAATTGGAAAACCGGATTTCGTACTGTTAGCGATTATTGGCTCGTTGCTGGTGCTTGGTACGGTTATGGTCTACAGCTCCAGCTTTGTTACCGCCGAGTACTACGGCCAGTCGCCGTCCTTCTATCTTTTCCGGCATATGTTGTGGTTAGTTGTCGGGTTTGTCGGCTGTAGTATTGCAACCGTGGTGGACTATCATAAACTGCGCAATTTCAGCACCGGCCTGATGATAATTGCGATGGGCCTTTTGCTGGCGGTCCTGGTATTGCCGCCCCAGTTCGCCCCGGCCCGTAACGATGCCAAACGCTGGCTGACGCCTACCGGAAGTGACGAATTCCAGTTCCAGCCGAGCGAACTGGCGAAAGTTATTCTGATCCTTTATGCGGCCCACTGGCTTTCCAGTAAAGGCGAAAAGGTCAGTAACTTTTATTATGGCGTAATCCCGTTTGCTATCACTATCGGGGCCATGATCGCTCTCATTATGGGTGAGCCGGACCTGGGTACTTCGCTGGTAATCGGTTGTATCGGCCTGTCGATGTTCTTTATCGCCGGGGCCAGTATAATGCACATGCTGGTAGGCTTCCTGGTCGCCGGTGGCGCCTTTGCGGTCCTGGCGGTTACGGCTTCCTATCGACTGGCGCGTTTAAAAGCTTACAGTGATCCTTTTGCCGACCCGACCGGCCTGGGCTACCATACCACCGGTAATATTATGGCCCTGGGTTCCGGTGGCCTTTTCGGGGCCGGACTGGGCGCGGGGCGGCAGAAGTTCCTGTGGTTGCCCAATGCCTATACCGATAGTATTTTTGCCGTTATTGGCGAGGAATTAGGCCTTGTGGGTGCTACCCTCGTGCTGGCCCTTTTCCTGGGCCTGGCCTGGCGGGGAGCGCACATCGCCAGTCACGCCCCGGACGGTTTTGGCCGGTTAATCGCGTCCGGGATGACAATCTATGTCGTCAGCCAGGCCCTGATCAATATCGCGGTAATCTCTAACCTGGTGCCTTTTACCGGTATTCCGCTGCCGCTGATCAGTTATGGCGGTACTTCCCTGGCCGTTACGATGACCGGGTTGGGTTTGCTTCTCAACGTCTCCAGGCAGCAAGTGGCCGACCCGCGCGCACTTCTAACCGAAGAAGTGCGGGCCGAGGAACGGCGCAAGCGCGAGCTTTTGCGGGAACAGCGCATGGCCGACCGCGAACGCCGGGACGCCCAGCGCAAGTTGAGCGAAGCTGAATTGGCCGGACAGCAGCGGCTGGAAACGAGCGGGACTTCAAAACGCTGGCAGGACCAACGTGACCAGTCTCGAACTATTGAAGCTCCCCGGGCCCTCGAAGCTCCCAGGGCGACCGAAGTAACGCCGGGCCGGGTTCAAAAGGTGGAGCGCGTTTTCGAGGTTGAGCCGGAAAAGACCGGACTGCCCCGCGCCAGTGAGAGTTACCAGAAACCGCGAGTAAGTTCGCCCCGTCCGTCTGGTGCCTGGCGGGACCAGTCCCAGGATGCCCCGGACCGGCGTCAGCCCGAGGTTGAAATAGCCCGGGCCAGGGCTCGCCTCAAAAATAAAGAGGCCCAGGCGGCCGAACCGGTAGTGGCGGCATCGCCGGTAGAGGCGGAAGTTGAGGCGGTTTCTACATCGGAGACGGATTTGCCCGCCGTAGCCACTCAGTCTTACTTGAGCTTTAAGAGTGGAGTCTCCAGGGATGTTAAAGCAGGCGGTGGAGATTATAATAAACCCAAGTTACAGAAACCCCGCCGGGATTGGGCCAAGATGTATGAGGCTCGCAGGAACCGTAAAGATTAACCGCCCGGTCCGGTTTGACCGACCGGTGGCAAGCGGAAGGTAAAAGTAAGACGGGACTAGCTCGCGGAACGGGCCTCCTGTTTGAGGCGAACATGGTTTTTTATCTTTCACTGATTGGCCTGGCCCTGTTAGGTTGGTTGATTTTTATCACACTGACCGGCGTAGCCCCGATTCTAAGTTTTAGTGTTGTGGGCGTGATCAGTTTTGTAATCGTCCTGATAGCTATGCGGCGGGGCTACATCCGGGGCCGCCGCCGCGAAATGATCTTCGCCTGTACTTTAATAGTCTTATATGGTTTACGTGGTTTCCTGAAGAATTTTCTGGTCGGGGCTTATAATCTAATCTACGGTGTAGTGATAACCCAGCTTAATAACCGGGGCATTACTAAAATAGATATAGAAAAAAGCAACTGGAAGCTGGATAATACTGGCAATACTATCTTCGAAATTATGATTTTCTTTACCGGGGCGATTATCGCTTACGCTATAACCTCCGGTAATCCCGGCCCTAAGCCTATCCGGGACGCTTTCGGGGCGCTGATTGGCGGGCTGGCTGCGGCACTGTTCCTGACTTATAGTTTCTTGCTGCTGGCACCTTACATGGGTAACTTCTACCAGACAACCCTTTTGGAAGGCGCCTCGTTCAAACTACCCAGCATCAATCTGCCGGATTTGCGGGTGCGCAAGGAAGCGGGCGGTTCTCCGTTCACCGGGTGGGAACGCTGGCTGCCGGTCGGCTTGCTGGTAGTGGTCACGGTTTATACCATATTTTTCTATTTTATCCGGCCGCCAACTACGACCGATGATAAAAACCGGACCCGGCTGGACATTATCAAAATTATTGGCGTCGCAGTGGCCCTGGCCATGGTCTGGCGCTTTGCCGTTATTCCGACCCTGTAGCTTTTAAAAGCGCGGGTTAGCTGTTAATTATTTGTAAGTTGAAAAAGGAAGACCTATCGAAACGCGACTGGAAAACCTGGACCTGCGCCGGATACATTTACTGGGTATTGGCGGGGCCGGACAAAATGCTTTAGCCGACTTGCTGGTGGATATGGGTTACACCGTTTCCGGCTCGGACCTGAAGCTTTCCGGCACTACCGAGGCCCTGGCCCGCCGGGGTATTGAAATTTACCAGGGGCAGCGAGCCGAGAACCTTAAACAGGCGACCCTGGTGGTCACTACTGCCGCTGCTGGGGCTGATAACCCGGAATTGCAGGAAGCCGCACGGCGCGGCCTGCCGGTCCTGCAAAATGCTGAAATGGTTGGTCTGCTGCTCAACCCCAAACGGTTGTTAGCCGTAGCCGGGACGCACGGCAAGACCACCACAACCGGGCTTGTGGCCTTCTTATTAGAACGGGCCGCCCTGGAACCAACTTTCTACATCGGGGGTGTTTCCACCGATTTAGGCGTAGCCGGTAAGGCTGGCAAAGGCGAATTTGCTGCCCTTGAGGCCGATGAATACGCCCGGCGATTTCTGAACTACCGGCCGGAAGCTGCTGTTATTACCAATGTCGAACCGGACCACATGGATTATTATGGCACCTGGGAAGCCTTACAGGCCGCTTTTGCCGCTTTCGCCGGAAAAGTGAGGCCTGGAGGCAAGCTTTACCTTTGTGCCGATGACCAGGGCGCCGCTTCAATGCTGCGCACCGTCACGACTGAAGCCGAAATCTTCAGTTATGGCCTGGACCCGCAAGCCGACTGGCAGTCCAGCCAACTGAGCCCTAACGCCAAAGGCGGGCACGATTTTAACCTGAGTTTCCGGGGTAAGGACGTCGGAAAGGTCAGCCTGGGCCTGGCCGGGGTACATAACGTCCGGAACGCCACCGGGGCGCTGGCAATGGTCCTAACGGCGGCTCCGCAGGTAGACCCGGCCCTGTTCCTGGCGCTGGCGGGGCAATACCAGGGCACGGCCCGCCGGTTTGAACTAAAAGGGGAGTTAATGGGAATAACCGTTATTGACGATTACGCCCACCACCCGACCGAAATCAAAGCCACCCTGGCGGCGGCCAGGGCGCGGTTCGGCCAGCGCAGGCTGGTAGCACTTTTTCAACCGCATACCTATACCCGGACAAAGGCTCTCATGGACGATTTCGCCCGGTCCTTTGCCGAAGCGGATGTGGTCGGGCTGATGGAAATCTTTCCGGCCCGCGAAACTGACACGCTGGGCGTCAGCACGGCCGATATTCTCGGCCGGATGGAGCATTCCGGCAAGCTGTCCTCGCCGCTCAACCACGTACAGGCGGTCCAAAACCTGGGGCAAATTCTCCAGCCGGGCGATGTGCTGTTGACGCTGGGCGCGGGCGATGTCTGGAAGGTTGGCGAACAACTCTTGAGCCAGCCGCGAACGCAGGAACTGACGAAGAAATAATGGCAGAAACAAATTTCCAGGGATTCAGCGGAATGGCGGCGCGGTCCCGGTACCAGGCGAACGAGGCCGACTACCAGGCCCTCAAAGCGGTCCTGGGCGAAGGTCTGAAGCAAAACGAGCCGCTAGCTAAACACACTTCCTGGCGGATTGGCGGCCCGGCTGATTACTTCTTAAGGGCGACCGACGAAGCGGAGTTAGTGGTTTTACTTAAAACCTGCCGCACGCGTAACATCCCTTTCCTGGTAATCGGGAACGGCTCGAATATGCTGGTGGCCGATAAAGGTTGGCGCGGCATGGTGGTCGAAAACCGGCTGGATAAATTCTCCCTGACGGAATTGGGAGAGGGCCGGGCACTTTTGAAAGCCGGTTCAGGCGCACTGCTGGGCGCGCTCTCGCGCCGGATTGCCAAACTGGGTTGGGCCGGGTTCGAATTTGCGGCAACTATTCCGGGGAGTGTCGGCGGCGGGATTGTCAGCAATGCCGGGGCGCACGGCGGTGATTTCTCAAAGATTTTACGCCGGGTCGCCGCTGCTACTGCTAACGCCGAGTGCAAAATCTTTTTGCCGGAAGAACTGGAACTATCTTACCGGGACAGCCGCTGGCGCGAAAAGGTCGGTAACGAAAAAGTGCCGCTGGGCAATCCGGGTAACGAGCTGATCTTATGGGCCGAGTTCGAACTGCACCAGGGCGACCCGGCCGCGATCAAGCAGCACATTGATGAAATGACCGACTGGCGGCGGGCCAACCAGCCGCAGGAACCGAGTGGTGGCAGTGTTTTCAAGAATCCGCCCCAGCCGTTTGGTTCGGCCGGGTCACTGATTGAAAAGGCCGGTCTAAAAGGTCACCGGATTGGCGGGGCGCAAATTTCGCTGCGGCACGCCAACTTCATCGTAAATCTGGGAGATGCTAAAGCCCAGGACGTGATTGACCTGATAAACCTGGCTCGCCGGGTAGTCAAAGAGCAGTTCGGGGCCGAGATCGAGCCTGAAATCGAAATGCTGGGCGACTTTGACTGATCGCACCTGGCACGTTAAACCATAAAAACCGTAAAGCGACAGAATTGGCCGCCGGACCGGTAAACGAAACCGCTTTGCAAGCTGTTAAACTATATTGCGTTCTGCTTTCAACAATAAATAAGGACTGATTAAAATTGGCGGATCTAGGGTCGAATTCAAATAAGAAATTGCGGGTAGGCATTATCTTTGGCGGCCGTTCGGCCGAACATGAAGTTTCTTTAATTTCGGCTAAAGCCGTAATAAACGCGATTAACCCGGAAAAATACGACGTTGCCCTGATCGGCATTACCCGAGAGGGCCGCTGGATTTCGCTGGGTGACGCCGCCCTGACTGACGGTAACAAACCAGACCCGCAAGCGCTTATGGCGCCCTTTGCCGGAATTAATGGGTCCGTGCCCGCCTCAGTTCAGACCGCCTTGCTGCCTGACCCATCCGCTACCAAACGCGGCCTGGCTGAAATCAGTGAAGCGGGTGGCTCGGCCAGTCTTCAATTTGGGATGCCGGTTGACGTAATTTTCCCGGTGCTGCACGGACCCTATGGAGAAGATGGTACAATGCAGGGTCTGCTGGAACTGGCAAACGTACCCTATGTGGGCTGCGGCGTGCTGGCTTCGGCGGTGGGTATGGATAAAGTAACCGCCCGTGAAGTTTTTAAACAGCACGGTTTGCCGGTCCTTGAATATTTCGCCCTGAAACGCAAGAATTGGGAAAAAGACCCTGAGACCAGGGAAAACCTGCTTGACAGCATAGAGGCTCAGATGGGCTATCCTTGCTTTGTTAAACCGGTCAATATGGGCAGCAGCGTCGGCATCTCGAAAGCCCGCCACCGCCAGGAACTGGCCCAGGCGCTTGATACTGCTTGCCACTACGACCGCAAGATAATGGTTGAGAAGGCGCTCAACCCCCGTGAACTGGAAATAGCGGTGCTGGGTAACGATGAGCCACAGGCGTCGGTTGTAGGCGAAATCCATATCAGCCAGAAATCGTCTTTTTACAGCTATACCGCCAAGTACCAGGATAACGAAGTGGGTTTCACTGTCCCGGCCGACATCTCACCGGAACTTAGCGACCGGCTCCGGGCGCTGGCGATTAAAGCCTATGAAGCGCTGGACTGCGCCGGGCTGACCCGGGTGGACTTCTTCCAGGACCGCGATACGGGTGAGATTTATTTGAATGAGGTAAATACTATTCCCGGTTTTACGCCGGTAAGTATGTACCCGATGATGTGGGAAAAGACCGGCCTTTCGTACCCTGACCTGGTGGACCGGCTGATCGAACTGGCGATAGAGCGCCACGCTGACAAAAATCGTAACGAACTAAGGGTTTAACTACCATGGCAGGTTCACCAACACAACGCAATCCTAGAAACCGGGCTGCCCAGGACGAAGCTTCTTTCCGGCCGCATCAGCGATATCCGCGTTTGAACGCCGATGCGGGTAAAGAAGAAATTCCGGTCAGGGGCCGCCGCCCGGTACGCCGGAGCGCGGCGCCGGTAAATGGCCGCCGCGAGGCCACGCCTAAAGCCAGTATCCGGCTGGATAGCACTGTGGATCTGCCTGCCCCTCCGTTGGTCAGGACCAATCGGACCCGCCCCGGCACCCGGCGTGGCCGGTCGCAAGGTCTTGCGATCAACTTTAACCCGGCTCGCTTGCTCAGTCTGGCCGCGATGGTGGTGCTGTTGGGAGTTGGCTACTGGTTTTTGAATTCGCCGGGGTTTTATATTTCTAAAGTGGAATTGACCGGCAACCGGCTTTTGCAATCCGAGGAAGTGGTAAAAGTTACCGGTGTCGATAAGATTAACGTTTTTGGGCTGAACGAAGAGGAAGTGGCCGCTAAGATCAAGACATTACCCTACATACTTCAAGCTAGCGTCTCAAAAGCCCTTCCTGACAAATTGGCGGTTACTGTTACCGAGCGCAAGAGTATTCTCAACTGGCGCATTGGCGGCTACAGTTATCTGGTGGACCCCGAAGGTGTGGTCCTGGATAATTACTTCACAAAAGACTTGCCGGAAGAAGCCAAAGGGTTCCCGGTGATTGAAAGCCTCGATGACCGCAAGATGCAATTGGGTGACCGGGTAGATGCGGTTGCAGTCCGCAGCGCCATGGCCGTTCAAGCGCAACTGGCGGAAGCCAAGATCCAAATCGCGGCGGTCCAGTATTCGCCTAGTTCCGGTCTGGTGGTAATCAGTGCCCCGCCTTCGGGGAACTGGAAAGCCCTGCTGGGAACCGATGCCCAGCTAACCCAGAAGATGAATATTCTAAAGGGTCTTCTGGCCGACAAAAATATTAAATGGAGTTACGCAGACTTACGCTTTATTAATAAGCCTGCCATTCAGTAGGGTTGGGTTAAGAACGATGGCAACAAAACAAGATAAGTTAATAGTTGGGTTGGATGTGGGAACTTCCAAGGTTTGCACTATTATTGGCGAAATGACTCGCGATAACCATATTAACATCCTGGGGATGGGCACCAGCCCCAGCCTGGGCCTCCAAAAAGGGGTCGTTGTTAATATCGAGCAGGCCAGTAACGCCATTGCATCTACCATCGAACAGGCCGAACGCCAGGCCGCCCTTAAAATCGGCTCGGCCTTTGTGGGCGTGACCGGCAGCCACATCTCTTCGGTTAACAGCCGGGGAGTGATCGCGGTTGCCAAGGCTAACCGGGATATTACTTACGACGACGTCGCTCGTGTAATCGACTCGGCCCGCTCGGTCACGTTGCCCTCGCAGCGTGAAGTATTACACGTCATTCCGCGTACCTTCGTAATCGATGGGCAGGATGGCGTGCGCGAACCGGTCGGCATGAACGGCTATCGCCTGGAAGTCGAAACCCACATCGCGACCGGCGCGATCAGTGCATTAAACAATCTTCTCAAAGGAGTCCAGCGCACCGGGGTTGAAGTAGAGGAACTGGTCTTTTCGCCGCTGGCCGCCAGCGAAGCGGTCCTGAGTGACGCTGAGAAGCGCCTGGGGGTCTGCCTGTTGGACATCGGTGCCGGAACGACTGACATTTCACTCTTTATTGACGGCAGTATCTGGCATACAGCGGTCATCCCGATTGGCGGTAACAATATTACCAACGATATTTCGATGGTTCTGCGTATTTCGCCGGAGGCCGCCGAAAAATTGAAGGTTAAATATGGTGACGCATCGGTAACCGGCCCGTATAAGGGGCTTTACGCCGATTATTACGGCAAAGGACCGGTCAAGCACGATTTCCGCTCGCGCCTGCGCCAGGAAGAAGCTGAAGGCGATAGCACCGAAATCGCGGACGAAATGCTGGAAACGGAAAGCCTTGAAGCTGGCCGTACCCAGTTGGTCTCGCGCAATTTGTTGAATGAAATTATCCATGCGCGTACCCGCCAGCTGTTCGATATGGTGCAGGCAGAAATCAAGAAAAGCGGTTATGATGGTATGATACCGGCAGGACTGGTTCTGACCGGTGGAACGGCCAATCTGAACGGTATTACCGATGCAGCCGGACACGTGTTAAGATTACCGGTGCGCATAGGCGCTCCACGTGGTCTGAGTGAAGTGGCGGCTACAATGAGCATCCCGGCTTTTGCAACCAGCGTGGGTCTGGTTTTGTGGGGAATGAAAAAACGGAGTGGAGTCGAAATGCTCCAGGAAAACTCCAGGCGTGGCGGTAAGGCCAGTATGGCTGTCGGCCGTAAATTTGGTGGTTGGTTACGAGAATTCTTACCCTAAGCGTGAAGGGTAAAGCTTAACGGAACGTATACCCCTTCTGTAACAGGCAGGAAGCACGGGTATACAGCAATTTTTCATTATTGGTTTAGCGTTAGCGACCGAGTATCTCTGGTGGAAAGCCTAACAGCGCCGCCAGGGTCGCATTGAAGGAGAGTTACAATGGCAACAGGACGCGGGCAAGGCCCCAGTTTCAATAATCAGCCTCATGGCAATGACATTGATAATTTTGCGCAGATAAAAGTTATTGGGGTCGGCGGCGGTGGCTCTAATGCGGTTAACCGGATGATCCAGAGTGACCTGCGCGGAGTTGAATACTATGTAGTAAATACCGATGCCCAGGCCCTGCTTTATTCTGAAGCACCCAACCGGATCCGGATTGGTGACAAGGTTACCAAGGGGCTCGGCGCTGGTGGCAACCCGGTAATCGGCGCGAAAGCGGCCGAGGAGAGCAGCGAAGAACTTTACGACGCCCTGCGCGGCGCGGACATGATTTTCATCACCTGCGGTATGGGCGGCGGCACCGGCACCGGCGCGGCCCCTATCATTGCCCAGATTGCTAAAGAAGTCGGCGCGCTGACCGTTGGTGTGGTTACCCGGCCTTTCAGCTTTGAAGGCAACCGCCGCAAGGCTTCGGCCGATGAAGGTATCGCCCGCTTTAAGGAGCATGTCGATACCCTGATTACTATCCCGAACGACCGCTTGCTCCAGGTAGCCGATAAAAAGACCTCGATGGTAGACGCTTTCCGCATTGCCGATGACGTGCTCCGGCAAGGTATCCAGGGTATTGCCGACCTGATTACCGTACCGGGCTTAATCAACCTCGACTTTGCCGATGTTAAGAGCATTATGAGCGATGCCGGTTCAGCCTTGATGGCGATTGGCCGGGGTTCCGGCGACAACCGCTGCGTTGACGCGGCCCGGATGGCGATTGAAAGCCCACTGCTGGAGCTTTCCATTGAAGGGGCGCGGGGCGTCCTGTTCAATATTACCGGCGGCGAGGACCTCGGTATCCTGGAAGTGTACGAAGCGGCTGAAATCATCCAGCAAGCTTCCGACCCGGAAGCCAATATCATTGTCGGTGCGGTAATCGACCCCCGGTTGAACGGTGAAGTAAAACTGACCGTTATTGCTACCGGTTTCGACCAGGTTCGCAAGCCGAACGTCAAGAACCTGGGCGGTCAGCAAACCCGGCCTTATATCGCCCCGCAACCCGGTTACGGCTATGGCAACAACGAACGGAACTTTGGCAACGAGCGGAGTTATGCCGATAGGGAGCGCGAACGCCAGCCGCAACCGCAACCGCAACAACCTGCTCCGCAGCCGCAACCCCAGCCTCAACAGGCTGAACCGGCTCCGCCTCCTCCGGTGCCTTATCGCCCGGCGGTTAACGACGACCTGGATATTCCGCCGTTCCTGCGTTACCGCCAGCGCGGCGGGCAGTAGTAGTAGAACCTGTTATAAGGGCCTGATTTCAATGGCCGGGAAAGCTGTAATCCCCCGGCTAACTTTAACAATCTTCTTAGCGCTTAAAAGGCGGTAAAGCTATTAAACTTTACCGGCAGTCCGGGCAATTCCGGTATGTCCGGCCCCGACTGCTCTTTATGGAACACATCCGACTTACTTATCAGCTCAGCCGATCTGGTTAGAACGGTTAAGCAAGTCATTACTCTCTTTTAACGCAAACCATTAGCGGCCCCGCAAGGGCCGCATTATTTTTTATAACTTTGCCTTTTTAGATAACCCTTTTCCCCCTTAGCGTTAGCTTGCAGCAGGGAGGCGCAAAAACGACATATCCCTTTAACTGGTCTCTAATAATAAAACAGGAAAGATAAAAAGGACAAGATGTCTCAAAAGCACGGGCTATATTTCAATTTCGGGTAGATCTGATTCAGCTCTATCCCTGGCCGTAACTTATTAAACTATATTCATTTGCCAGGTGTGGTAAAATATCAAAGCCAGGTAGCCTGTAAAAAGTAGGCAAATTGGCCCTTTTTATGCTTGAGTTATAACTGCTATTATTATCAGTATCAGTAATCCAAGTGATTTTGAAAGCAAAGGAGTTACCCAGTGGCGCAGCGCCCTTCGCGGCCTGATTCTAACAGGTCGCCTCGCCCTCGACCTGACACTAATATACCTGAAAGCCCGGCCTCCCAACCCACCGAGCCCCCCGGTGTTCTGGGCCAATTGTCCCGGAATAACAGACTGATGGGCGGGTTCAATTTAGTGGCCGCAATTTTGCTTTTATTTTTCACAATACAGGGTTTTGCCGGTGGAAGAATCTATTTTCCTATTGGCTATGGCTTGATGGCGCTTTATTTCTTTTACTCTTATGCCCGTAACGGCTTGAAAGTAAATTTCGGGAGCTTAACGGCCCCTTTGAACCTGGTACTATTGATCGGAGCGTTGGTGTGCCTGGTGCTTGGTATTCAAAACGAAAGTAAATAAAATTATAAAACCGGCCCTGCTTATTATTGGCCGGAAATCAAAAGGCTATTTAAATCCTGGTGGTGCTATAACCGCCGGTAGTTAAAGGAGAAGATTCCAATTATGGAGACCGCTTGTAAGGTGACCACGTTGGGGTACCTGGCAAATAACAGCCAGCACGTCACGTGGAAAGTCAATCATATAAAAAATTTATTTACAGTAAACCCATTTATATTAAGCAATGGTGGGAGGGCCAGATGAAGAAGAGTCCTTACACCATGAAGATTGCAATGTTAAGTGTCCACACCTGCCCCCTGGCGGTGTTGGGTGGCAAAGAAGCCGGTGGCATGAATGTATATGTACGCGAACTGGGTAAAGAACTGGGCAGGCGCGGTCTTGAAGTAGACATTTTTACCCGCTCCCAGAACCCGATCACTACATTCACCCATAACCTGGCCCAGAATGTCCGTATAATCCACCTTCCGGCCGGTCCTCTTAAACCTTACGATAAAAATCTTATCTTCCAGCATTTACCGGAATTTGTAGATAATATACGCCGTTTCCAACTGCAAGACGCGCCGAACGTCCCCTATGACCTGATTCACGGCCATTACTGGTTAAGCGGTTGGGCGGGCCTGATGCTGCGCAAGAAATGGCATGTCCCGGTAGTCCAGATGTTTCATACCCTGGCCCATTTGAAAAACGATATTGCCCGCAGTGATAACGAGCGCGAGCCGTCATTCCGGGCCGAACGCGAAGCTGAAATAATCCAGCAGGTTGACCGGGTAATCGCCGCAACCCCGGTTGAAAAAGCCCAGCTAACCTGGCGCTATGGCGCTGAGCCGGATAAAGTTGATACCATTCCGTGCGGGGTAGACCTTAAACTGTTCAGGCCGCTTAACCGAGCCGCTGCCAGGGAGGAAGTTAACAAACTCGTGCCTGGCCTGAAAGCCCGGCAGATTGTGTTATTGGTGGGCCGGATTGAGCCTATAAAAGGGGTTGATGTCCTGATTGAAGCGGTCCAGCAGTGGCGAGAAAGCCGCTTGCAGGCCGGACAACCCGCCGGGCCGGATGAGTTGCAGGTTATGGTTGTTGGCGGCGGCACCGGCATGGCCGGAGTGACTACCCGCAGCGGGCGCAGCCTGGCCTTACAGACTAGCCGCATACCGGAAGAAAACCTGGAAGCGTTGCGCTTAAAGGCGCGAGTCCAGGAATTGGGCCTGACCGGGCAGATTCTGTTCGTGCCGTCCCAGGCACAGTCGCAGATGCCGCTTTTCTATAACGCCGCCGATATTGTAGCCATGCCCAGCCGTTACGAAAGCTTTGGCCTGGCGGCCCTGGAAGCCCAGGCTTGCGGGACGCCGGTCGTAGCCAGCCGGGTAGGCGGCCTGCCTTTCGCGGTCCAGGACGGCTACAGCGGCTTCCTGGTCGAGCAGGGCCAACCGGCTGAACTGGCCGGGGCGCTCACCCGGTTACTTGAAAACCCGCTCCTGCGGCGCAAGCTTGGACAACAGGCCGCTATCCGGGCCGAACAATTTGGCTGGCGCGCGGTGGCGGATAGTGTTATAAATTCCTACCAGGACCTGGTTGTCCCGGCGACCCGCGAAAAGCTGGCCGGTGGGTTGGTCTAATCCGGAATAAATAAGCTTGACGCCCGTAAAGAGCGCCGGTAACAAAATAATCCTAAAAATGGTAACATAAACTAATTAACGGGTTGTGTTACCATTTAACGTTATCCGTTCAAGATTGCTGGTTGTTCGTGGCTTTTAAACCCGTTAACGCTAATTTCTTAGTTGTTAGAGGAAAATATAATGGCAGGAAAACCTCTTGGCGTAGCTCAAATTGGGACCGGGGCTATCGCGCTGGCAAACCATTTACCGGGCGTCCAGGTGTCGCAGCAGGGCGAGATGGTCGCATTGTGCGATGTAAACCAGGCAGCTTTACAGCAAGCCTTCACTGCTACCGGGATTGAGAAGGTTTATACCGACTACCGCAAGTTGCTGCAAGACCCGGCGGTAGACGCGGTCATTATCGCAACTCCAAACCGTTTTCACAAAGAGATTGCCCTGGCGGCTATCGCGGCCGGTAAGCACGTTATGTGTGAGAAACCGATTGCCCTTAATTATGCCGATGCCCTGGAAATGTACCAGGCGGCTGAAAAGGCTGGGGTCTGCCACATGACCGCCTTTACTTACCGCTTTGTCCCGGCGATGCGCTATATGAAACACCTGATAGACAGCGGTTATATAGGCCAGCCCTATCACTTCCGGGTTAACCGGCTCCAGGACTGGGGCGACCGCTCCATGGGCTGGCGGCAGTCAATGGAACTGGCCGGGTCGGGAGAACTTGGCGATATGCTCTCGCACCGGCTGGACTACGGCCACTTTTTAATCGGCCCGATAACCCGGCTGGTGGCAAGTACCCGGAATATTATCACTGTCCGTCACGATGCCTCAGGCCAGGCTTTCCCTTCCGACGTGGACGACTGGGTGGCGGCGCTTGCCGAATTTGAGAACGGCACTACTGGTAACTTTGAAAGCACCAAACTGGCCCCCGGCCGGGGTGAAGGCGGCAAGAGCCAGGACTACTGTGAAGTGAACGGCAGCGAAGGCAGCCTTATCTATTACCTGGGCCAGCCGAATGTCCTCCAGGTTGCCAAAAGGGGTGGGCAGCTCGCGCCGGTCGCCGTACCTGAAGAATTTCTCAAGGTGCCCGGTTCGCCGCGCGACCCGCACCAGGGCGACCCGCTCCAGATCTTCCGTTACGACCAGGATTTTGAGTTTATCCAGGCGATTGCCGAAGGCCGCCCTTGCCAGCCGTCTTTCTTCGATGGTATGCGGGTTCAGGCCGTAATGGACGCGATTCAGCAGTCGGACCGGGAAAAGCGCTGGGTAGATGTGCCTGGACTGGGTTCAAATTAAGTTGAGTTGTCTAAACCGGGCAGGAGTTTGCTAAAGCAGCCCGGCCTATTTTGAAAGGTATGCTCTAAATGACTCAGGAAACGAGCAGTTCCGACAGCCCGAATGAACGTAAAGTAGCGGTTGTTACCGGGGCGGGCACCGGGGTGGGCCAGGCCAGTGCCATCAAGTTAGCCCAGCTTGGCATGACGGTTGTACTGGTCGGCCGTACCGCTGCTACCCTTAACGAGACGGTTCAGCAGTTGCCTTCCGGCAGCACTTCGCTGGTCTATCCCTGCGATATTGCCCAGGCGGAAGCGGTTGCCGGGTTAGCCTGGGCAGTCGAAGAAAAATTTGGCCGGGTAGATTTGTTGGTCAATGCCGCCGGATTGAACGTACCCAACCGCTCGATGGACAAGTTGAGCGTGGAAGACTACCGGCTGATTATGAGCGTGAACATGGACGGCGCTTTTTATGTCGCCCAAAGCTTTTTACCCATTATGCGCCGCCAGCAAAACGGTACAATTGTCTTTATCGGTTCTATCGCCGGAATAAAGGGTAGTGTTGTGGCCGGACCAGCCTATGTCGCCTCTAAATTCGGTATTCACGGTCTGGTCCAGGCCGTCAACCTGGCCGAGCAGGAACACGGCATCCGGGCCATTGGCATTCACCCGGGCGAAATCAACACGCCGATTATTGACCGGCGGCCGGTGGTACCTTCCCCGGAAGCACGGGCTAAAATGCTCCAGGGTATGGACATGGCCGAGTGTGTGGCTTTTGTAGCAACCTTACCGCAGCGGGTGGTAATTGAAACGCTTATTGTCACTCCATTTGGCGCCCCGGTAGGTATGTAAAGTGACAATGCCCCGCAAAAACCTGACTAAAGCTGATAAAGCTCCTCGCAACCGGACAATTGAGTTGACCGAAGAAGACCACGTCCGGTATGCCGAGCCCTTTAGCCTCGCCCCTGACCGGGCTTATCCGCCGGACGAAGTACGCAACCGGGTTATCCTGGGAGATTGTATAACGGGACTGGAACAATTGCCGCCAGCCTGGGCCGACCTGGTTATTGCCGACCCGCCCTACAACCTGACTAAAAATTATGGCAAAGGGGTCTTTTCGCGGCTGCCTGCGGCGGAGTACCGTGCTTGGACCGAGAAGTGGATTGCGGCGGTAGTCCGGGCCTTAAAACCGAACGGGTCGGTCTATATCTGTATTGATTGGGTTTCTTCCGGAATTATGCAGGAAATTCTGGGGCAGCACCTGCTTATCAAGAACCGCCTGACCTGGAAACGCGATAAAGGCCGGGGGGCCGCTGCCAACTGGAAGAACAATATGGAAGATATCTGGTTTGCGGTAGCCGGGGAAACCTACACTTTTAATCTGGACGCGGTCAAGGTCCGCAAGCCGATTATCGCACCGTATCGCGACAAGGCCGGACAGCCCAAAGACTGGATTGAACAGGCTGACGGTGACCACTATCGGATGACCCATCCATCTAATATCTGGACCGACTTGACGGTCCCTTTCTGGTCCATGCCGGAAAATACACCACATCCGACCCAAAAACCGGAGAAGCTTTTCGAGCGGCTGATGCTGGCTAGCAGTAATCCCGGCGATATAGTTCTCGACCCTTTTATGGGGTCCGGGACTACTGCTTCGGTTGCCCGGCGGTTGGGCCGGGACTATATTGGGTTTGAACAGGACGAGCTTTTCTATAAACTAATTCAAAAGAGGCTGGAAACCCAGGTCTCACCGAAGTATCGTACCATTCGTTAAAAGTAAAGCGTAGCACATAAAATGCTACAAAGATTAAATGGCGCGTGTTCACTTTAGCTGGCAGGTTTGCTGGCTTCAGTCACGTTCTACGCCCTATCTTGTTAAAGGTGGAATTATGGTCCAAAACTATGCAGCTTTAAACCGGGAAGATTGGAACCGCGAAGCCGAACGCTACCAGGAACGCCACCGGGCGAACCTGGTCGGCGGTAGCGGCCTATGGGGCCCCGTTTTTGGCGTACCGGGTGAAGCTGAGTTAAAGGTGCTGGGCGATGTTGCCGGTAAAGATATATTGGAACTCGGCGGCGGCGGCGGCCAGTGGGCGGTCCGGTTAGCCCGCCAGGGTGCCAGGGTTGTCGCCCAGGATATTTCGGATGTCCAGATAGAGCTGGCCGAAAAATTCGCTTCCGAGGTTCAAATCGAGCCACCCGGTTCGGCCGAATTTCGCCAGGGTAACGCCGAAGACCTGAGCGAATGGGCCGATGGTAGTTTTGACATTGTTTTTAGCAATTTTGGGGCGGTCGGATTCGTTGACATAGAGGTCTGTTTCCGGGAAGTAGCCCGGGTGTTAAAGCCCGGTGGGATTTTTGCTTATAGCTGGTTAAGCCCGTTTTTTGACGGACTGGCCGATGATGGAGATAACCAGCTTGAAATCGTCCGGCCCTACTTTGACCGTTCGCCTATGACTTCCGAGAGCCTTTGGCCGGACGGCACTCGAACTCTTTATGTTCAATTTCATCATACTTTTGGTGATTGGCACGCGGCTTTATTCAACGCTGGATTGCTGGTAACGGCTATCCTGGAATTGGAGCCGCAACGCGACCGCTGGCGCGAAAGTACCTGGAACAACGTACCCTGGTATAAAGTCTCGATGGTTCCTAGCACAACTATCTGGCAAGCTCGTAAACCACGTATACCTCTGGACCAGATTTTCTAGGCGCAGCCAGTTTCAAAAAGTTAACACCTCTTAAGAGGTGTTCCGGAAAGGGAGACAGGTTGTAAAATGGATGTAATAGATGAAGTTATTGAAGCAAACCGTCAGTTTGCCAAGAATTATTCCGGCCAGGACCTTCCCAGCCAACCTGCCCGCCGTCTGGCGGTAGTGGCCTGTATGGACTACCGAATCCCGATTTCGCAGGCCCTGGGCCTTGAGAACGGCGATGCGGTGGTCATCCGCAACGCCGGTGGCATCATTACCGAGGATACCTTGCGGTCCCTGATTGTCGCTCATTACCGCCTTGGTATTACCGATGTAATGATAATTAACCACACTCAGTGCGGTATGCAGACCTTCGAGGACCAGGCTCTGGTGGAGTGGCTGGAAAAAGAGACCGGGTTATCCGCGGTTATTCCGGCGCATTTCCATACGTTTACCGACCTGGAGGAGAATGTTCGCCGCCAGTTCCGCCGCTTGCGTTCGCACTCCTGGATTCCGGCTGACCTGCGAGTGCGCGGTTTTATCTTTAATGTTAAGACCGGCTTGCTCACTGAGGTAGACCCGGACTAGCAATTTTACCAGATAAGTTAGTCTGGAAGCTTCTTTTCAACTAAAAATATACTGATTGTGATGGCACAAAATTTGATGTGATGATTCAGTCAACCTGTTGGATTAATACATAATATTCAGTTTAAATTACATATTTGTATATTACTAGTAGTGTAAAGAGGCTATTTTGAATCAGAATTCCCAGGAGCAGGAGCAAGCTTTGTTATCTACCGCTGGCTATTCATCGTCCGGACCATCTAAACCTTCGGATTTTAGCGTAAACCAGTCAACCTTCTCCAATGCAATTTTATTACACCTGCTGCGTTCGCCAGAATTGATTGAAAGTGAGGGTCAGCTTGATAGAATGTTACGCCGGACGGTGGAGCAGCTCTTAGAGCTTATACCGGGCGATGTTGCCACGGTAGCCCTCATTGAGCCAGAACGTACCTGGGTAAAATTGACGGCGGCTGGCCCAGCTGCCGTGGGGTTCGAGGGTTATCGCTTGCGCCTTTCTGAGCCAAAGGGATTATTGGAAAGCACCTTGCATGAGGACCGGACTATTTCTTGCGATGATTGCTTGAACCAGGACTTTCCAGATGTATATTCCGCCAATCAACTTGGCCGGGGCATAGCCGTACCCTTGCGTAAACAGGAGAAAATTGTTGGTATTCTGGGAATTTTTCGCCAGGTCCCCCAGGGTGTGGCTTTTTCACCTGCTGAAATAGCTTTGCTTGAGCTTTTTGCCCGCCCGGTCGGGCCTTTGCTTTTTAACCGGCGTAAATTAAGCGACCTGGAAACCGCCCTTAAATCGCGGGACGAGTTCCTTTCGATCGCAAGTCACGATTTGCGTAATCCGCTGACTGCTTTGCGCGGTTTTACCCAGTTAACCGCCCGCTCTATTGACAAAGTGCCGGAAGGTCAGCCGGTTCCCCGGACCAATATTCAAGCCAATCTTCAAAGAATTATTAAACAGACTGCCAGCCTGGATAAGTTAATCGGCAAATTGCTGGATGTTTCCCGGATCAATACCGGCCGCCTCGAAATTCAACCTGAACTCCTGGAACTGGATGAAATTGTGACGGAGGCGGTCAATCACTGCCGAATGGCGGTTGCTACAACCGAAAATGAAGACAATGTTCCCCCTGAAAAACGCCACCAGATTCTACTGGAGATTGCGCATAAAGGCTTAATGGGGAATTTCGACCGGGAGCGTATCGCCCAGGTAATTACCAACCTGATAGATAACGCGGTCAAGTATTCACCTGAAGGTGGGCCAATTAAAATTAACTTGCACCGGGCGGGTGATAATTTTGCCGAACTATGTGTTATAGACCAGGGAATTGGCATCCCGGAAGAAAAACAATCGGTTATATTCAACCGCTGGAGCCGGGTTAGCACTTCACGGGACGGCGAAATCAGCACCAGCGGCCTGGGGTTGGGCCTTTTCATCTGCCGTGAAATCGTGCGGAAACACAACGGGCAAATCTCGCTGCACAGCGAACCCGACAAGGGCAGTACTTTTTTCGTGCTTTTACCTCTCGTAGAAGAGTAAATATAAATAAAAAGAGCCGGGGTAGAAATTTACCCCGGCCTTTTTTTATTCTACTTTTTACTTAATACCAGCACGCTTGCCAGCAGTAAAGCCGAACCGGCTAGCGAGGCCAGCGTCAATTGCTCTTGCAGCAGTAGCCAGGCTAACAGCGCCGCTACCGAAGGTTCCAGCATAGTCGTTATCGCGGCGGCGGTCGCGCTGGCCCTGGCAATTCCTTTAAAGAAAATGACATAAGCCAGGCCGGTCGGCACCAATCCCATATAAGCGCCTATCAGCCAGACGCCGGGCGCGAGGTCAATTTTGAAGCTGCCGGTCAGCAGTGTTATGACCAGTAAAATCAAAGCCGCCAGGCTGAAAGCGACCGCTACCGGTTGGACCGGGCCGCGTTCAGTCTCCTTCTGATGAGTTGCCAGCTTGGAAAAGACCACCAGGGTTGAGTAAGCCAGGCCGGTAATCAGGGCCAGCGAAGCGCCCAGGACCAACTGGGGCCGGGCGTTCTCGCCGCTATTCCCACCGATAGCCAGCAGGATCGTTCCGGTTATAGCCAGGGCCAGCGCCAGCAGCGTTGGCCCGGTCAGCTTTTCTTTGAATACCGGAATGGAAATTAAAGCGACCATCAAGGGCGAACTGCACAGGGCTACCACTACTACCACAGTTACCCCGGCCATGGGAATAGCGAAAAAGTAACTGATCTGGTAGCAGGCCATCGCCAGGCCCATCGCGCTGAAGTAAGCCCACTCGCGAGGGGTTATACGGAAAGGGTTGCGCCTGGTAGTAAACCAGGCCAGGGCCAGCAGGAAAGGAGCGGCAAATCCCAGCCGCAAAAAGGCAATCATTAGCGGCGGAGTGGTTTCCACCCGGTTTAACAGGGCCGACGCCACGCCGACCGTACCCCAGATGAGGGCCGCCAGTACCAACCATAGAATACCGCTGGGGCGGGATTGGGCGGAATCCGGCCCGCTCCCGGCGCTTTCGGTTTCCGCCGTTATTATCCCGGTGCTTTCCAGTTCCAACGCTCCCAGGATTTCAGTTCTTTCAGGCATATCTAAATCTCCCCGGCCTTTTGAGCCGTTGCTTTTAAGCTTTAAAAGAAAGTGAAGAAATGGGGACGGGGAAATTAAAACTGCAATCATAAATTACTGCCCGGTAGGGCAGCTAAAGCGGTTTAAGTATTTTCCACCAGTCCGGTTAGCGCGATTTAATCGCTACTGCGGCAACCGGTGGGGACAGGAGGCCCGGCCTGAAAGATATGAAGGAGTCCATTTAACTGCTTTCTGCTGTATTATGCTATAACCTGTTGTGATGTTATAACCGGTTCGATTATATCAAGCATGGATCCTCTATGCAAGAGGGTTGACTCTGCCTTGCCCGAGGTGTATAATACTTTGGCAAGTAAGAACGGCGCGGAGTGGAGCAGTGGCAGCTCGTCGGGCTCATAACCCGAAGGTCGTAGGTTCGAATCCTGCCTCCGCAATCAATTTTTCATCAATCACACTCAATCGGGTGTGATTTTTGTTTTCCTCTTATTCCTGGAAACAGCGTTTATGGTCCTGTCACTCGAAATGGCCCTGCAAGATTTCTGGCAAAATACCGCCCCGCTCCAACCGGCGCTAGTAGCCGTTTCCGGTGGGGCAGACTCGCTGGCTCTACTCCATGCTTTACTTCGTATTCGGCCGGATTACCCGGCCTTGCGCCTGGCAGTCGCTCACTTCAACCACCATATCCGGGCCGAAGCCGCCAGTGAAGACGCCCTTTTCGTGGAAGCTTTCTGCGAGAAACATTCGCTTCCATTTCACCTGGGCGAGTTGGATGTCCCGGCCCTGGCCGCCCGCCGGAAGTTGTCGCTGGAAGACGCGGCCCGCCAGGCCCGTTACGCTTTCCTGGCAGATTTAGCGGCTCAACTGGGCTTCTCACTGGTTTTAACCGGCCACCATGCTGACGACCAGGCCGAAACGGTGCTGTTGCGCCTTTTGCGCGGCACCGGCCCGCAGGGCCTGGCCGGGATGGCCCGGCTGGGACCGCTCCCACCTTCCTCTGCTGCCTTGAAAATCTTATTCCCGCTGGCCGGTACCACGCCTGTATTGCTTGGGCGGCCATTTCTACCGGTCTGGCGGCACGACATTGAGGCGTACGCCGGGGAACATCGCCTTAATCCGCGCCTGGATGAAACCAACCTGGCCTCCGAGTATGCCCGCAACCGGGTCCGCCGCCAGCTTTTGCCCCTGCTGGAAGGCGAATATCAACCCAACATCAAGCAGAACCTTATTCGCCTGGCCGATTTAACCCGGACCGACCAGGAGTGGCTCGATCAACTGGTGGAGGCGGAATTTCAGGCTAACGCGAAATATGAATTTGGCTGCAAGTTCAGCTTTTCTAAAGAATATTTCGTGGGAAAGCCCGCCTCTTTGCAAAAACGCCTGATTCGCCGCACCGCCCTGGCCCTGGGCGGTCTTGAAAACCTGGATGCCGCCCATATCGAAGCGGCCCTGGACCTGTTTAAATCTCCGGCAGTCCGGCGGGTTGATTTACCGGGCACGCTGGTCGCTTTTACCGCCAAGACCGAAGTGGGGCTGTTAGCTGTCCCTGAAGCAAGCCCATGGCCGTCTGCTGGCCTGGAACTGGCTATCCCCGGCCGGGTGTCCGGCCCCGCTGGCGGCTGGCAACTCACCGCGACCCTGGTGGATACTGACACGCCCGAAGGACGCTGGACCAGGCTCAAACTGGGTGGGCCGTACCATGTTTTCCTGGATTATGCTAAAATTAAAACTTCCTTGCTCTTGCGGCCGCGCCGGGCCGGGGAGAGCTACCGGCCTTTAGGTGGGCCGGGCCAGCGTAAGGTCCAGGATATTATGCTGGACGCGGGCATCCCGCGTGAACTGCGCCAGGACTGGCCGCTGGTGGTCTGTCCGGCCCAGGCGGACCGGCCGGAGGCGATTTGCTGGATACCCGGCGCGCCGCTGGCTCACGACTTCCGGGTAACGCCGGGAACCGGGCCGCTGGTTGAGTTACGGTTTGAGTTTTTAAGGTTAACTTGATTCAGCCTGGGGCTGTAAACCGGTGTTTTATGGTTAGCGGATAAGGTTTGGCCTGCACCGGGTTATCATGTGTTACTATGGAAAGGATCTAAACGTGCCTTCACTTGCCGACGATATGGCAGAAATTCTAATAGATGAAGCAACTTTACAGTCTACTATCGCTCGAATGGGAGCTCAAATTACCCAGGATTATGCCGGGAAAGAACTGATATTGATTGGCGTCCTCAAAGGAGCCATTATGTTCATGGTTGACCTGGCACGGGCGGTTAACTTGCCTCTCACCCTGGACTTCATGGCGATTTCCAGTTATGGTGCTTCGACGGTTTCAAGCGGGGTCGTCCGAATTTTAAAAGACCTTGACTCCAGTATTGAAGGTAAGCATGTTTTGATCGTAGAGGATATTATTGATAGCGGTATGACCCTGTCCTACCTGGCCGATTACCTGAAAGCGCGTGGTCCGGCCAGCCTGAAGATCTGTGCCCTGCTCAACAAGCCTGATCGCCGGACCAATAATGTTACGATTGACTACCAGGGCTTCGACATTCCGGATAAATTTGTAGTCGGTTACGGCCTGGACTTTGCCGAAGTCTACCGCAACCTGCCCTATATCGGTGTCCTTAAGCCCGAACTTTACACCAAATCTTAAGCCGGAACCGCTGCAACCGCTTCGATTTCGATTAAAATATCGTCCCGGAAGAGTTTTCTAACTTCAACGGCGCTGCTGGCGGGCGGTTGCGCAGGATTAATGTACTGGTCGCGAATTTTGCGGACTATTGGTTGCTGGGAGAAGTCTACCGTAAAAAAGGTAAGCTTGACCACGTTGGCAAAGGTCGCTCCGCACGATTCCAGGACTGTTTTAATGTTTTCAAAGACCTGCCGGGCCTGGGCTTCCATATCGCCCGGGCCGACCAGGTTGCCATCGCCGTCAAGGGCGACCTGGCCGGAAATGAAAATCAGCCGCCCGCCGGTTACTTCGGCCACATGGCTGTAGCCGGTAGGTTTCGCCATATTTTCAGGATTGCTTAACCGGATATTTTCGGCTGGATTGGTCATCGGGTTATCCCTTCACTTTCTTGTTTTAACTGATAATTCAAAAACTAATGCCGCTACTAAACCAGGAGCGGCATTTTTGTTTCTTGCTTATTTCTAACCGTTTTACAGCAGGCTTATTTTACTTTGCAGCCTTGTATGGCGCAAACCACCCGGTGTTGCGGCAACCTTTCCGGGCGGGCAAACTAACTGGATCTGGGAGGCTTAGGATTAGCCGGGGTTGGGGGTTTCAAGTGGTTCGGGTGGGGCCGGGGTTTCGGGTATACCCGGTTTAAGATTCTTGCTATAGCCCATGCCTTTTGGGTTGGTGTTAATCAACGGGACTTTCTCAAGCTGGTAGAGGGCAAACAGGGCCGCCGCAAACATAAAGCCGCCAACCCAATATCCATCGGCCACCGAAGCGCCGGTCACGACCAGGGCGGCCACCCCGGCCACCCCGCACAGCAGGTAAATAACCAGCACCGCCTCTCGCTTGCTCAATCCGAGCAATACCAACCGGTGGGAAGTGTGGTCCTTGCCGCCCCTGGTAAAGGGGATGCGGCGGCGGGTGCGCGATATTACCACCAGGCTAATATCAAATAGCGGCACACCCAGCACCAGGATAGGGACCATCCAGGTAACAAAATCAACATTGGAAAAGCGCAGCTTGACCCCGACCGCCGCCAGGATATAGCCCAGGAAGAGCGAGCCGCCATCGCCCATGAATATAGCCGAGCGGCCCTTGATAAAACCAAAATTATGGTAGACGAAGCCCAACGCCGCCCCGGCCAGGGCCACACCCAGCAGCGCCACCAGCCATTGCCCGCTCTGGTAAGCTGCCAGGAAGAAGAAGGCGGCGGCAATCGCGGCGACCCCACTGGAAAGCCCGTCCATATTGTCTATAAAGTTAATGGCGTTGGTAATGACCACCACCCATAGAATCGTTACCACAACGTTGACCAGGTCGGAAAGGGGCAGGAACCGGAAGAATTCAATCCGCACCCCGGTTGCGACCAGCCAGGCGGCCACCAGGACTTGCGCTCCCAATTTATATAGGGGGTGCAGGCCGTATTTGTCGTCCCAGAAACCGAAGAAAGAGATGACGGTGGCCCCGAACAGGATCGCGCCAAGCTGGGGGATGTAAAAAGGCAGGAACCAGTAAGAAAGCCCCAGGAGGGCCAGCATAAAGGCCAGCAAGATCGCCAGGCCGCCCAGGAGAGGCACCGGCGAGAGATGCACCTTGCGGGTGCTGGGGGCATCAACTAAGCCAATTCGCAGGGCTACCCGGCGCACCAGGGGTGTGGCAACCAGGGCTAACCCCAGGGCTACCAGGAAAAGGGCCAGGTAGAAGCCAATGCCAGGGTTACCTTCGGCTTTTTGGATTTGAGGGTTCAGGATTACCCACATTGCTTCCATATTGGCAGCCTTTTAACCGGCCGCCAGCAGCGTTTCAACCGCCTGCTGGACGCCGGGTGAAGTTTGCTGGGCCTTAGTAGCCAGGTCCCGCGCCGCCGCCGCTTCGGTCGTGGCCTGGGTGGCCGCGCCCTGCCGTTTGAATACGAGCGACAGGTAAGCGTGCGTGTAAGGGCTGTTTGGACTCATCCCGATACTGTTATTCAGGGCATTACGGGCTTCATCCAACCGGTTCTTGTAGAAGTAAACCGCTCCCTGCGCCATTACCGAGAAAGCTTTATCTTGCTGCAGCCTTGATGGGTTATTCTTATCAACTTTAACGATTTTGGCCGGGTCGAAGGCCGCAATCGCTTCTTCCAGGCTGACCTGCGAACTCTGGGCCAGGGCCGACAACCGGCGTATGAACCTTTCATCGCTGGCTAATTGCAGCGGGTCAATCCGGGCCAGCAGTTCGTACTGTTTGCCCGCCTCGTCTTTGCGTCCGGCGAAGCGGTAGATATCGCCCAGAACCAGGCGGTTGAAATCGTATTTGTCGTCTACCGCCACTGATTTCAGGCCGTACTCGATCGCTTTATCCATGGCGGCTTTGTCCACCGGCCCGCCGGTTATATCGGTATCGTTGCGGTTGGTCGCGATGCTGGCCTGCGTAGCGGCCAACTCGGCCCACAGCCGGGCATTGCGCGGGGCATACTTGACTACTTCCAGGTAGCGTCCGACCGCTTTGTTGAGCATTTCGGTGGCCCTGGCCGGTTCCAGGTCGGCCCAGCGGGTATAAAGCCGGGCCAGGTTGGCGTAATGGTCCGGGTTAAGCGGGGCTAACTGGTTAGCCCGTAACAGTTCGCGCTCGCTGGCCGCCAGGTAAGATTGCATGCTGGCAAGACGAGTCTTATCCTGGGCGGCGTTTCTTGCTTCCGTCGTGGCAAGTTCCAGGTAAGCCTGGCCCAGGTACAGCCCATAATAATCTTCGTTAGGGGCGTAGCTGAGCGACTGCTTTAAGTATGGTACCGCTCGCGGCCATTGCTGGGACTGCGCCAGGTTAAAGCCCTGCTTATAGACCGTATCGGCCATAATAGGGGATATATTGCTAATCCAGACATATATCAGGGCGGCAACCGCCACCACGGCGGCGGCCGGGTAGAACCAGGCTTTCACCCGCCGGTTGCTCGTACCGGCGTCCAGGTCCATTCCGGGGGCGGGGTATACCGGGCCATTGCGTTTGGATCCACCGGGTGCCCGGCTGTTAAGGACGGTGGTAACCGCTGGTTGTCCCCGGTTTTTAGCCGTTTCTTTGGCCGGTCCTTTAACTTTGGTGGAGGCCGGTTCTCTGACGGCCTTCCGGGCGTTTTTAGCCGGGATTGCGGCGGTTGAGGCCATCACCGGTTCCAGTTCCGGGGTCACCGGGGCTGGTTCCTCCAGGGCTGGTTCCGCCGGAATAGCCGCCGCTTTCTGGCCTGTCGCGTCCCAGCGGCCGTAAATCAGGCCGCCCATTAGGGCCACCAGGGCAATAGTTGTGAAGAACATCATCCAGGAACTTACAATCTGGATACCGGTCTGAATTTCTATCTGGTGGCTCACCATTATTGAAATGAGCGCGGCCAGCAAGACCTGGTACTCAAAGCGCCGGGTGCGCCGTAAGAACTTGAAAGCGTAATAGAAAACGGCCAGTACCAGGGCCAGGTAGGCCAGCAGCCCAAGCGTGCCGGTTGTTACCAGCGCGTCCAGGTAGCCGTTGTGGGAGCGGTCGGGAATGGCGTTGCGGGCCTCTAACTGGCCCAGTTCAGCCTGGTAGTGTTGCGGCGACTTGTTATAGAGCGACTCGGGGCCGTACCCCACAAATAGCCGGGCCGGTTCTTGCTGGGCCGCTTCGCCCATTACTTCCAGCACAGTCTTCCAGATTAACTGCCGTACCCGGCCGGTGCCATCATTGGTCTGGAAGAATTCACCCAGGCGAGCCACCTGGGGGTTTGCCCGGGCGATTTTAAAGACTGGCTCCAGCGGCGTAGAACCGGCTGGCAGGTTGAATAAGACTAAAAGGCCGCCCAGCACCAGTCCGGCTCCCAGCCAGCCTATCAGCCATTTCCAGGCCCTTCGCCGCCAGAAGATAAGCGGGAAGAAAACAAAGATGCCGATAATGATACCGGCCTCAGGACCGCGGCTCTGGCTGTAAAGAATCGTCAGGCCCATAATTACCAGCAAGGCGGCGTATGAGAAAAATTCAAACAGCCGGAAGATATAATTTGTATCGGTGCCCCGGCGGCGGACCGTAAAGAGGAAAAACAGGCCAAAGCTAACTATAATTCCGAGCGGCAATGCCCACCAGGGGCCGACACTTTCGCCACCCACCAGGTTAGCCGAAGCAGCATTCCCGGAAGCATTATTGCTGACCAGTTGGGCTGTCGTTGAACTGACCACCGGGGTGTTGGTTTGTTCGGGCCGGTAGTTGGCGTTGAAATTCAGGGTCATGTAAAAAACGCCAATCATGAAGAGCATGAAGCATGCGTAGAGGGCTACCCAGCTCAGGGCGTTATTACGGGTACGGCTTTGCATATGGCGTCCGGCCAGGTGCCGGTTTTTAAGCAGCCAGTCAGCGGTTACAGTTATGCGGTATAGCACCAGCGGCACGACCATAATCAGGTAGGCGCTGATAAAAATAGCGTTACCCATGGTCGAGGTCACCCGGAAGACCACGTCACCTTGCCAGGGCAGCGGGTCGGCCTGTAAGTGCTGCAAGATGCCGTATAGGGCTACCGGGATATTCGCCAGCAGCACAAAACTAATCAGGCGTTCGACCTGGCGGCGCTCTTTAATATTAAAAATTAGGACCAGGCTAAATGCCAGGTAACTAAAAAGGGTATAGGTACCCTGCATGCGCTGGTAGCTGCCCCACCAGCTTATCCCCGGCACGATTGAAAAGACCGTTGAAATTAGGTAGGTAAAAGCCAGCGCCAGCGAAAAGGCTACCAACGGCCGCTTGAAAATTCTCTGGGGGAAAGTCCGGTTATCCGGCACGATAAGTTCGCCGTCCTCCGGGTAAATTGTTTCGGCCGGATCGTTGGGTTTAACCCGGCCCTTTCCGGGGACCGCTTTAGCCGCCAGCGGGGCCGCCCGGTCCGCCGCCACCCGGGCCAGACCTTTGGCGGCCCAGGCTACCAGCATTACCAGGACCAGTGACCTGAAAAGCGTTATTTTATCCGGTTCAAAGACCCGGCTGGTGTAGATATTAAAATAAATCGGAATCGAAACCAGGGCTAACAGCCAGGTTACTTCCATCACTATGTCACAGATCTGGATTATTTTTTTGGTCATTTTATGTTTTGGTAGTGGCTAGTTGAACTAAATCGTATACGTTGACCGAATAACGACCAACGTTAAAGGTTGTCACCGGGCTAGTTATGCGTATTTTGCAAAGAAATAAAAGCTGCCTTTAACCGGCGCCTGCCATTTTCGGGCCTGTAGCAGGTTTAACCTGTTCGTTAAACCTGCCAGGTTACTAAACGGTGGAAGCTTCCGGTAACGGCAGTGAAGCAGTTTCTTTTCCGGACTGTCCGGCGTGTTGCGTATCGTGGGCGGCCTTTTTCCAGGCGGAAATCTCCTGTAACATCTCCCGGGCGCTCAACCGGTTGATTTCGGTGACAGGGGTGCCGCCCAGCATCGCGGCCAGTTCATCTATCCGCTCAGGGTCGGTTAAGCGGTGGACCGAGGTCGCGGTGCGCTCCCCTTCCACCTTCTTGACGATATTGTAATGCCCATCTCCGAAGGCGGCGATTTGCGGTAAGTGCGTGATACAAATTACCTGGTGGGCGCCCTGATTGGTCAACTGCCAGAGCTTTTCGCCCACGACCTGGCCGCTCCGGCCGCCGACACCGACATCCACTTCGTCAAAGATCAGGGTCGGAATTGCGTCCGCCTCGGCCAGGATAGACTTCAGGGCCAGCATCAAGCGGCTGGTCTCACCACCGCTGGCAACCTTTTGGAGCGGTTTGGGCGGCTCGCCCGGGTTGAGCGAGACCAGGAATTCCACCCGGTCAAAGCCTTTGCCATCGAACGCCAGGCGGCGCACTTCGCCATCGCTATTTTTAACCGGGGCCCCGTGCGGGTCTTCGGTCTGGGTAATATGGACCTCAAAGCGGGCCTTTAAAAGGCGCAAATCTCGCAGGGATTGTTCAACGGCGGTCGCCAGTAACTTACCGGCTTTCTGGCGTTCGGCCGATACTTCGGCGGCCAGGTGGCCGATTTTCCCCAGTAATTTGCTTTCCTGCTGGGCCAATTCCTGGAGCCGTTCGCCCGAATGCTCAATGCTGTTGAGTTCCGCCGCCGAGACTTTATAAAATTCCAGGATTTCTTCAATCGAGCTGCCGTACTTGCGTTTGAGCGCCCGGATGAGGTCCAGCCGTTCTTCGACTTCTTCCAGCCGGGCCGGGTCGTGTTCTACGCGGTCGCGAAAGTCCCGGACCGCCTGGGCCACATCTTCCAACCGGTAGCGCGCTTCCATGACTGCGTCGTTATGCTGTTTGAAGGCGGGTTCGTAAGTAACCAGTTCCAGCAGCAGCCCTTCAACTTCGCTCAGGCTTTCCTGGACCGAACGGCCGCTACCGCCAGTCACGGCGGCGGACCGGCCAGACCGGCTTCGCCCGGCGCTAATGCCGTAGCCTTCGCCGCTTTCCTCGTCATAGCCCTGGTAAAGCACCCGGTACGCCCGGTCGGCTACCCCGGTTAACTTTTCGGTGGCGTTTTGCAACTGGCGTTCTTTTTGAAGTTCTTCTTCTTCGCCCGGCTGCAAGGCGGCCGCTTCAATTTCGCTGACCTGGAACTTTAATAATTCAGTGCGCCGGACCAGTTCACGTTCGTCTTTTTGGAGGGAGTGTTTCTCTTTGCGGACCGCCCGCAACTGCCCGACCAGTTCGGCTAACCTGCGGCGCTGGCTGGAAAGGTTGGCGTACTGGTCCAACAGTTCCAGGTGTTCGCCGACCCGTAAGAGCGAAATATGTTCGGTCTGGCCGTGAATATCTACCAGGGCTTGCCCGACATCCCGCAACAAATCGGTTTTAACCGCACTGCCATTAATCCGGCTGACCGTCCGGCCACTGCTGGTGATTTCCCGGCCCAGCGTCAGGCGCAGCAAAGGCGCTTCGGGCGAAGGACGGTCTTCCGAGTCCAGCAATTCATTGCTATCCAGGAGATCGAGCAACCGGCGGAAGCGCTCATCTTCCAGGTCGAGTTTAACCTCGAAGAAACCCTCTACCCTGGCCCGGTCGGTCCCGTGTCGGACAAATTCGGCCCCAATCTTCTCGCCTAACATGGCGCCCATCGCATCAATAATGATTGATTTACCGGCCCCGGTTTCACCGGTAAGGGCATTAAACCCGGCGTTCAGGCGCAGATTCAAGCGGTCGATTATGGCAAAATTGGAAATGTTCAGTTCTAACAGCATTTTTTAACTGGCAATTTGGATTAAGAAAAATTAAATTAAAAATCTCACTGCTTTGTATTTTAGCACATCTCCCGCTTTTTTTATACCAAATACAGCACAAAAGTACAGATTTTCATCAGATTTTTAGCTTAATACAAACTATATTTATTTATACTACGGCTGAACCTTACCGGGCAGGCTGGCGAACCGCAACCTGGCTGGTGCGCGGGATTAAATTGGTTCAATAGTTTAAAAGAAAGAAATGGTTAGACGTGGCTAAAATGGAAACTTGCCACTTCCGGTTAACTCATAGATAATACCCCGGCAAGCCGTTTAGTCTTTGCTTGCACCCTAAACTATTCAACTGTCCCTGCGGACTTAACCGGAGATTTGGACCTGTAAATGCGGATTGCGATTAATGCTAACCTGGTATCTTTTAGCGGAACTTACCGCCAGGCGGGTGTGAGTAAATACACCGAGTTACTCATCAATTACCTGGGCCGGGTTGACCCGGCGAACCAATATTTGATCTACTTTGGCAACGGGCCGCGCCCGGACGACTTCGCCGCCGCGCCGAACTTCCGGCTAATTCGCAGCCGCTTCAATACTGAAAAGCCGGTTACGCGCATCGCCTGGGAACAGTTTATTGCTCCTTTCCGCCTGCTGCGTGATAAACCGGCTCTCCTGCACTGCCCGGTCAATGTCATGCCGCTTTTGGCCCTGGCGCCTACCGTCATAACTATTCATGACCTGGGCTTTATCCGGTTTCCCGAACGCTACAAGAAGCTCAAGCGTTTTTATCTGCATGCTCTGACCGCCCTCAGTGCCAGGCGAGCGACCCACCTGATTACCCCTTCCGAGGCTATCCGGCAAGAAGTTATCGAGCTGCTAAAGATTTCACCGGAGCGCGTTACGGTTATCGCGGAAGGTGTTTCCGAAGACTTCCAGCCGCTGCCGGCGGAAGCCGTTGAAAAATTTCGCCAGGAGAAGGGTTTACCGGCTAAGTTTGTGCTGTACGTGGGCACGTTGGAGCCGCGCAAGAACCTGCCGCTACTTATCCGGGCCTTTGCCCGCTGGCGCAAAGAGCATCCGGCCGAAGCCGCCGGTGTCCGCCTGGTGCTGGGTGGCGCAAAAGGCTGGTTCTACGAAGAAATCTTCCGGCTGGTTGAGGAACTTGGTCTGCGCAATTGGACCGATTTTCCGGGCTACCTGCGTGAGGAGGAACTACCATTATGGTATAATAGTGCCCGATGCTTTGTATATCCCAGTATCTATGAAGGTTTTGGTTTACCCCCACTGGAAGCAATGGCCTGCGGTTGCCCGGTAATCACTTCTAATACCAGCAGCCTGCCGGAAGTGGTTGGGGAAGCCGGTTGGCTGGTCAGTCCCGATGACGAAACCGGCCTAACTACCGCCCTGAACCAGTTACTGACGGATGACAGCACATGGACGTCTTACCGGGAAAAAGGTCTTTTGCAGGCAGCGAAATTTACCTGGCAAGAGGCCGCCAGGCAGACTCTGAGGATATACCGGCAAATAGTTGGGTAATTTAACAATTTTATAGAGAATAAACAACTAAAATGGACCCATCCAGCATTATATTTATTGTATTCATGGGTATTGCAGTCCTCCTGTTTTTCATCGTCAGCAACCGTGGACGCAAAGCCGGGCGGAATGTCTGCACGCGCTGTAGTGGTAGCGGCGAAGTCAACGAAAAATGGCCTGACCCGGATGCTCCCGGCGGCTGGCACCGCGTTGAGGGCATCTGTCCCAAGTGTAAAGGAAAAGGCCGGGTTTAAGCCGTTTATTGCCAGGCGAACCCGGTTAATACTTGCAATGCGGCACCTAATAAACCCTTTCTTCGGTGTTCCTAAAATTCCAGCCGTATTAATTTTACAGCTTCAAATGCTTTTGTGGCTAAAATCTTAACTTCACTAAAAATGACCCAGAATTATCATTCAAAAACAAACGATAAAATAATTGGCCCGGCCAGTGGTTCACCGCGGGATAACCGCGCTCAAACTCCTCCATCGGCTGTGGTCGATTTTGTGAGCCATTCGATCACGCAGACCCAGCGGTGCGGCTCCCAACTGGCTCAACATCTGGTCCCAGGGGTGATTATCCTTTTAGAAGGCGACCTGGGAGCCGGTAAGACCACCTTTACAAAAGGCATCGCCAGCGGTATGGGGGTGGAAGGCTATGTTAATTCGCCTACTTTTACGCTGGTCAACGAATACGAAGGCCGGTTGCCAATCTACCACCTGGACTGCTACCGCCTGGAAAGCGGCCAGGAAGCGCTGGACTTTGGCATTGAAGAATACCTGGACGCTGGCGGTGTGACTATTATTGAATGGCCCGAACGTATCAGCGAAATCTTGCCCCCGGACTTTATCCGGGTCAGCTTGAGCTATCTGACCGATACCAAGCGTTCACTTCGTCTCGAACCGGTCGGCTCAAAATATATCGCGCTTATGCAGGAATTTAAAAAGAGCGCCTTCGGGAGTACCTTATGATCCTGGCACTGGACAGTTCCACTTCGTACGCCGGGGCGGCACTTTATAACGAAAATGGTATCGTAGCCGAGTTTACCTGGCTCTCGCACCGGGACCAGACCACCCAACTCCTTCCCTTAATCCAGAAAATGTTCGACGTGCAAAAAATGACCCCGGCTAACATTACCGGGGTGGCTGTCGCCCTGGGACCGGGTTCTTTTAACGGCTTACGGGTTGCCCTGAGCGAAGCCAAGGGGATTGCTCTTTCGCTGGGCGTGCCGATTTTTGGGGTTAGCAGCCTGGATATCCTGGCCGCCGCCCACACTTACCTGAGCGGTAATTTGTGCGTGCTGGTTGAGGCGGGCCGGGGCCGCTTTGGGGTGGGTTTCTACAAGGTCAGGGCCGGGACATGGCGGCAGGACGGTGAATACCTGAACCTGGATTTAGCCGAGTTGATCGAGCGGCTTGAAGGGCCGACTTTCATTGCCGGGGAACTCAAACCGGCCCAGCGGGTGGAACTGATCGAAAAGTTGCCGAAAGCCATTATCCTTCCAGCGGCAGTCAGCCTGCGCCGTCCCGGACTGCTGGCCGAGTTAGCCTGGCACCGTTTGAGCCTGGGCGAGCCGGGTGACGACCTGGCGAATCTCCAGCCGATTTATCTGCACCAACCGGTTAAACCATAAGGTCGCTATTCAAGAAGTACCCGGTGTTTCTCGCTGGTGTGAATTGTTTCAGCCATTCTACTTTAGAATAGGGCCGATGATTTAGCCGTAAGTAAGCGGTGAAATCGTAATATCCGTTCAGAATTTGGTAAAATAGCGCTAAAGCTTGCCGGTTTCGTTCAGGGATTAGTGGTAACCCGGGCCGGGTAGTTTTTTAAGAGGTAAGGGAAGAAAAGTGCCAACGGGTTTTGCTATCGAGCCAATGCGCATGGAAGATATTCCAGAAGTCGTTGAAATAGAACGGGCTTGCTTTGCCCTGCCCTGGCCGGCCAGCGCCTATAAACGCGAGCTTAAAAATCCTAGCTCCACCCGCTATCTGGTCTGCCGCCATTACCTGTCCGAGCCGCCTACCCCGGTTGCAGAACCGCCCCACCCTAAAAAGAGTAGCTTTGTTTCGCGGGTACTGCCCTTCCTCAGGTCTGATGGCGACTCCTCCCGTTCAAACACCGGCCCGAACCCGAACCCGCTTGTGGGTTACGGCGGCCTCTGGCTGATGATGGATGAGGCCCATATTACAACCCTGGGCGTAAATCCCGAATTCCGGGGCAAAGGACTGGGCGAGTTCTTGCTTATCGGGCTGATTGATGTAGCGGTGGCCCTGGGTGCTTCCTGGCTGACCCTGGAAGTTCGGGTCTCGAATGTTTCGGCCCAGAAGCTTTATGAAAAATATACTTTTAAGGTTTCCGGCACGCGCAAAGGCTATTATACCGATAACAACGAAGACGCTTATATAATGTGGTCGGACGAACTGACCAAACTTTCGTTTCGGGAGAAGTATAAGACCTTGAAGTCCGACCTTCTGACCAAGCTGGCGACCCGGTCCGAACTGGCCGCCCCGGCCGGGACCGCCGTCCAGACCGACCCGGCCCATCCCCTGGTTACACCGCAGGCCCAGGAAGAGGCGGCCCTGGAGGGTCAAGAAGAATAAGTGGCAAATGCCACACCTACCGGTTGATAGGCAGGGCATCTCAAAATGGGCAGTTTCTGAGCGTGAGTGGGTCAAGTTTGGAGTAGTTATTGCAGCATTAAGAGCACGCGCAGTTGATTTTGAAAAACCTAACGACCTGGATAGCAAAAAACGCCGGGAAGAAGCTCTTACCAGGGTACGTAATTACCAGGCCGCCGGTGTCTCTATTGTGTGGGCGATTAACCCTGACAGTAAGACGGTTGAAGTTTACCATCCTGCCCAGTCTAATGCTGTCCAGGTGCTTGGGGCAAATGACGAATTGACCGGCGAAGATGTTATACCCGGCTTCAAGGTAGCGGTAAGCAGGCAGTTTGACCAGTCGTAATTAAATTCAGGTAATAGGCGAAAAGCAAAAAATCTAAAGGAGCAGCAAGACTTGTCCAAAGTGGCACCGCTAAACGAGACAACCCACACAGAGCATCCCAGCGTAGAAGAACACTATGATAAGGTCTGGACCGAAGAAGAAGGCGAAGCCTGGGAGTCGTGGCCGTTTTTCCGCCAGAACCCCAGCGCCTTGAGTTTCGCGCTGGATCGCCTGGCCGGGAACGCCTCTTTAGCGGATAAATTGGTCCTGGACCTGGCTTGCGGTGTAGGTTATAGCACTCAGGAACTGGCCGGGCGCGGGGCCAGGGTCTTCCCGCTCGATTTATCGTCCCAGGGCTTACGCAAGACTTTGCAACGCCTGGAACGTGCCAGGCTGGGAGATAAGGTCGCGGCGGTGCGTTCCAGCGTGGAGCAGTTACCCTTTGCCGATGCCAGTATCGAAGCGGTCTTCGCCCAGAATTTCTTGATGCATGTCAATCCTGAATTGGTTGGCCGGGAAGTCTGGCGCGTGTTAAAACCGGGCGGCCGGGCGATTTTTGTCGAGCCGCTGGCCCATCACCCCCTGGTGAAACTGTACCGGACCCTCTTTTCCAGCTACAAAGGTATCAAGCCTAAATGGTCCAGCCGCGAGGACCTGCAGCTGTTAGGACAGCCTTTTTCTTACACCAAAACCAGTGGTTTTTACCTTCTAACCGCGCTCGCCAGCGTTGGCTTCATCCAGAAGCGCCCCTGGCTGCTCAAGCCGGTCTTTACCGTCCTGCACGGCCTGGACCGCCTGCTGCTAAAGCTATTTCCCGGCCTGGAAAAATATACCTGGGTTTCCGTGACCGAACTGGTCAAATAAGTACTTTTAGCAAGTAAGAATTTAACCCACCCCTGGTTCTCCTTACGAAAAAGCTCTATTTTTTGAACCCCAAATTCAATATTTACCCATGGTATTCAATTAGCCTGATTACCCTGTTGGGGCTATGCTATGTTTAAGCGAGAGTAACCGGGTACAATAAAGGTAAAGAGCTTTAACCATGACAATCAAAGCCAATCGCATAGAACGCTATTATGATACTCACGAGGTAGAAGGGGCCGAGTTGACGCAAAGCTTAGAGAAGCGGTAGTTCAGGCCGGGTGGTTTTAGGGTTAAAGAAGTATATTTATTACCGGTTGAGTTAGCCGAAGATAACCGGGTAGCTGTGGTAAACATCGCGGGCGTAAGGGGAGAGTTCGGGAATAGGGTGCGCGGGGTCGGGCCGGGCATTATGCTCAAAGAGGCTTTGCACCAGGATTGCCGCTACCCCGAAAAGCTCAGTGCCTGAATTACCGCTATCAAAAGCAGCCTGTTCCGGTGTGCCAACCGCCAGTTCCCGGCCCAGGCATAGATGCGAACCGCCGCCGAAGCTCAGACCGGCCCGGTAAGTTTTAGCCTGAATAATCCGGCCTGGTTTAAACTGGTCCGGGTCGTGACCAAACACCGCCGGGTCGCGATTGGTTTCTTTAATGTAAATCCCGGCGGTCTGGCCGGTTTCGAAGGTAAGCCCGTTTTTGAGTTTGACCGGTCCGGTGGCTTGCCGGAAGATGGTTGGAATGGCCGGGTGCAGCCGTAAAGCTTCCGCCGCCGCTAAGCGTATGAAATAGGGATTAGCCAGCGCCAGTGGCTGGGCGGGATTTGTGCGGCTGTATTCGTACAGGTGGTGAAAAAGGTGAGGAGCCAGGCTGGCGGTTGTGTCTATCGCCGCTACGGCGTAGAAGGCGACTTCTCCGGCGATTTGCCGGGTATCCCACTTCCGTTCAGCCTGGGTAGTATGTAGCAAAAGCAAAGTGATGAGATCGGAAGGTAAATCTCCGGTGGAGAGCCTTCCGGCCTGATGTAACGCTAGAATGTTTCGTCGCCGGGCGATAGCCGGGTCTATGAACCGGTTGCGCAATTCATCCCTGGCAGCCCGCCGGGTATAACTGGGGCGGCCTGGCTGGTGTGCCTGGGTGCCGCTAACCAGGGCGCTCAGGAGGTAAGTGGCTTCGGCTGCGGTATCTTCGCTGCTTAAACCATCTAACCCGATCAAGCGCCCGGCTGTCTGGGCCATCAAGGAATAGCTTAACGGTACAAGATCGACCCGGTTCTGTGCCGCCGCCTTTGCGACTACACGCCGGGTAAAGTCGGCAATAAAGCTATCTTCGGCTGCTTTCAGACGCAGGCTTGCGAAAAGCTTGCTACCAATGAGGCGGCGTTCGCGGTGAGCGGGGCCTTCGAGGGTAACAATAACCTGGCCTACCAGGGGAATCAGCCCTTTAAAGGTGACTTCCCGGAAGCTTTTGTGGCGAAGAATTTCCTCACCTACATCAAAACTGGTGATCCATTGAACGGCTAACTCAGTCGACTGATCGGACTTTACCGGCACGGCTCAACTTTCGGTCCGGACGGGTTCTAACGGTTTAAGCTAGAACCCGTCCGGTAAGAAAAATCTAACTGACCATTCCCGGCAGGGAAGTAAAGCTAATCACTCACTTGAAGCTGGAACAGCGAGATTACTCTTCGCTGGTGGGTTCTTCGCTGCCTTCCTGGGCCCGCTTGAGGCTAAGGGCCAGGCGCCGGTTTTCGGGGTCAATCCGTAAGATACGGACTTTCACCTTGTCGCCAGGTTTAACGATGTCGCCCGGGCGGTCAACCCGGCCTTCGGCCAGCTCGGAGATGTGAATAAGTCCTTCCAGACCTTCTTCAATCCGGGCAAAAGCCCCAAAGTTAGACAACTGGGAAATAGTCGCTTCGACCAGTTCGCCGACGTGGTACTTCTCGGTAACCTGGCTCCAGGGTTCAGGCTGGGTCCGTTTAATCGAGAGGGCAACCTTCTGCTTGTCCTGGTCAATGCCCAGGATGTAGACTTTAACCGGCTGGCCGACGCTGAGGATCTGTTTAGGATCGTCGATACGGGCCCAGCTGAGTTCGCTGACGTGGACCAGACCATCAACGCCACCCAGGTCAATGAACGCGCCGAACTTCGCCAGGGTGGTAACAATACCTTCCCGGACCTGTCCAACTTCGAGTTCATTCATCAGGCGGCCCTTGCTGGCTTCACGCTGTTCGCGTACAGCCTGGCGCTCGGAGAGGATCAGGCGGTTGCGGTCGCGGTTAACTTCAACAATTTTGACCAGCAGCTTGGTGTTAACCAGGCGGGACATCTGGCTCTGGCGATTTTCTTCGCTATCGCCAATGCCGGAGAGTGCGTTGACCTGGGAAGCAGGGATAAAGCCCCGGACGCCTTCCACTTCGACCATCAGACCGCCCTTGTTGTAACCGACAACGTCTACTTCAAAGACTTCACCGGCCTCGAACTGCTGCTGGAGTTTGCGCCAGCTTACTTCGGTGCGAGCTTTATCAATCGAAAGAATCGGGCCATCTTCGCCATCCGCGCCACTTTCAGGGCGGACTACAACGACCAGCACTTTGTCACCGACGCGCATTTCGCTTAATTTATCGGCGCTCAGGCTCTGGCGTTCGCGCTGGGGTACAATGCCTTCGCTTTTTGTACCAATGTCGACCAGCATATCGTCGCGGTCTTTGTACATCAGGATGCCTTCGATTGCCTGGCCGTATTCAAGGCGGCGAACCGAACTGGCAGCTTCGTTCTCATTGAGCAGTTGTTCCATTAAAGAAACGGGCGGGGCGTTTTCTTCAACCTTCTGCTGAATGGCTTCGGCATCAACCTGGACTGCTCCATCTTCGGTTACCGTTGATTCGGCGGCACCGGCTTCTGCGGAAGCTTCCTCGGGTGCGGCGGTGGCGGTTTCCTGGGCGGGCGGGGTTTCTGTTGAAACAGCACCGGCCGGTTCAACCTCGCCACCTGAAACCACTTCGGTAGCGTCTGTCTGGCTATTGGTTTCGCCGTTTAGGCTGGAATTTTCCTGAGCTGGGGAAGTGATGGAGCTGGCTCCCTCTACCGGCTGGGTTGTATTCGTCTCCTGGTTATTCAAACCCTGCTCCCCATTATTCGCGGTATCATTAGTTACTGGGGTAACATTCATCTAGATTTAATGCTTTCCTTCCTGCTAGCCGATAACGAACATTCGTACCCGGCGTTAAATAAGGGATAATCAACCTTTGCTTTGCTACATATTAGATGCAACTGAAACTTAATTATACAATATTAAAGCTAAGATTGCATCCCAACCTAGCCCCAATTTGGCCTTTTTGGGAAAGTTTATCAAATATACATCATAGAGACTGTGGGAATCAGGCTGTCCCGGTAATTTCTTGATATAGTTTGAAGTGAAAATATGCCTAAAAGCCAGATTATATGGGCCGGAATTAAAGCGGTTAAGCTTATATCCCACTAGTTATTGGCAGTATAACATACATGCCCCTGAGAAGTTAAGCCGCGCCTTTTCCCGGTATGGTTAATTGGACGGGGAGTGACTTTCTTGCCCGGCTAGGCCGGTAATTTGAATGTGATATTTAGAAAATTAAAATAAGCCGGGACTAGGACTCGGGCCCACGCTGGTAGGGTTCCTGGTCGTTTAAAACAGCCCGGTACAGGCGGGGAGGCCGGTGGCGGCCACCTTCCAACCGCTCGTTGGTCTCAATAATTGCCCCGCTGGCCTCAACTTTGCGCTTGAAGTTGGCCGGGTCTTCTTTTTTGGCGTGGCGGCCCTGGATCAGGTCGTAGACCTCGCGCAACTGGGTCAGGGTGAAGGTGGGTGACAGGAACTGGAAGGCAATATTGGCGTATTTGATTTTATTGCGCAACCGCCACAGGGCATAGCTCAAGATTTCTTTATGGTCAAAGCCCATTTCGACAGGCAGTTCGTCCACTGGAAACCAGCGGGCTTCGGCGGTATCCCGCCCGGCGGCTACCTTTTCCCGGTCGGTCCGGACCAGGGCGTAGTAGGCAATGGATACTGTCCGGCCGCGCGGGTCGCGTTCTTTACGGCCAAAAGTGTAAAGCTGCTCCAAATAAGAAGCTTTAAGAGAGGTTTTTTCTAAAAGCTGGCGGTGGGCCGATTCTTCAAGGCTTTCATTGGCATGCACTCGCCCGCCCGGTAGCGCCCAGTAATTTTCGAATGGCTGCCTGGCTCGCCGGACCAGCAGGACTTGCAACTCGTGGTTGGCGTGCCCCTGGGCTTCGTCCTGGTCCCAGGCTGGCAACTGGCGCGGCCGGAGGCTAAATATAACCACGTCTACGGTTAAAGATATGCCGTTCTGGGCATTATTTCCCTTTGTTATAACCCTGTCCGCTTCCTGTGTCATTTTCCCCTTTAGGCATTTCTAACTTCGGTAACGGGCTTCTCATAGCAAGCTCACCCAGCAATATTTCACGAAAAAGCTGAAACAATTTTTAATAGATATATTAAGTAGTCTAACATTCGAAAGAGTTTTTAGCAACATGACAATAAGTATGAGAAAGAAGGCTCAAATAAAAAGAAAATGAAAAAAGAAGCCCCCGGGTTGGGAGCTTCTTCAACTCAAATTACATATTCTGGCTGGATGTCGGGCTGGTATCTGAGGTGGCATCCATGGCGCCAAACTGGCCGGTAGGGGCGTTGTTATAGGACTGCCCGGTCTGCTCCATCGGCATGGCGGAAGCACCCATCTGGCTCTTCATCTCAGTCTTCATTTGCTGAAGCTGCTGGCCTAACTGCTGCAACTGGTCCTGGTTGAAGTGCTGGCGTACTTTCGGGAAAAGTTCGCTTTCTTCTTCCTGGACGTGATGCTGCACATCGCGCATAACCTGAGTCATCTGCTGGCCCCACTCGGTTGAAGTATTGTCCAGGGTGGCGATTTGCTGGAGCAATTGTTTAACCGTGGCATGTTCCTGGTAAGCTTCCTCTACCAAACCGGCGGTATCCTGGTTGTTGCGGACGGCTGGGTAGAAGATTTTCTCTTCGATTTCAGCATGAACGGTTAACTCTTCTTTAAGCTGCATAAAAAGCTGCTCAAATTCCTGTGTATTACCGCCCCTCTCAAATTGCTGGAAAAGACCGTCTACCTTGCGATGGTCGGAAATTAAAAGTTCTATAGCGTCCATAAATGTTTCCTCTTCTTTCTCCTAATAATTCACTGATTTGCTTCGATTCAACGCAAGCCAGCAGCACCTATTATCCAGGTTACCCCGTTTCGGTCGGCGTCAAACCGTTACCAGTAAAATGCCAGGTTTCCTGTCAATATTAAGTATTGCAATAATCAGGCCAATATTTAGCTTAGAAATAGCTTTTCGGGCGGGTTAAGAGGCTAAGCGGTGGGAGAAGAATTGAGAAAGAAACCAAAAAGGATTCCAAAAATAAATAACCAGCCAACGCTGAGCAGCAGCAGCGGGCGGTTGGGAAAGCGAGCGTTGGCCGGAGGGTTTGGCGCAGCACCAATGAAACCAAAAAGCAGGCCCCCGGCCAGGCCGGTCAGGTGGGACAGTTGGTCTACCCCGGGCACGGCTGCTACCACTATCAGATTAGCTCCCAGCACCCCGCTGAGCAGCAGGGCCTGGCGCAATAGGACTGCCCGGTGGCGCAGGGAGTAGCCAAGCAAAGCGCCGCCCAGCCCGAAGATTGCGCCACTGGCGCCCACTGAAAAATCCCGGTTGTGTAGGGTAAAGCCAAAGCTAATAACCGCCGCGCCCAGCCCGGTCAATAAATAAATCAGGCCGACCCGCCAGGCCGACAGGTAGCGTTCCAGCCGCCAGCCCAGCGCCAGCAACATCAGGCCATTCAAAAGCAGGTGCAGCAGGTTGGCATGGACAAAAGACCCCGTCAGTAAGCGCCACCACTGGCCCTCTTGAATGGCGGGCCGGTAAATGGCCCCGACCTGGTAGAAGGTGGCCGTACGGAAATTGCGGTTGAAATCCAGGGGTGTCCTGCCACCTTCGACGGTTACTTCCCAGATGAAAAAGCCCACCAGTACCAGGGCCAGCCCACCGGTCAGCCAGACCCGGTGTTGGGGCAAACTGCCTGGTGGCCGCTGGCTGGCAGCGGCCGGGAGGGGGCTTTTGCTCATGGTTTTACACGGTCCGGGCGGTCAGCTTTTCGAGGCCAGCCAGCAGGCTTTCTTCCTGGGAAGCTAAAACAGTCCGGGGGTCAAAAAGCAGCGTATCCCGTTCGACACGCCCGATAATCGGAGGCCGCTGCGCCCGTAAATTGGCTTGCAGGCGGTTGGCGGTTTCGTGGGACGGCACCGGTAAGGCCAGCAGCCAGGTGGGGAGGGTTTCACCCGGCAAAGAGCCGCCGCCGACGGTCGAAAGCCCTTCCACGACAGTGGCGGTGGGCCATACCTGGACCAGCCGGGACTGCCAGCGGGTAGCCTGGCCCCGCAAACTTTCCGGGGTACGCGCCATCATCTGCCAGATGGGGATTTTGCGGTCGGCTTCACCGCGCAGATAATGCTGTAGCGTGACCTGGAGGGCCGCCAGGGTCATTTTGTCCAGCCGCAGGGCGCGGGCAAGAGGGTGTTTCTTGAGCCGGGCAATCAACTCTTTTTTACCGGCAATCAGGCCCGCCTGCGGCCCGCCCAGCAGTTTATCGCCGCTGAACGTCACCAGGTCGGCCCCGGCCTGGATACTTTCCTGGACGGTGGGTTCGTGGCTCAGGCCAAACCGGGCCGTATCAATTAAAGTGCCGCTGCCCAGGTCGTCCACCAGCATGACGCCGCGGCGGTTGGCAATCTCGGCCAGCTCTTCCAGCTTCGCGCTGGCGGTAAAGCCGATTACTTTAAAGTTACTGCTGTGGACCCGCATCAACATAGCGGTCTGCTCTGTGACAGCTCTTTCATAGTCCTGGGCGTAGGTCTTATTGGTAGTGCCGACTTCGACCAGGCGGGCTCCGCTCTGGGCCATTACGTCAGGAATGCGGAAGCCGCCACCGATTTCCACCGCCTGGCCCCGGCTCAGGATAACTTCTTTGCCCTGGGCGAAAGCAGTCAGGAGCATAAAAACCGCCGCCGCATTGTTGTTAATGGCGATACCGGCTTCGGCTCCACTCAGGCGGGCGACCAGGCTTTCCACGTGACTCAACCGGCTGCCGCGCTCGCCGCTTTCCAGGTCATATTCCAGGTTGTTATAGGCCCCGGCGACGGTTACAACGGCCGCAGTTGCGGCTTCACTGAGGGGAGCGCGGCCCAGGTTGGTATGCAGGACCACCCCGGTCGCATTTATGACCTGGCGCAGGTTGCTTTCCAGGGTCCGGTTAGTCTTCTGGGCGGCCCGTTCGGCCAGGGCTTCCAGGCGCAGGTCTGCCTCGCTGGCCTGTTCCTGGCGAATTGACTGGCGCGCTTCTTCCAGGGTCTGACGGGCTATTTCAACCAGCAGGTCGTGCGGTAAAGTTTCGGCTAAGAGTCGCATTGGGTCGGCCTGAAGCAGTTTTTCCACGCTGGGCAAGCCGCGCATTAATTTATTTAAGGTTGCCGGTTCTAGTAAAGACATGAGTTCCTTTGATCTGTTGAAATGCGAATAAAATAAGGCTGGATAAAGTAATTGCCCGGCTGAAAATTTTCTCCGGGCCGGTTATTTTTTAGTATTTCTAAGTGTCGGTTGAATGGCCCGGTTGGCATCGGCCAGGATGGTTTTAGGGTCACTCCCGCCCAGGATTGAACCGACACTTTGCTCCCAGGTAATATCGGCCTGGGCGTACGCTTCCAGCCGGTAGGGCCTGGCTGTTTTAAGCTGTTCCAGGAAAGGTTGCAGAATGGCCTGGCCGGTAAAAAAAGGGTCTTTGTACAGTTCGGTCAGAATGGGATACCGCCCCATTTCTCGGGCCAACCGCATCTGGTATTTCGGTGTGGCGGCCCACTTCATAAATTCAAATGCAGCTTCCCGGTTTTTGGCCCCTTTTGGCACGAACAGGCTGCCGCCGCCCTGGACACTGCCGGTAGTTTTACCTTCTATTCCGTGCGGCATAGGGGCTGTGCCGACCTCGGCGTAAAGGCCAATCGGTCCCCTGGCTTCAATTTCCTTCAAATCCCACGGCCCGCTGAAAAACATTGCGATTTTACGCTGCTTGAACAATTCTACCGGCGAACCTTCCCTGGTGTAGCGCGGGGTTGGCACTACCTTATCTACATTTATCATATTTGAAAGAAATTCTAGCATCTGGACATTCGGCGCGGCGTCAAGCTGGGCAATTACCTGGTCGCCCTGGTTTGCCAGCAAATTACCTCCATTCGCGCTTATCAGCCCAAAGACATCCCAGGCGCCCGGTGTAATTCCCAGGCCGTAGCGGTTCTGGGCCGGGATAGTCAACTTTTTGGCATCTTCGCGCAAGCGAGTAAAGTTATAGTCCGCACCCGGTTCTTCCAACCCGGCTTCCTTGAACATTTGCTTGTTATAGAATAGAAAAGTCGTGTTTATATCGAGCGGTACTCCATATTTGACCCCGCCCCAGATTACATCTTCCATGGCGTTGGGCATGAAACCAGCCAGGGCTTCTTTGCCCCATTGCTGCCACAGGTCGTCCAGCGGTTCAGCAAAATTCTGAGCGCCAAAAGCAAAGGCGTGCTGGTGGGCCACGTCCGGCGGATTACCGGCGGTCACGGCATCCTTTAACTTCTTGCGCAATTTACTCCACTCGTTATGGTCAATCGCAACGTTAATATTGGGATAGGCCTGTTTGAACTCTTTAATCAGGTCAACAATAGGGCCTTCGCTATAATAATCGTCGGCGAACCAGATGTTAAGGGTAAAGTTTGGCAAGGCCGCAATTTTGGGGTTAATTGGTACCGGTAGATTACCGGTATTTTCCGGTTGGACAGTCCGGACCGGCGCCGCTGTATTCTGGGCCGCTTCCGTACAGGCACCCAGCGGCATGATTAAAAGGCATAGTGTCAGGCAGAGAGTTACCCGGTAAAAGGGCTTTGAAGTTCGCAAGTAGCCTGACATGCTGGCAAACCTCCCTGAATACTAAAAATTAAACTTGACCCTGTTAAAGATATTTCAGCCGGTAACAAATATACCATTTGTTACAAAATAGTTGTTTTCAAACCGCAACCCCGGGCCTGCTGGTTTTAACTCGGAGTATTTCCCGGTGGCCTGCGCGCCAGGTTGCGGTTTGCAAAATTATTTGCCGCTACTAGCTGTGGAAATCGACCTTCAGAGTGATAATCCGCTTGGCCGCTACCGGCAGTATATACCAGCCCTGGCCGTCCGGCTCCAGTTCGCGCAACACGCCATCTTCGCTCAGGTTAACCAGGCTAACACGCTTCGGCTGGCGGTAGAAGCGGAAGCGGGCGGCTGAAATCTCGGTAGTGGCCGGGTTCCAGACCCGCAGCACCAGGCTTTTTCCGTCTTCGCCGGGCTTGATAGTTGAAAGGGCCAGGCTGCCCGGTTCAATCTCGACCAGGCTGACCGTATCGGGCAGTCCCAGGCCAGGTTGGGTAGCGGCGTTCAAGCCGGTCAGCGGGTGGTTGAAAGCGTGGGCCTGTTGCTGCGCACCCGCCTCTAACCAGGTGCCCTGGTGCGGCTGTACGGCGTAATGAAAACTGTGCTGGCCTTGCAGTTGCGCCCCCGGCGTTGCCAGGCCCGGCCCGGCATGGTCGCGCCGGGTAATCAAATCGCTGCGAGATAGCCACCCCACACACCGCAAAAGGGTCAGGGCGATAGCGGAACCGCCGCTATCACCGGCCGGTAGTATTTCATATTCCGGTAACCCCCGGTTCATCACCGTAAGGCCCAGGTCCCTGGCCGGGTCATATATTGAGACAAAACTTTTCTGGGGCGCGGTCGGCATCGGGTCTTCTCGCCAGTTGCTATCGAAGGCCGGTAAGCGGGTGGGCCGTTTAACCACGTCAAAAGCCTGTTCCGCGTAAGACTCGCTTACCGTAAAAGGCGCCGGTAAGACCACTTGCAGGCGGTGATCTTCGGCCCGGTTTTCAAAGTTTACCGTAAAATCTACCCGCTTGCGGCCTGGTACGAGCGTCGCTTCCACCTCTACCGGGCAGCGCACCAACTCGGTCTCGCGGGTCTGGCGGTCGCCGGTCAAACGGGCGGGCAATTCCAGGACGCCTTTGACAACCAGGCTGCTCATTAGCGGGCTGGTGTGGCGGGTCATTTCGGATTGGCCGCTAAAGCCTTCGATAAGCAGGTCTTTGGGTGCGGGCGAGTAATTATATTCGTCCCCGGCATCCGCGCCGTCTCGGAAGCGGTTAAGGCCGCTGAAAGTCTCGCCGGATTCTTTATCCAACAGGTTAAAGAGGCCGGTAAACGAGTCCAGGTGCAACTCATAGAATTCGTTTTCGATAGTTAAAGCTTTATCGGTAACTTCTTCTATCGGCGGTTCGGGCTGGTCTTCGGTCCGGGGACGCAGGTAGAAAGTTTTGTAGCCGGTAGGCGGCATATCCCTTGCAATAAATTCCAGCCTGGCCCCGGTTTGACGATAAACATTCAGCCGGAAGACTTCAATCCCGGCATCAATATAGGACTGCACTTCCCGCTGCGCCCGCTGCATCAGGGCCGGGTCGGTCGGGGCTGCCGACTGGTAGATAACGACCAGGCGGGTTTCGATTACCTTTGGGTCGGAGGTCGGCAGGAAGTCCAGCGAGGCCATGGTGTAATCCATAATCCGGCCTTCATCACCGGCCTGGGCGGCCATACCGTTGAGGGCAAAGGCCGGGATATCCATGTTAAAGAGCATTTCTTCTTCAAAGTTGGAAACGGTGTAGGGCAGTACATTATTCTGGCTGTCGGTGACCACGAAATCGGTCAGCCCCTCCGGGGCGGAAATTGACAGCACCGCCAGGTCGGTCCGCCGGGCCGGCACCGGGTTAAAAATGACCAGCGGTTGAGCTTTCTCTTCACCGGGCAAAGTCGTGTTAATGGCCCGGATCAGGTTGCGACCGGCCTCCTGGTAGAGTTCCTGGCCGATTTGTTCGACCCACTCAAAACGGGTCTGCATTTCCTCGTGGACCGGGTCAATGCTACAGCCGCAAATGCTGTCGTGAGGGTGATTTTGCAGCAGGTACTTCCAGGCTGTCCGGTAAAGTTCCTGGAGGGAGGCCGGGTCAAAGTCCCTGGTGGCCGGTTGACCGGGTAGCGAAGCTGCCCAGGCCAGGGCCGCCCCGGCTTCCCGCTCCAATAATCCCTCTAACCGGGCGTTGCGCTGCTTGATCGGCATGCGGCTGCTGGTAACTCCCGGCAGCAAGTAAGCCAGCTGGCTGTCCCGGAATTCGCCCACGTGCCGGGGTGTTTCGGGACGTTCCCAGACACCGCTCTGGCGAGCCAGGTCCAGGTACAGCGGCAGGGTACCGTGAATAATCCGGTAGGACTCTTTCTGTTTTTCCAGGGCTTCCCGGACCGCCCGCAAGGTAATCGGCAGGTCGGCCGCCGCTTCCACGTGGTCATTGCCGTTCATCAGCAGGACTACATTTGAGCCGGTCCGGTCAATCACCAGTTCTTTAACCGCTTTTAGCTGGGTCAGGGCAGCTTCCGGCCCGCTGTTCCAGGCGATTGCCGAACTATAGCCGCCGATATTGGCGTTGCCCGGCAGGTGGACGCCGTTTACAGCCGTACCGTCCGGGGCAATCCAGATAAATTCGACCTGGGTTAAATTCGGGCCGACCCCGCGCCAGAAGACCGCGCTGTCAATATCGAAGCCTTTTAATATCTGGGGCATCTGGCCGGTATGGCCGAAGGGGTCGGGGACATAGCCCACCCGCATGGCCCGGCCAAAGCTCTGGGCCGTCTTCAGGCCACGCATTAAATTCTGGATATGAGCCTCGCCGCTGACCAGGAACTGGTCGGCCAGGATATACCAAGGCCCGACCAGCAACCGTCCCGCCTGAATATGGCGTTCCAGGTCGGTTCGCCGGTCGGGGCGTATTTCCAGGTAATCTTCCAGGACAATAGTCTGGCCGTCCAGCATAAAGAAGGCATATTCCTCATCACTGTCCAGGATCGCCAGCAGCCGGTCAACTAACCGCACTAATTTAAAGCGGTACTGCTGGTAGGTCAGGTACCACTCGCGGTCCCAATGCGTGTGGGACACCAGGACCAGAGTTTTTTTAGCTTCCCCGGCCGGTCCGGAATTGCCTTGCGCAGGCGAAAAGGAAAGGCTCATTTGAAATCACTTTCTTAAGTTTAAAAGTCGGCGTAGTCTTGATTATGTCTTAAAAATATTGGCCCGGTATAATAGCATCAAAGATAGCAACCGGCGCGGTTCTGTCCGTTAAGTCGGTAAGATTATAGCGGCCAGGGCAAACCATGGTCAGGGTAAAATGTTGACTGATTATATCCATTTTTAGCCTTACCCGGCAAGTCCGGCACTTCCAACCCGGCAGTTTCTAATTCAAACGGCCGGGCAGCTCCTGGATAGGCTTTTTAAGCAATACACCCAGGCGAAATTCAAACTATATGCTTTGGTAAAGGGTCTGCTTCAATGATATAGTATATATAGCAAGAGCTTGCCCGAAAAGGCATTGAAGTTAGGACGTAAAATAAGAACCATGAACTATAGAATATATAAGTATAAGCCTGTAAGATAGGTTTACTATCGTGACTTATTCTTGAAGTTTGGAAGCGGCCCGGTAAGTAAAGAAAAGCCTTCGAAATACGGTACCAGGTACAACACCTGAGTAAAAATCCTGCCAATTCTATCACAGAGAAGAGAATATTTAGAAAGGGCGCTAAATTTGTCTAAAGATGGTTCCACCGCCGGGCTCGTCCGGCGGTTGTCGCGTAACCTGTTTGTAACCATTAGTCTGTTATTATTTGCGTTAACCCTCAGCCTGGTAATGGGGTTCCTTATTATAAACAACCAGCGCACCAGGGACGATCAAAAGGCGATGGCTACCCACAATGTGGATGCTATTCTCCGCTCAATGTTGGACCAGGAAACCGGGGTTCGGGCCTATGTATCCACTACCGACCGCGTTTTCATGGAACCCTATAACCAGGGGCGCATCGATTATCAAAATGCCGTGACAGCCCTTCAAAACTTCGTTAAAGACCCAAACTATAAAAACTCCAGTGACGCCTTACCCCTGGTCATTGTCCGGGCCGAAGCCTGGTATAAAAATTTTGCCGAGGCTCAGGTGATAAGGGCCCAACGAGGTGGCGCCGATCTGGTCGAAGCCCGGCAGCCTACCCGCGCCCTGGAAGGCAAAGCCCTTTTTGATAGCTTCCGGACTTCCGTTGATAGTCTCAGTCAGGCCGTAAAACTTGATTTTAATGTGCGCCAGGACCGCGTTAATATTTTCAACCTGGTTTTGTTGGGTATCACTCTGGTAGTAGCTTTAGGCGCCGTCCTGATTATCTGGCGCTCCTTCTCGCTTTTCATTACCCGCCTCCGCTCCCAGCTAAATCAGTTAATGACCGCTACCGACCGGTTGGAAGCAGGCGACCTTTCGGCCAGGGTAGAAAACCCGGCCGATGACGAACTGGGCCGGTTAGGCGTAAATTTCAATAATATGGCGATTTCACTGGAGTCTCAGCAAAATGCGCTCAAGCAGCAGGATATTCAAGAAAGCCTGCTGGTGTTGAATAATTCCCTGACTGCCAGCCTGGACCTTGAGTCGCTGCTGGATGAGTTTTTACTGAAATTGATCGGGGAACTCCAGCTACAGGTCGGTGCAATTTATCTCTACAACCCGGATTCTAACTTGCTAACTCTGACAGCCGCCCAGGGAATAGACCGCCGCAAGCTTCAGCCTTACTTTAGCATTGGCGAAGGTTTCCCCGGCCGGGTGGCCCAGACACTTCAACCACTCTCTTTGACCCGGCCTGATATAGCCGAAGCTAAAGATTTTGTGATTAAAACTTTGCTGGGCGAAGTCGTGCCTGCCTCTCTCTACCACCTGCCGCTGCTGCGAGGTGACGAACTGATTGGCGTTTTGAGTTCCGGCACCCTCTATCCCATGAGCGATAAGTCACGCAATGTGATGGACGTAATATCCGGCAACCTGGCCGTGGCTATAAGCAACGGCCTGGCTTACCGCCATATTCAAATCCAGGCCGATGAGCTGGAGCGCCGCCAGCGCGAGCTACAACGCAATAATGCCGAATTAAGCCGCCAGCGTGACGAATTATCAATTCTTAATTCAGCGCTGGAACAGGCCAATCGCACCCGCAGCCAGTTCCTATCCACTATGTCGCACGAATTAAGGACGCCCCTGACCGCGATTATCGGTTTCAGCCAGCTTACTTTACGGAGTCAGGAAGTTAAAAACCTTTCCCCACGGCAGAAAACTAACCTTGAGCGGGTCTTGAAAAACGGCCAGCACTTGCTCTCACTGGTCAATGATGTGCTGGATATTGCCAAGATCGAAGCCGGGCGAATGGACATTTCACATTCGCAACTGGACCTTGACCCATTTCTCCACTCGATTATTGAACAGACCCAGTCTTTAGCTACTGAGAAAAATCTTAAATTTACGGCGCAAGTAGACCCGGCTATCGGTATGGTGGAAACCGACTCTGATAAATTGCGCCAGATTTTGATTAACCTGATTTCTAACGCTATCAAATTCACTGCGAACGGTGAAGTTGCCGTTACGGCCCAACTTGCGGCGGCTGAGCCGGTCGGGTTCAAGACCGGCCAGGAATGGATCGCTATTTCCGTCAGGGATACCGGTATCGGAATTGCCCAGGAGAAACAAAACCAGATATTTGAGGAATTTTACCAGGTGGATAATTCCAGCACCCGCATGTACGGCGGCACCGGGCTGGGGCTTTCCATCGTGCGCAAGTTAACCGAGTTGTTGGAAGGCAAATTGTCGCTTGAAAGCGAACCTGGCACCGGCAGTACCTTTACAATCCTTTTGCCCCGCCAGCCTGTTAAGGCCGGTCTGGAACCAATCGCCCAGCGGCCGACTCTCTTAAGTGCGCAAACTGAACCGGCCGTAGCAGAAGCCCAGGCAGTTATTACTTTGCCGGTTGCCAGTGACATTGAGGCCGACCTGGAAAGGGCGGTCCAGCTTAGCCGGGAGGCAGGCAAGAAGCTGATTATTTCAATCGATGACGACCAGGACGTGGTGGACCTTATCCAACATGCCCTGGAAGGCACCGGGTATTACGTGGTAGGTCTATCCGAGCCAACCCGCGCCCTTTCAATTATCACCCGCCTGAAGCCTTTCGCGGTCACCCTGGATGTGATGATGCCGCAGTCGAACGGCTGGCAAGTTTTGCAGCAATTGAAGTCCGAACCGGCCACCGTCGCCATTCCGGTTATCATGCTTTCAGTGGTGGCTGACCGGTCGGCCGGATTTGTGCTGGGAGCCAACGAGTACCTGGTAAAACCGATAGACCGGGAAATTTTGCTGCAAACCCTTGACCGCCTTACTCGCCAGGAGGCTGCGACCCTGGCCGGGCTTGCACCGGGTGTTGCCGGGAATCCGGGGAAAAGTGCCGATAAAGCGGCCGGGAATGGCACTTTAAACCATGCGCCGGATGTGCTGGTAGTGGATGACGAAGCCGATATTCGAGATGTACTGGAACAGACCATTAGCGAGGCCGGTTATACCGTCCGGACTGCCGCCGGTGGGCAGGAAGCGCTGCGCTTAATCGAACAGCATCAGCCCGGGGTAATACTGTTAGACTTGATGATGCCCGGTATGGATGGTTTCGAGGTCTTGCAGCGAATCAGGGCCAACCCGCTGACTAATAACATTCCGGTGGTTGTTTTGACCGCCAAAATGTTGACTAGCCAGGATTATGACCGCTTGCAAAGGGACGCCAACCAGGTAATTCAGAAGGGCAAGCGCCCGCTGCAAGAACTCTTGAACGAATTGGGCAATCTACTGGAAAAAGCTTAGCTTTTAAGTTAAAATATCTTAACTGGCTGTCAAATCTTTTGATGTAGTTTTCAGTGGATTACCGGTAATTTAATATTGTATTTTATTTACATGTATTTTTAAAAGGCGCAGCTGCTCTATATTAATAATACTTATTTTAAATAAGTGTCTATTCATGTTTTCAGCGCCAATACATGCAGAAAGAGAAGTCCTATGAGGCTTAGTATAGTTCCCGAATATGCGTCAGCCACACTTCAACCCGGTTTCCTTTCACAACCGGCCTCTGTTGCCGGTGACGGTATAACAATCCTGGTTGTAGAAGATAGCGAAGATATTCGCGCCTTGCTTGAGGAATTACTCGAAGCTGAAGGTTATAATTTGATCTTTGCCACTAACGGTGAAGAAGGGCTGACGCTTGCCCAACAGGAAAACCCCACAATTATTTTGATGGATCTTTCTCTGCCGGGAATGGACGGTTGGGAAGCGGTTTACCGCCTGCGCCAACTTCCCGAATTTGCGACAACCCCCATAATAGCCCTGACCGCTCATGCCACCCGCAAAGATGAAGAACGGGCCCTGGCGGTAGGCTGTACCGGGTACATCAGCAAACCCTTTGATATGGAGAAATTACTCGATTATATCGCTTCCTTTACCACTACCACTCCCGCTAATGCTGTTCCTTCAAATTAATTAAACCTGCCAACCTCGTGTGCGCAAACTCTGGGTACCCAGCAACCCCATCAGCACCTCATACCGGGCGCCTGCAAATTCAGGGTGCAGCTCTAATCGGCTGCACTCGAAATACTGGACAGTCCTGACCTTTTCACTTTATTAAATCCCTATCAAGTATGACAGCCCGGCCGCCCAACAATTTGCATCTTTAATATTAAACGCACACATTTTGAATTGGTTTTCTACTAAGCTAAGACTAATCGACATTCCAGCCAGAAACCATGTTTATACAGATAATATAGATAGAGCTAAATTCTGTTCACTGTAAGAAAGAAATGATATAATTCTAGTATGGCAAATGAGATAAAAGAAAACGAAAGATTATACCGTACCGAGGCGGTGGTTATCCGGCGGATGAATGTCGGGGAGGCCGACAAAATCCTGACCATTTATACACCCGAACACGGGAAATTGCGGGTAGTCGCCAAGGGAGTGCGCCGCACTACCAGCCGCCTGGGTGGCTATGTAGAACTTTTTACCAAAAGCCGCCTTTTAATTGCCAAGGGCCGCAACCTGGATATTGTTACCCAGAGCGAACCGATCAATATATACCGCAAGCTTCGCGAAGATTTAAACCTGGTAGCCCACGCCTCTTATGTGGCTGAATTGTTGGACCGCCTGGCCGAAGAAAATATTCAAAACTATCCGGCCTACGAATTGTTGGTCAATACTTTTACCGGCCTCAATTCCGGCGACGACCCCAATATCACTATCCGCGCCTACGAGTTGCACCTGCTTTCATATATGGGCTACCGCCCTCAATTGCAACAGTGCGTGCGCTGCCAGGCCGAACTCCGGCCGGTCGTGAATTTCTTCAGCCCGGAACTGGGTGGGGTACTTTGTAACGATTGTGGGAACATTGAACGGCGCAGCGCCGAGTTAAGCGTGGACGCGCTTAAAGTTATGCGCCATTTGCAGCGAACGGCTTTTACCGACATTCCCAAGCTGCGCCTTACCGATAACCTGCGGCGGGAACTGGAACAGGCAATGCGCAGCTATACCCGCTATCTGTTGGAGCGAGATTTAAAGTCGGCCGAGTTTATTCACACAATTTCTTAAGCCGCCTGTCGTAAATCACAGCGCCGCTAAATTAAATGGGTAATACAGCTTAAAGCAGGCTATCCGCTAATTTTGTTAACGGATAGGCCCTTGAGTCTTCGCCATTATTGGCTGCCGGTGCAGAAACGCAAAATTGCCTGTTAAAAAAGGCAAACTTGCTCCGGTGGTTTACGTATTAAATTCCAGGTACTAACTGTGCGCAGGCGGCTAGTTTTGAATGTTTTCAGACCAACGGGCTGAGAAAGAAGGTATGGCATGGCCTACAAAAAGGCAAATCTGAGCAGTGGTGAGCAAGTCGTCCATGTTGCCCATAAGCACATTATTGTGCTTTTACGGTCGGCGTTGCAGTGGATTTTACTTTTTATCTTTTCGTTAGTCGTGGCAATTTTTATCAGCACTTATAATCCACCACCGGGACAGGCTTCGAACTTCGTAACGACTGCCCGGCCCTTTGTGCAGATTATAACCCTGGTTGCCATGTTTATCTCATTCATCGCCTTTGGGATTTCTTACCTGGTCTGGCAGGCTGAGCAGTATATCATTACCAATGAGCGGGTAATCCAGGTCGAAGGTATTATCAACAAAAAAGAATTTACAACCGCCCTGGAAAAGATCAATGATATTCAGACCAACCAGAGTTTGTTTGGCCGCATGCTGGGTTATGGTACGGTTGAGCTTTTGACCGGCAGCGATAGCGGCATCAACCGGCTGGAATTTCTGGATAAGCCGTTTGAATTTAAGAAAATCATGCTCAATGCCAAGAACCGCTACTACGGGGATGCCAGCGATTATGCGCCGGGCGGCGGGCGCCGTTATATGAACGATGAGGATAAAGCGCCTCTTCCGGTGCAGCGCAAAGGCGTCCAGGCTTATGCCGCGCCGCCCCCGGTTATTCCACCTTATCAGAATGACCCGCGAGGCTACGCCCCGGCTGTACCGGCGCAGGGCCAGCAACCGCCTTACCAGCAGCAATTCCCCCAGGCCACCAGCGCTTACCAGAAACAGGCGCAACCGGCCACTCCGCAGCAAATCGCTGATAGCATCGCGCAACTGGCCCGCTTGCGGGATAATGGTATCATAAGCGAAGCTGAGTTCCAGAATAAGAAAAACGAGTTAATGAACCGTCTTTAATTAATATAAGGGGAAGAATAGCCAACCGTGGACACACAAACTCAATTGATCCGTCATGCTCAGGAGTTTATCCAACCGCTACTGGGTCATCGCCAACCGACTACCGGCATTATCCTGGGCAGCGGCCTGGGCCAACTGGCTGACGAGCTGGAAGATGCCGTAGCCATTCCTTACAATGTTATACCCGGTTTTGTCGGCTCAACCGCACCCGGCCACGCCGGTAGGCTGGTCATCGGCCAGTTGGGCGGCAAGACGGTGCTGGCGATGCAGGGCCGGTTCCATTTCTACGAAGGCCACGACATGGCCCAGGTAACTTTCCCGGTTCGCGTAATGCGCGCGTTAGGAATTGATACCTTGCTCGTTACCAACGCCGCCGGGGGTCTCAACCCGGCTTTCAAGACCGGCGACCTGATGGCCTTAAACGACCATATCTTTTTACCCGGCATGACCGGTCAGAACCCTTTGCGCGGCCCTAATGATAACGCTACCGGCCCGCGCTTTTTGCCGGTAGTAAATTCTTACACGCAAAGCCTGCGCGATATTGCCCAGGAGGAAGCCGCTAAGCTGGGTATCCGCTTCCACCAGGGGGTTTATGTGATGTTGACCGGGCCGAACTTCGAAACCCGGGCGGAAATGCGGCTGCTGCGCGCCTGGGGTGCGGACGCGGTGGGCATGTCAACCATCCCGGAAGTTATTGTGGCCGTTCACGGCGGCATGCGCGTCCTGGGTATCAGCACCATCACCAATACTCTCGACCCCGATACTACTGTGGAGGCTAACGGCGAAGAAGTAATCGAGGTTGGTAAGGCCGTCGGGCCGCGCCTGATTTCGCTGGTTAAAGCGATTTTGCCCCGCATCTAAGTTCGAAATTTAAAAAACCGGCGAGAGTGCATCTTTCGCCGGTTTTTGATTCACAAAAGTCTGAAAATAACTTTGCCATTTGCCATTCCAGGGCAGGTTTCCCCTAACTCACCCGCCACATAACCATAGAGGTGCCATTCGCAGTATTGCCCGCCAGCAGGGTTTTGCCGTCAGGCAACCACTGGAGAAAGTTTACGGGTTGGCTCTGGCCGCGCAACAGCGAAACCGCCTTCCAGTTAGCCGTATTCCAGACTTTTACCGTCCGGTCGCTCGAAGCGCTGGCCAGGCTTTTGCCGTCCGGCGCGAAACCAAGCTGGTTTACAGCGGCCTGGTGCGCGCTGAAAGCCTGGAAAAGTTTTCCATTGGCCGCGTCGTAGAGATGGATAAGGCCATTACTGAGCCCGAGGGCGACCATCCGGCTGTCCGGCGAGATAGCGGTGGCCTTTACGCTAACGGTTTCCGCTTTTTCGCCGGTGCGCGGCTCCAGGTGAATTACCTCCCCGGCCTGGCTGCCAGCCAGGTTTGTACCGGGCGGCTGCAGCTTTCTGATGCCATAATCCAGTGTGGTATCCAGCGGTCCTACCCAGGCCGACCAGTCCGGAAACCAGGCTTTGGGAGCGGTCCAGAAGCCGGGCGGAATCGACCGGCCGGGCAATTGTCCGGCTGCCTGGGTTTCCAGGGGGTTTTGCTTGTCCGGCGGCGGGCCGGTTTGTTTCCAGGCGCTTACCCTGTCCTGGTCTTTTTCAAACCATAGTTCTGGCTCGCTGCTTTTTAAATTCCAACCGGTGGCCGGGATAAATGCAGTTTCGCTGGCAATCGAAACATCGCCGTAAAGGTCGGGCTGGTCTTTGTCTTTATTAAATTTCCACAGGCGCGCCACGGTCCGGTAGCCCGTATTATAGCTGGCGCTTACCAACCGGCTGTAAACTACGGCCAGGTACCGGCTATCCGGCGACCACTGCATCGGCAGGCCGGTTAGACCATAATCAAACGGGCCCGGTAAAGCTTTCTTTAGCTGGCCGGTGGTTAAGTCCCTTAGCTGTGGGCCGGTATTTATGCTAAATGTTGCCAGCCAGCGCCCATCCGGCGAAGGCGCGGCAGTTTCGGTGGTGGCTTCTAGGTTTTTCGATAGCCCCTGGATTTTTAGCGCCTGGGCCGGGGCCGGTTCCCCTGGCGGCGGGATCTGGTAGATTGCCAGGTAATTCAGGCCGGTACCGGCCAGGACTCGCCGCCCGTCCGGCGACCACCAGCCGTTGGCCTGTTCCGGCTGGCCCGGCAGGTCAATGGTGTAGGTGTTGGTCCAGTTGAAAGCCCGTTCATTATCCTCATCAAAGACCAGTAATTGGTTTTGTTTAACCACCGCAGAATTATTGACCGGCCTGGTCTGGCGGCTGTTCAGCAGCAGGCGGCCGTCACGGGACCATTCTACCAGCCCGGCGGCACCGGCATTATCCAGCTTAATAGCCTGATAACGGCGCGGTATTAAAGGGTTGGAATTGGACCTGGTCAAAAGGTTGGCCGGCACTTCCCAGATGGTCAGGATGCGCTGGGACTGAGGAATAGACGAAAATACATTGCTGCTCCAGCGTTGGAGGGCCATATATTGCCCGTCCGGCGACCAGGCAAAGTTTCCCTGGCTGGCATAATTGTCACCAAAATACTGGTCCGCGAAAATGTCACCGGCCGGGAGTTGAGATTGCCATTCCAGGCTGAGTGTCGCTACTTTTGCCAGGGTCCGGTTTTCGAAAATAATTACCGTGTTGGCCGTACTGCCCATGAAAAAGGCAATGTAGCGGCTGTCGCCGGACCAGCTCCAACTTCCCTGGAAACCCTGCTCAGTATCTTCGCTGTTCAGATCCAGAAAGGGCTGGTCCGGTCCGGGCATAATGGCCTGGGGATTGCCCTGGAAGTTCCAGAACTGGTATTTCCCTTCACCCTGGCGCACCAGCAGGTAGTTGCTATTGGGCGACCAGCTAAGCGGGAACCCGATATCGCCGGGGTAATAGCCGGTGGTATAAGCAAAGGTCCGCAGCACCTTACCCGCGCTGCCCAGCCGCATTTTTCCGTCAAAACCCTGCGCGGCAAAATTCTCGCCGTCCGGTGACCACCAGACCCAGGCGTATTGCCCGGCATCCGGCAGTTCCCGGCGGCTAATCCGGCTGCCGCTGGTGGTATCCCAGACTTCCCAGCCGCCATCTTGCAAGGTCAGGTAGACGTTTTGGCCGAGCGACCACTGGGCATTTAACACTCGTAGGGGCCGCTGGCCGCTCAGCAGGGCGGCCTGGCCGGGGGCCAGGGTCTCCGGGTTGGTATATTTCGACTCGTTACCGGGCAGGTAGGCCGGGTTAAACAGCGTCAGGCGGGAACCGTCCGCCTGGCGAGTATTGACCAGGCCAGGCCGCACATTAGGCGCAGGGGTCGGGCTGGGTGCCGCTGTCGGCGGGTTGGTCTGGGCGGTTACGGGCGGGTTGGCCGCCGAAACGACCAGGAAAGCCACAATCAGGGCCAGCCCCAGGCTCAGGCTGGCCCAGGTCAGCAAGCCGGGTAACCCGCCTTTAGCCGGTTGCCCGTTTTCGGACGGTTGCGGTAGTTCTAACTGGCGGGCGGGCGTGACTTTTCCCGGCCTGCTGGCGGCTGTGACCGCCTCGATTTGAGCATCGGTCAGGGGCAGGTGTTCCCAGCGAAAGAGGCTCCACCCAAAAGCACCGCTTAACTGCCGGGTAGAGTTATAGCCCGACTGCCAGCCCTGCCGCAGCACTTTAGCTGTATGCGGGTACGCCTGGGCGAGTTGTTTGAACTGCATTTCGGGGTTCTGCGGGTCCAACTCCTGGCCAATGGTCAGCCGGTAAAAGAGCCGGGTTATAGCTTGTTGGAGGTTGTTTTCCTGGCCGGGCGCGCCTTCTACCAGGTTTACTTGCAGGCCTGTAGCCGCTGCCCGGATTAGAATTTTAGCCGGGTCCAGGTCAGGATAAGGCGCTGTTCCGGGTTTGAACAAATTCAGCCCCGCTTCCAGGCCGCTTACAATTTCGAGTGCCTGGGCCTGGGTTAAGCCAGACGGAAGCCGTTTAGCCTTTAGTTTGGCTTTTTTGCCGGTAGAAGGGCTTTTGATTTTCTTTAAGAAAGCCAGCGGTTGGAATTGGGAGGTATTTTCCTGGGAGCGCGTTTGCCGGGCTTGCCGCAGGTAATCCTGGAGCGAAATTGGCCTTTTATCATCCAGGGTTTCGGAATAGATTTTGGGGTCTGTCTGGCTCAAACTTATCCTCCCGGAGCGGGATTTACCGGCTATGCTGGTCTATGCTTTAATTTTAGCATAACCGGTTAGTGACAAAGGTCACTCATTTTATAAATTTTCTTAACGGGTCGGGCGCTATTTAAAAGAGGTGCAGCTGATTTGGGGCCAGAAATTCAGGTTGGGTTAGCTTATGGCTAGGGATTATGTTAAAATATAAGCTGCCTATTTTAGCTTTATCTAGTTACCCTGGTCCTGTAAGACAGGGGAGCCCTCACCGGGGCAAGTTTTGCAAAACGGTGGTCCACACCGGTTGGAGGAAGTGTGTTTAAGTTTTTCCGGCGGAAAAAAGAAGCCGAGCAGGTAATAGAGGAAAAAACCGAGCAAGCCCTTGAGAAAAGCCGCAGTGAGGGCGGCGTCTTCGGGCAAATTGGCAAGCTGTTTGAAGTTGACGATATTACCGACGAATTTTGGGAAAACCTCGAACGTTTGCTGTTACAGGCCGATATTGGCGTTAACCTGACCGATAAACTGATTGAAAACAGCCAGCGGCGGACCCTGGACGAACGGACCCGGCGCAGCCGCGATGTGGAAGCCATCTTCCGGTCCGAAATGATTAAAACGCTCCAGGAAGTCCAGGGCAAGGCCCAGGCTTCGGTAGATGCGCTTCACCAGAAAGAAGCTCGCGACCGGGAGTGGGAGCGCAAGCAACAGGATAAGCAAGCCCAGAAGCGGCCTAAAGGCACGCCCCCGCCACCGCCTGCCGTTATTCCTAAAGTTAGCGCCGGTAGCGAAGGTGAAAAGCGGCCTTATGTAATCATGGTCGTGGGGGTAAACGGTAACGGCAAGACCACTTCTATCGCCAAGCTGACCGCCTATTATCAAAGCGGTGGCGCCAGCGTGGTGCTGGGTGCCGCCGATACTTTCCGGGCAGGCGCGATTGACCAGCTTAAGTTGTGGGGTGAACGGGTAAATTCGCCGGTAATTGCCCGCGAGTTTGGCTCCGACCCGGCTTCGGTGGCCTTTGATACGGTTAAATACGCTCAGGAACACGGTGCGGATATCGCGATTATTGATACCGCCGGACGCCTCCAGACCAACTTTAACCTGATTGCCGAAATGCAGAAAATCGAGCGCACCATCGAAAAGGCCCAGGTCGGTGCCCCTAACGAAATCTTGCTGGTACTGGATGCTGTGACCGGCCAGAATGGCCTTTCCCAGGCCAAGCATTTTACCAATGCCGTTGGGATTGACGGTATTGTTTTGACCAAGTTGGATGGTACGGCTAAAGGCGGTATCGCCTTTGCGATTGCGCACGAACTGAAAATCCCGATTAAATACATTGGGACGGGCGAGAAAGTGGTAGACTTTGCCGAGTTTGAACCGGAAGCCTACGTTAACGCGCTCTTCCAACGCGCCTAAGAGTGGGCCGCTGGCCCGGGTATATTCATAAGGCCTGGTCCTGGCCCAAATTTTCTAAGGAAAAGCCGGTATCTGCCAGGTAATAATTCTATAAAGACAGGAAAAGCTAGATGTTTGAGACTTTATCTGAAAGATTAGAGGGTACTTTCCGCTCATTAACCGGACGCGGCAAGCTGACCGAGGATGACATTCGTAAGGCTATGACCGAAGTCCGCCGGGCTCTCCTGGAAGCGGACGTTAACACCATTGTCGCCGAAGAATTTGTCAAAGATGTAACCGAAGCCGCCCTCGGCTCCCAGATTTTAACCAGCCTTACGCCGGGCCAGCAGGTTATCAAGATCGTCAATGACCAGTTGACCGAATTGCTGGGTGGCGAGAACGAAGAAGGCGAAGGCAACGGCAACGCCCTGAATATTTCCAAGACGCCGCCGACCGTTATCATGCTGGTTGGGTTGCAGGGTACCGGTAAAACGACTACCGTCGGTAAACTGGCCCTGGCTTTGCGCCAGCAGAAGCACCGGCCTTTGCTGGTGGCGGCCGACATTTATCGCCCGGCCGCGGTTGAACAGTTGCAGACCCTCGGACGCCAGCTGGATATCCCGGTCTACAGCGAAGGCACTTCGGTCGCACCGCCGCTGATTGCCCAGCACGCGATTGCTCAGGCCCGCAAGAATAACAATTCGGTCGTTCTCGTCGATACCGCCGGTCGTTTGCAGATTGACGAACCGTTGATGGAGGAGTTGCAGCGGATTAAATCCGAGGTCAATCCTCACGAAATCTTGCTGGTAGTTGATGCCATGTCAGGTCAGGAATCGGTCAATGTGGCGATGGAATTCAACCGGCGCATTGGCATCACCGGTCTGATTATCACCAAAATGGACGGTGACGCCCGGGGTGGTTCGGCTCTCTCGGTGCGGGCTGTTACCGGCGTGCCGATTAAATACATGGGTGTCGGTGAAAAGCTGGATGCCCTTGAGCCTTTCTATCCTGACCGCATTGCCCAGCGTATTTTGGGTATGGGCGATATTCTAAGCCTGATCGAACGCGCCCAGGCGACCTATGATGAGGAAGAAGCCCAGAAGCTCCAGGAAAAGATGCGCAAAGGCAAATTCGACCTGGAAGACTTCCTGGCCCAGATGCGCAACCTGAAGAAGATGGGGCCTTTGAGCGGCTTGCTGGGTATGCTGCCGGGTATGGGCAAGCAGATGAAGGAAATGCGCAACGCCCTCAACACGCCTGAAGCCGAATCTTCGCTGCGCCGGACCGAGGCGATTGTCCTTTCGATGACCAAGAAGGAGCGGCAGGAGCCCGACATTATCAACGCAAGCCGGCGGCGCAGAATTGCTACCGGTAGTGGCACGACCGTCGCCGACGTGAACGAGCTTCTCCAGCAGTTCCGGGGCATGCGCCAGATGATGCAGATGATGGGCAAAGGCGGCGGCATGAACATGGCGAACCTCGGCTCGATGCTCGGTAACATGGGCGGCGGTATGCCCCCCGGCATGGGTGGGATGCCCGGTATGGGCGGTGGGGGTGGTGCCCGCAAGCAGATGCAGGCTCCCCGCGACCCGCTGGCCGATTTCAAGAAAGGCCCTCGTCCGGCCGGTCCCAGTGGCAGTAATGGCGGTAGCCCGGCCTCTAAACCGGCCGGAGGATTACCGGTCCGCACCGGCAGCGCCCCTGGCGCGGGCCAGATGCGCCCGCCCAAAAAGAAGAAAAAGTAGTTTTAGCTCACGCTTGTGGGAAGTGAAAAGCTATTTAACTTCAAATAGACGAAAAAGCACCGGGGATTTTTTCTCCGGTGCTTTTTTGTGCCTATTTCTTGATGTAAATCTTACACTCGCTGGGGCCAATAAAATCGACCATCTGGCCGCCTTCAACCGACTTGTCGTAGTCAAAGCTGAACTCGTGCCAGTCGCCGTCTGCCGGAAACCCCGGTATGGCGTAATCGCCCAGCGCACTGTCGCTGAAATTCGCAACCATCGCCACAATGCCGCCCTGGTCGTCCCAGCGTTTCCAGGCCAGCACTTTGTTAGCCTCGTCCAGGTGAAAGAATTCAATATTTTCGGTCTTGAGCGGACCGCTGGTTTTCCGCAGGTAAATCAGGCCGCTGTAATAATGATACAGGTCGGAGTTAGCCCCGGACTCCAGTAGTTCCCAGTGCAGCGGGCGGGGCTCAATGCTCTTGTCCCAGGTTTCCCCGAATTCCTCGCCCATCCAGACCATAGGTATGCCGACCGAGGTTAATGTTACTGCCGCCGCCAGTTTAGCCTTGCGGAAGGCTTTATCCCCTTCAATCCCGGCGGTCTGCAGTTCAAACATCAGGCGGTTGTGATCGTGGTTGGAAATGTAATTCACCGCCGCTGTTGGGCCGATAAGATCGTTGCGGGCCGGTTGAATGGCGTCTTTGGTCTTTTCCCAATCAAAAGGCTGCCAGCCGCTGAATTCACTCTCGCGCATGTTGGCCGTCATTTGCCAGTAAAAGTAGTCGTTCCACAGGCCGTCCATGGGCTTGCCGTAGCCGACAATCGCCGGGTCTATCGGCAGGTGTTCCGCTACCAGGTAAAAGGGTTTCATACCGCTGGCCTGTTTGACCGCTTCGCCCAGCCAGTGCAAGAAATCAAAGTTATCAATCAGGGCGGTCGCGTCAAAGCGGATACCGTCAAGGTGGAACTCGGTCGCCCAGTAAAAAGCAACCTCGTTCATGAATTTACGGGCCGGGAAGAGCTTCAAGTTATCGTCCCAGTGATTGTAATCGTACTTGGGGCCGTACTGGTAGGCGTCGGTATTGTTTTCGACAAACCAGTAATTGTGGTCAACCTGGGCCAGGGGGTTTTCGTCCTGACCGTGGTTTGCCACCAGGTCCATAATCACCCGCATACCCCTGGCGTGGCATTCGTCCACCAGGTTCTTAAGGTCGGTGCTGTTGCCGTAAGCATTTTCCACCGCGTAAAAGTGGCGTGGGTTATAGCCCCAGCTTTTATCCCCCGGAAATTCGCTAACTGGCATCAATTCGATAGCGTTGATACCCAGGCTGCTTAAATAATCCAGCCGGTCAACTACCCCGTTGAAATTGCCGCCGAAATCACCCACATGCATTTCATAAATCACCAGTTCCACGTCCGGCGGTAGCGGGTCCATATCATGCCGCCATTCATACTGGTCCACGATTGTTTGACCGTTCCGAACGTGGATTATACCGTTGTCATTTTTGTGGTCGTTTACATCGGTTGCCATTGGATCGGTAATACAAATCCATTCGCCAAGCTGCCAGGGGCTATTCGACTCCACGCAGAATTTGTACTCGTAATCGCCATCGGCCAGGTCAATAGTTGTGCGAAAATAGCCGTCATCCCCTTTTTCAAGATCTACATCATTCCATTCCGAGAAGTCGCCTCGTACGGCGGCCCGTTTGTTATAAGGTGCGAAAAGCGAGAATTCGACCGGCGCGGTTTTTTCTTCCTGCTGGCGCTGGCGGGTGCTTTTAGTCGAGCGCCCGGTAATGTACTGGGAAGGCACTTTGTCCAGCAGTTCCATCCCGGAACTCATTACTTTACTGAGTGATATCCGGCCTTTGCCCTTTTTTACTTCATCTACTTCGCCCGCAAAAAGTTTTTCCAGGTTCCCGCGCCGCCCGCTTTCAAGTTTATCCATTATCAATATCGCTTTCTAATTTTGTTAGTGATCGTCCTGCTAAAATGCTGCTCGGACTCTAGCCTGTACTAAAAATAACTGGTTTCACCCTCATAAGGGGAGTGCCAGTAAATCGAAAATATAACCCGGTGTTTTATTAAAAAGGTGGGAATATTCCCGGAATAAAGGGGGCCATAACCGGCTAAATGCACGGGGCCTTAAATCACCGGGAAATGAGTTATTTTCCAGACTATAAGCTGAGGCATAAACCGTGCCAATTCTCGATTAGCATGGTAATAGTGGCTAAATCATCATTCTTTGTTAATCATCTTACTGAGAGTGGCAGTCTTTTGATAGGCGGCATAAACCGCTTTGGAAAAGACTGTGCGAACCGCTCCTTTTTCCAGTTCATAGAGTGCTTCAGCAGTGGTGCCGTTGGGTGAAGTGACCATGTTACGGAGTTCGGCCGGGTGTGTAGGTGAGTCTTTTGCTAGTAATACTGAACCAAGCAGGGTCTGGGTGACCAGTTCGCGGGCGTCCTGTCGGCTGAACCCCAGGTGAACGGCCGCGTCAATCAGGGCTTCCATAACCAAAAAGACATAGGCCGGACCGGAGCCGCTGACCGCTGTAGCCATATCGATGAAGCGTTCTTCCTCGAACCACATCTCTTTGCCCAGGGCGCTGAATAAGGCCCGGACCTGGCTGCGTTGAACATCGGTTACCGCCGGGGTGGTCGTCCAGACTGACATGCCGTAGCCGACCCGGGAGGGGGTGTTGGGCATGGCGCGGACTACTGCCGGGTGATTCAGGCGCTTGCCGATAGTTTCGGTTGTCGCGCCCGTTACGATAGAAATAAGCAACTGGCCGGGCGTAATTTGCCCGGCCAGTTCTTTCAGGACTGGATTTAATCTTTGCGGTTTTACGCACAGGATGACAATATCGGCTTGACTTGCCGCTTCCAGGTTGGAAGTGGTTGACTTGATACCTAACTTGTCGGTCAGTTCGGTCGCCCGGCGCGAGCGTGGATGGCTAACTATAATTGCTTCCGGTTGGGCCAGGTTACGCTCCAGCACTCCCGAAATCATTACTTCGGCCATTACCCCACCGCCGATAAAAGCCAGTTTCTGGTTGGTAAGGGCGGCCCGCGCCTCTTGTTCGTGGGCCACCTGTTCGTCTAGGTCTTGCAAATGCAAGTTCTGGTTACTCCTTTTTGTGGGTCTGCTTTCCGGCTCGTCCGGTCAGGACCAGGCCAAAAATACCCAGGCTTAGCGCGGCAAATGCCGCCAGAACGATTATGAGGACAGAGGCCGGTTGTGGCTCTTCCATACCAACCCCGGTAGCGGGGGCGGCAGCGGGAATAACCGGTCTGCTCTGGCCCTGGCTCTGGGTGCCGCCACCCTGGGCCGGGGGCTGAATATCGAGTACACCCGGTAACCCCGGAATGCGCTGCTGGAAGGCCTGGCTGCGGTTAAAGCTGCCGCTTACGAAAACGCTGCTGCCTACCAGGCTGCCGCTGGGCGCATTGATCGAAAGTACCAGGTTAGCACTTTGCCGGGCAGATAGCGCAAAGTCGCCCCAGCGTACTGTGTTGGTATTGACCGTGACTGTTCCCAGGTTCGCGTTGGCCTGACTGACCACCGCTCCACCTGGCAAGTTTATTATAACAGTATCACTAAGGTCAATCGGGACAGTACCGGCCGAAACCTGAACGCATAGCAGGAAACTGGTGTCGGTAACCTTAATCGTTTGCGTACCCAGGCGCAGGCGGTTGTCTGACGGGGCGGCAAATAAACTGGCCGGGCACTGCGGGGCCGCCGGGGCGAGAGTCACAGCCGGGGTTGTCGGCGCGGCGGTCGCCGGTGCCGCAGTTGTCACAGCCGGGGCCGTGGTAGCCGGAGCGGTGGTAGCGGGGGCCGTTGTTACAACCGTGTTAATGCTGAACTGGTTGTTACGGTAGGCATTAATTCCGTCAACCTGGAAGGTCCGGGTATCCGGGTCACCTGCCGTGTAGACGCTGCGGTCGTAAACCAGGCTAACTTTGTAAGACCCGGCGCACAGGTTATTGAAGTAGAAAGAGCCGTCCGGCCCGGTTATTGTCTGGGCCTTGTGGGGTCCTTCCAGGTTAAGGGTCTGGCCCACTCCCGGCTTGCCGTCTACCAGTACCCAGCCATGAATCTGGCTGCCACAGGCGGGCGGAGCCCGGGTAGGGGCCGGGGTGACTGCCAGCACACCGACACCGGTTAATGTGGTGGAGCTGGTTGCTACTGCCTGGAGTTGAGGTTTAGCGTTGATCGCCGTCAGGAACTCAAAGAACTCATAAGTAAATACTACTGCGTCACTTTTCGGACCGGCGCTCTTGGGTGAAAAAACAACATTTGCCTCGCATGATGAACCTCCGGGAAGTTCGCTTCCACAAGTAGTTCCTACAAGGCTAAAATCCGTCCCGGTGGCAAGTCCGACTCCTACACTCATAGTAAATTCAGAGTTGTTCGTGAAAGTAGCCGTTTGAGCTGCGCTGGTAGTGTTTACGTTCCGGTTGCCATAATTAAGCGCCGGGGTAGCAGTTTGAGCGTGGGCGGCATTTAACTGGCTCCAGAACAACCCGGACAATGCCAGTAAGGCCAGACCTATAATTAGAAAACGAAGGTGCCTTTGGTCGGAGGTCCGGGCAAACCGCAGTAATGGCGGATTTGCCAGAGGGCGTTTTATCATATTTTTATCTCCTGGGTTGTTTGCTTTTACTGAGGCCGGGCTGTTTTACTCGCACCTCAATACAATACTAACGCGGTTTACATGGTGTTTTTGGCGAAAGGTTTCCTCTTGATTATCAGGAAAAAACCAGGACCAATAAATCTACCTTGATTAGCATAAACGTAAATTACAGCAGTATTTTCAATTTTCCCTAGGAGCAGTACCGAGGATGAAAAGAAGTATCCTTTTCGAACTTTACATAATTGCAAAGCGGTACATTAATTATAGGGTGCTTTTAAGAGCCTGTCAATAACCTTTCGCTTAAGCAAAGGCTTTATAAGCGACCGCGGTAATTAACAACCGGCTGCCCAGGGTAAATTGTTGAATATGCTCAAACTGCCAGGGACGCTGGCAAACCTGGGCAAGCATGGCGCGGAACTGCCGGAATGGGATACTAATTTTAATTGTTAAACCGGGCTTTCCGGCTGAAATGCTAAAATTGCCGATTCTATTTGTGTTATAATTTGGCTTAATGTGGTGAATTAAGGACTTTTACCTGGCGCCCTGAGCAGGGTAAATTTTTGGTTATTTGGGAACTAAGGCTCAAAAGGGGAAGTCTTAAAAGAAGGAATAAACTCTTGCCTTTTCTGAGAGTTTACCCGGTAGTAAAGAGAAAGATTCTTTTAAATTCTATGGCTAACCAGAACAAATCAAAGCAAGGGGCCAACCAGGTTCGTAATTCTGCCGGTAGTCAGAAAACCGGTGACCTCCAATCTAACCCGACTCCTCTAACCCCGAATTCTACCACTTCCGGCGGTTACCCGAATGGTCGAAAATTAACTCCCAAACAGGAAGCCTCTCGCCGCCGCGCCCGGAAACGCCGCCGGCTGCAACTTCTGATTACCGGCGCGATTGTATTAGTTATCGCGACAGCTTTGATTGTTTTAGGAGTTTCTATCTCCCAACCGACCGTGTTTAAGAGTATCCCGGCCACTGCCAGGGTAGATGCCCGGCCTTTCGAAATGGGCCCGGCTGATGCAAAAGTGGTCGTGGAAGAGTACGGGGATTACCAGTGCCCCTTCTGCAAGCAGTGGCACGAGCAGGTCCAGCCCCGCCTGATGGCTGATTTCATCAATGCTAACAAAAGCGTGAAGTTTGTTTACAAACATTTTCCGTTTTTGGATGCCAATTCGGCCGCCCGCGAGTCGCACCTTACGGTCGAAGCGGCTTACTGCGCGTCCGACCAGAAACGCTTCTGGGACTACGATGACGCTCTTTACAATAACCAGGCTGCCAGTGAAAATTCCGGCTACTGGACCAATGACCGGTTGAAAGCCCTGGCGAAAGCCTTGCAGCTTGATTCGGCGGCCTTTAACACATGTCTGGTTAGCAACAAGTATCGCAGCCAGGCGGCTAATGACGCTACCGCCGCTCAAAACCGGGGCGTGACCGGCACGCCAACCTTTTTTGTAAACGGTGCGGCCGTTAAATCGGTTGATTATGCCGATTTGAAAACCGCGATTGATGCCGCCTTAAACAAGTAAGATCTGAAAGTTGAGGTCTTAGCGTGGCACAACAGATTAATTCTAAAAAACCGGCCGACCAGGCCCAGTGGGCCGCTCCGGTGGCCCACTGGGCCTCAGTATCCCGGCTGCCCGCCTGGTTTGACCTGGCTTTTATTGTACTAACGTTGATCGGTATTGGCGTTTCCGGCTATCTGTCCTGGACGCATTTAACTTTTACGCCGATTATTTGTACCGCAGACTTGAGTTGCGACACGGTAAACCGGAGCGCTTATGCCTACTTCCCGCCAAACTGGGGAATCCCGGTTTCTTACGTGGGGCTGGCCGGGTATATCGGCCTGCTGGGGTTGGGCCTGGGACGCTGGCGGGTAGCCGCCGGTCGGAAAGGCTCAACTGCCAGGCTGGATTTAAGCCTGTTTGTTGCAACCCTAATCGGTGTAATTTTCTCAGTTTACCTGACCGCCATGGAACTATTTGTTATTCATGCAATTTGCTGGTGGTGTGTTGGGTCGGCGACTATAATTACCCTGCTTTTTGGCATAGCTGTCGCCAGAGTCTGGGTGGGTAATGATTACTAAAGGAGTAGAGATTAAAAAATGACTTTAATGCGGGATGAAATCCGGGAGCAACCCCAGGCTTTGGAAAGGGCGCTCAAAGAAGGTTTACCACTAATTAGAAATATCGCCCGTCGGATTAATGCTTTTCAACCGGACCTGGTTTTCATTGCTGCTCGCGGCACTTCCGATAACGCTGCGACCTATGCCCGCTATCTGTTTGAAGCCTTTACCGGCTTACCAGTTTCCCTGGCGGCTCCTTCGCTTTTCACGCTCTACCACCGGCCCCCTAACTTGAAAAAGGCCCTGGTAATCGGCGTGTCCCAATCGGGGGGCGGCGAAGATATCGTGGCGGTAATCAAGGAAGGCCGCAAGCAAGGCGCCATGACCCTGGCCCTGACCAACAATCCTGAATCGGCCCTGGCCCAGGCGGCGGCGGACGTGATACCGCTGAATGTCGGCCCGGAACTTTCGGTAGCAGCCACCAAGACTTACACCGGCGAGTTGGGTCTTCTGGCCCTGCTGGCGGCGGAATTGTCCGATGACAACGGCCTGCGGCTCGGCCTGGAACGGCTGCCTTCGTCTATTGACAAGGCACTCCAACTGGAAGACGGGCTTAAACACCTGGCTAACCAGGAACTTTATAAAAATGCCCGGCATTGTCTGACCCTGGGCCGGGGTTATAACTTTCCCACGGCCCTGGAAGTGGCGCTCAAGCTGAAGGAAACCAGCTATATTTTCGCGGCTCCCTATTCGACTGCTGACTTCCTGCACGGGCCTTTTGCCCTGGCCGAACAAAGCCTGCCCGCTATTTTAATCGGGGCCAATGGGCCTGCTATCCCCGGGTTACTGGACCTTGCCAAGAAATTGACTGCCGAGGGCGTTGAATTGTTGTGCATTGGCGATGATGACGGCTTGCTTAAGATGGCGACTTCGCGTGAGAGTGCTTTCCGGCTGGATTTGAGCGGCATTTCCGAGGCGCTCAGCCCGATTGTAAGCGTGGTGCCAGGTCAGTTGTTCGCCATGCACCTGGCCCTGGCACGTGGTTTCAATCCGGATAAGCCGCGCGGCCTCCAAAAAGTTACCAGCACGAAATAAGGCGCGGGTCAGTAACCCTACAACATCGCGGCTTAAGCGCCCTTACTGCTTACGCTGCGATGTTAAACAGGTTGTAAACCGCCTTCCTGGCACATAACATTTCCCGTCCTGTGGGGAAAGTGATGGAAAGAAAGCTATGTTCGAGCAAAAAATCGAATTGCGGGGCCACATTGTAGACAGCTACATTTTGCCCCAGGTTATGGATACAATTATGGATCTCGGCGGCAACTATGAGGTCGAAGAATTTGACCTGGGTCGCCACAAAGATGAGCCAAGTTATTGTCTCATGCGGGTTAACGCGCCTTCTCCATCCATTCTCCAGGAAATCCTCCGCCTGGTCCAGCGGGTTGGTGTCACTATCCTGGAAGACCGCGATTGTGAGTTCAAACCGGCTCCTCGCGATGGCGTTTTCCCGCTGGATTTTTACAGCACAACCAATCTACAGACCTTTATCCGGGCTAAAAATCAATGGCTCCCGGTTAGCAAGACCGAAATGGACTGCGGTATCGTTATGCGCGCTATCAACGGCACGCAGACAGCCGAATGTATCCCGGTCACGCACGTCAAAAAGGACGAATTGATCGCGGTCGGCCATACCGGCATCCGGCTGGAACCCATGGAACGCGACCGCAAGCGCGAGGTCTTTGCTTTTATGGGCAGCTCGGTTTCCAGCGAACGGCCCAAAGAACTGGCGATTGCCGGGCTGGTGAGTGAAATGCGCAACGCCAAAGCCCGCAACCGCAAGATTCTACTGGTGGGCGGCCCGGCGATTGCCCATACTGGCGCGGCCAGGTACTTGAGTAAAATTATTGAGATGGGCTATGTTGATGTCCTTTTTGCCGGGAACGCCCTGGCGACCCACGATATCGAAACGGCCCTTTTCGGCACTTCGCTGGGTATTTCGCTCAATACCGGTCTGAACGAGGAAGAAGGCCACCAGCACCATATCCGGGCAATCAACACTATCCGCTACTACGGCTCTATCGCGGCGGCGGTCGATGAAGGTGTTTTGCAGTCCGGTGTAATGTATACTCTGGTCAAGAAGAATATTCCTTTCGTGCTTTGCGGCTCTATCCGCGATGATGGGCCGCTGCCGGAAGTAATTACCGACGCACTACAAGGTCAGGACGCGATGCGCTCCCATATCGGGAACGTGGATATCGCGATCATGATTTCAACCATGCTCCATTCGATTGCCGTAGGAAATTTGCTGCCCGCCCGGGTGCGCACAGTATGTGTCGATATCAACCCTTCAGTGGTAACCAAACTGGCCGACCGGGGCAGTCACCAGACCCTGGGGATCGTCACTGATGTCGAATCTTTTCTACGGGAACTGCAACTTCAACTAGAGGCAGCCGAGGCCGCCGCCAGATAAATTTTAGAGTTTGTGAAAAAGAATTGGTGGAATAGAAAGAAAAATGGCTCTTACATTAGGAATTATCGGATTTCCGAAAAGTGGTAAAACCACTATCTTTAATACCCTGACCCATTCAAACGCCGAAACTAGCGCCTACGGCTCCAACCAGTCGCCTAATATCGGTTCAGTTAAAGTGCCAGACCGCCGGTTGGACCGGCTGACCGAGATGTTCATACCCAAGAAAACCACCCCGGCTACGGTTGAATATACCGATGTGGCCGGTATGGCGAAAGGGGCCGGGCAAACCGGCGCGCTGCCCGGTCTGAACCTGATTCAGAAGGTAGAAGCCCTGGTCCATGTCGTGCGGGCCTTTGAAGACCCCAACCTGCCTCACCCTGACGGCAGTGTAGACCCTATCCGCGATATTCAGACGATGGACCTGGAACTGGCTTTTTCCGACCTGGCGGTCATCGAAAAACGCTTGCCTCGCCTGGACGACTCGATCAAAAAGACCAAGCCCGGCCCGGACCGCGAAGCCCAGACTTTTGAAAAAGAAGTCATGGAAAAGCTTAACGAAGCCCTGACCAAAGATATCCCGCTGCGTGACCTGGACCTGTCCGAGGATGAGCTGAAATCTATCCGGGGCTACCAGTTCCTGACCCTTAAGCCCCTGTTGACTATCCTGAACCTGGGCGAAGAACGGGCCGAAGAGAGTGAGAAACTGGTGGAAGAAGCCAGGGCCGCCGCCGGGGGCCGTTCGAAAATCGGGTTCGCCGCTTTGCGGGGCAAAATTGAGATGGAATTAAGCCAGCTTGAGGAAGAGGAAGCCACCGAGTTCATGCAAGAACTGGGTATTACCGAATCCGGCCTTTCTAAAATCATTCATGCTTCTTACGACCTGTTGGGCCTGATGAGCTTCCTGACTGCCGGGGAAGATGAAGTCCGCGCCTGGACGATCAAAAAAGGCATCCCGGCCCTTAAAGCCGCCGGTGAAATTCACAGCGATATTGAGCGCGGCTTTATCCGGGCTGAAATTGTCAGCTTTGATGATTTGATCAAGGCGGGCGGTATTCCCGAGGCGAAGAAACTGGGACTGTACCGCAGTGAAGGTAAGACCTACGTCATGCAAGACGGCGACATCGTTAACTTTCTGTTTAACATCAGCGGCAAGAAGTAATAGTTTTAAAAGCGAAACGGTGAACGCAAGCGGGCCGGAGTTAAAATAAGCCTCAATTACAAAATTAAGGCTTAAACCCGGCGGTCGAATGCGTTCACCGTTTAATTTCTAACGGGAAATTTACTTCTTGTTTTTCTTCTCAAACTCTTTCTTGAGTTCTTCTTTAGCCTTTTTAACCGCTTTATTTTCAGCGGCTTTAAGCTGGCGCTGCTCGGCGGCTTCACCGATCAATTCTTTGCGCCGCTCTTCCATGCGGGCTTCTTCCTCGGCGGCGGCCTGTTTGCCCCCTTCAAGGACTTCGTCAAGTACTCCACGCAATTTCTCGACCGTTACCTGACCGTCCCGCGTGACAATTAAAGTCGCGACGGTTGCGCCGGTAGCTGCTCCCAGGATCACCCCAACCAGGAACTTGAAGATGCCCACTATTGCGCCCATGCTGTTAGTTTCCTCCTGCTCTGCTTCTCTATAGAATTTCGTTTCCGGGTTGTTGCTACTTCCGCCTCATAGTATATCAATTTTTGGGCCTGTAGCAAAGTAGCAGCCGTTAGTTTGGTAATTAAGCTAAAGTGGCCCGGCCCGGACCCTTTCTCGGTCCCGGCCTGCCCTTTTTGGCTGAGTTGTCTGCTAACGGCTGCTAAAAGTATTCAAAGAGGCCGCTTCTATAGCACCTGCAGGCTTATAGTGTGGTACCCGGCGGAACCGGACGGGAAGGGGTCGGCTGGCCTGGACTCCTGGACCTTACCGCCTGCTTCGGTTGCCCGTACCTTCAGGACATAGCCCTTGCTGCCTGCCGGTGGGGTCCATTCAAACCGCCAGAGGGTCCAACTGTTCGCGCCGAGCCGTTCTTTAAGTTTGGTTTCCTGCCAGGTCTGGCCGTTATCCAGGCTGACTTCAACCTTTTCAACCTTCCGGCTGCCCGCGTAGGCAATTCCTTTAAGGACGGTGGGCTGTCCGGCTCTAATGGTAGCGCCATCGGCCGGGGAAACAATCGAGGACTCGGTCCGGATGGCCGCCTCATTGTCCCAGCCCTGCTTTTGCCAGAAGCCTTCAAACTCGGTGTCTACCAGGGTTATCCCGGTTAGCCACTTGGCGTTTTTCATACCGTAGATATTCGGAATGAGCATGCGCGCCGGGAAGCCGTGATCGTTGGTCAGGGGAGCGCCGTTCATTTCCACGGCCAGGGTAGTATCCTGTTCCAGGGCTTTTTCGATGGTAATGCTATCCTTGTAACCGTCGGCGCTGGTAAAGACAACCTTTTTAACGCCGGGTTTAACCCCGGCCTGGTCCAGCAGGGTTTTTAAGGGGATGCCGGACCACTCGGCGTTGCCAATATATTCGCCGCCTACCGGGTTACTGATACAGGTCAGGGTATGATAGACCTTCTGGCGCGGCATTTGGTATAACGTGTTTTTTTCGAAGGTCAAAGGGTTATTTACCAGGCCGTCAATACTTAATTTCCAGGTATTGCCATCTACGGTCGGGTTGAAAGCGTTCTTGGAAACCTGGTAGAAACTACCGGTCGGCGTGATTTCACCTTCCAGGGTACCGTCCGGTTTCAGGTCGCCCAGGCTGGCCCGGTATTCGGTCAGCGGGACACTTCCAAAGGCTTTAGTGCCAATCGCCGCGCCTACCATCAAGACAAACACGGCGCTAACGGTCCTGACAAAGCGGCGGCGGCTGGACCGGGCTTCGCCTTCCAGGCGTTCCCGGCGCGATTCGATTTGAGCCAGGTTCATTCCACTGTTGGTGGCCGGTTCCGGGTAAGTGGCGGGCACCATGTGGAAATAGGCGTAGCCCAGCACGATGCCGAACAACTGGAAAAGCATGAAAGATATAATCAGGGTTGCAATCTGGTCGGTACCCAGCCCAACGCCCAGGAAACTCTGGTCCAAAAGAGGCAGCCCGGCCACGACAAATAGCATCCAGGCGCCCGTACTGATGATAAAGCTGTTGCGCCAGACGGTTTGCCGGGTGCCGGTGCGCCCGGTAATTCTTACCAGTAACAGGCCTAGCAACCCGCCGACTACGACCTGCCCTAAAAGGACCATCAGGAAAAGTAATTGTTTTCCGAGTGTGCCAATGGTTTGAATAAAGAATTCGGTAATACCCGGCCCGGCGGTCGCGGCAATTTTATCCGCGACCAAGTTACTCAGGCTGCGCGGGGTGACGCCTAGCAGGAGCAAACCGAGCATGACAATCGTCATTGCCATTCCGGCCACGGCCCCGGCTATAAAAGCCGCCTTTCGATGGGACCGGCCGTCCCATTCTTGCTGTTCTATTTCTTCTTCTTCATCAATATAGGTATAGGTTGCCATTTTAATTCTCTCTTGCCAGGTAATAGGCTCCGGCTCTTTTATTTATATTTACACTTGAATTTATAATAGCTTAAAAAGCGTATATAGTCATTAGAAGTTCCTGAATAAATGTGACAATTGCATAATGCCAGGACCTTTGTAATAGCTAAAGTTACTTCCTGTAAAATATACGTTAAAACAGGGTCCAAAGATTATATTCTGGCAAATCCGCTTATCAGGCATCAAAATGCCAGAATTGGTGGAAATAGGCTATAATAAAAGGTATAGTACGCTTAGGTTTTGTGATTTAACTTGAAGTTAATTTAGCTATTAGTCAGGAGATATAGCGCCATGGAAGAACTCGTAAATCAACTGGTTGCTAAAGTAGGCATTGATAAAGCTACCGCCGAGAAGGTTGTCGCTTTCCTGAAAGAGCATGCGACCGAAGTACCTCAATGGCTGGGTCAAAACGATATTGCTAAAGGCGTAATGGACAAACTGCCGGGCGGCCTCGGCGGAATGTTTGGTGGCAAGAAAGATTAAGCTCTTTTCAATTTTATTGCCAGAAGGCCAGCCGCGTTTCAGCGGGCCTTCTTTTAACCGAGGTTAGTAGGAGGTTTATGGCTGACGCAAATCAACTGGCTCGTCAGGCCGTGGAGAGGCTGAGCGAGGATGAAGCCCTGCGCGGTGATTTAAGCGACTTTGGCTTTGGTCCCCTGCTGGATTGGGCCAACGCGGCCGTGGAGGCTTACGCCGCGAAAGAGCCTGATAGCGCTGCGATGGACCAATATACCAGCCGGGTACGCGGCGTGGTGCAGTCAGCGGTAGACACTGCCCAGGCCGGTAAACTTGACGACCCGGAGGCCCTGTTGGATTTCGACCCGCCCGGCCGGGATAAAGCCCTGGCTGACCTGAAAGCCCTGCAACTGGGGGACGACCCGGACGACAACGCCGTAAAAATCGCGGCGGTTTTGCAATCCGCCATGACCTCTACGCCTGGCGCTTCCCCGGAGGCGGCCCCCGCTGCTGAACCTGCTAAAGAAGTTAATCCGCCCGCTGAAGAATTTAATCCGGTGGCGGGCGCGATTGGCGCGGCCCTGGAGGCAGCGGTTAAGGCGGCTAATTCCGCTCTTAAAGCTGTTGACGGCCCTGGCACTACCCAGGACCAGGCTCCGCTACCCCAACCGGAACCGAAACCCGAATCTTCAGCGAAACCTGCCTCAGACGCACCCGGACCTGCTCCGGCTGCGAACAGGTCCGGCGCTTTTATTAGTGGTGTAAAGTCAAAAGTAGGCCGGGCTTATACTTCGGCCAGGGGTCTATTAAGAGGTAAAGGTAGAAGGAGAAAGGAATGAGCCGCCGGAGAAGTAACAAGCTTACCAAGAAAGACCTTGAAATGGCGGCCCAGGGGGCAAAAATAGCGGCCAGTTTATGGAGCAGGTTGGGTAGAATTACCAGGCTGGTCCTGGTAGGCGTTATTTTCGCTTTTATTCTAATAGCCGGGGCGGTTTACCTGGTAATGAGTCAGCCCAGACCTCAGACGGGCGTCAACCCGGCCAACCCCAGTGACGAGCAACAGGCCGCCGAGGTAGGCCGCGAAGATATTACGCCAGTCCCGGGTGTCGCAAGCTCCGGTATGGGCAGCGGCGGCGCGACCACGACCGACTGGTACGAACTGCATTTTACCAACCCGGAATACCCGACTAATAAAGCGAATTACGTGGGCGGGGTTGATACATACCTGGTCAATCTGATGAATAAAGCCACTAAAACCCTGGATGTAGCCGCTTACGATTTTGACCTGGCGAATGTCGCTGACGCGATGGTCGCGGCTAAAAACCGGGGAGTACAGGTCCGTATGGTCACCGATAGCGACACTATCGCCAACAAGAAAGATGCCGCTATCCAGGGCGCCTTTGATAAGCTGCGTAAAGCGGCTATTCCGGTAGTGGAGGACAATCGCGGCCCTATCATGCACAATAAATTTACCGTGGTTGACCAGCAGTGGGTCCAGACCGGTTCCTGGAACTATACCACCGGCGATACTTACCGTCTGAATAACAACATGATTATTATCCGGGATGCCAAACTGGCCCAGAATTACACGGCCGAGTTTGAAAAGATGTTTGTTCAGAAGCTGTTCGGACCGAATAAACCTAAAGGCGTGCCGAACCCGGTCCTGACAATCGGGGGCAGCCGGGTCCAGAATTACTTTGCGGCGGAAGACGGCGTAGGAAACCGTATCGTAGATGAGTTGAAAAAATCTAGTAGAAGCATTTACTTTATGGCCTTTTCCTTTACGAACGAAAATATCGGTAATGCCGTAATTGATAAAGCCAAAGCCGGGGTTACCGTCGGTGGGGTTTTTGAAACCACCGGCAGCAATACAACTTTCTCCGAATACGGTAAAATGGGCAGCTTGAACTTGCCCAATCTGAAAGTTTATACCGATGGCAATCCCTATGTTATGCATCACAAGGTATTTATAATTGACGAAAAGACGGTTATATTAGGTTCTTTCAATTTCTCGGACAATGCTGACCAGAGCAATGACGAGAACGTTCTAATCGTAGAAGACGCGAATATGGCTAAAGCTTTCAAACAGGAATACGACCGGGTTTTAGCGGTTGCGGTTAACCCACCGACCCGGAAAAAATAGAGGGAAGGAAATAAGGACGCAATGAGTGAGACCAGCGAACCGCGTTTCGGGCGGGCCAGCGCGAACGGAATTGAACTGGCCTGGGCCGAGTGGGGCGATAGCGCCGCGCCTGCTGACAGGACTATAATTGCCATTCACGGGATTACCGCTAATTTGCAAAGCTGGGGTGCCCTGGCCCCCGGCCTTACACAAGCGGGTTTCCGGTTTATCAGTTATGACCTGCGCGGCCGGGGCGACAGTTCCAAACCGGCCTCCGGCTACAATACTTCCATACATGCTGATGACTTGCTGGGCTTGCTGGATTACTTTGTACTGCCTTATGCTAATCTGCTGGGCCATTCCCTGGGCGCGGTAGTCGGCCTGCATTTCGCAGCCAAATACCCGGAACGGGTCCACCGGTTGGTCCTGGTGGATCACGGTATGAACACCCCGGCCGATGCTCGTCAGACCATCAACAGCAGCTTCAGCCGCCTGACCATGACCTTTAATTCGCGGGAGGAACACCTGAAGTTCTTCCGCGAGTCGCCCGCTTACCCGAATTGGACCAAATACGTTGAGCAGTTCGTGGCCTATGACGCCCAGGTGCAGCCGGATGGCAAAGTCAGGACCAAAGTCTTACCCGCCGCCGCCGAAGAAGACCTCAATAGCCAGTACCTGGAGGAATTCCTGCCCAGCCGTCTTTATTCCAGTATCAAAACTCCGACCCTGGTCCTGCGTGCAACCATCGGCACTTTGGATGGCGGTAAAAGCGGTTTTATTCTAACGGCCGAAGGCGCTCAGACGGTGGTCCGCAGCATTGCCGGGGCAAAGCTGGTCGAAATCGAAGGCGTCAACCATTACACTATCACACTTGACCCCACGCCCCAGGTAGAACGGGAAATCATCGATTTTCTAAAGTAACACCCGGCAGCTAAAAGCCACCGGCCTGGCTGGAAATTGCGCAAATAAAAACCCCACCTGGTTTCTAATACAGGCGGGGTTTTTATTTGCGCTTAAAACTTCAAGTTAATTTTTGTGACTACCGGGCTTTAAGTCCACCAGTTTGTCAATCAGTTTAGGCGCGTACTTGTAAGCCTGGTCGGCCTGAAGCTGGGTCAACTTACCGGCTTTAACCGAGGCGTCCAACTGGGTCTTGCTGCTGCTCAAGAGGGTATCTTTAACCTTTTGCAGCTCGACACCCTGGGCGGTGGCAATCTCGGACAGGGATTGTCCGGCCTTTACTTTAGCTTCCAGCTCGGATGTCTGCAGCTTGAGTACCTGGGCGACATCGCTTTCAACTTGCCTTAACTGGGCCAGGTCGAAAGGCATCAGGCCCATAAACTGGGCAATCAGGACCGGGCTGGGCGGGACGGAGATACCTTTAAATAACTCGGTGGCAATGGCGCTCAGGCGGGTAGCCTGGTCCTGGGTCAACTTACCGTCTTTGACCAGTTGGCCGGTAGTATCACTGAGCGCGCCGCCCACGGCTGTGGCAAGTTGCTCTTCCGTTACGTTCAGGCGGCTAGCCAGGCCCTTGCGGAAGGTGCCGAGCAGTTCATTTAATTCGCCTACTTTGGCTTGAACCTTCGCCTGGTCCGGTTTAGCCGGAGCGGTCTGCGCGGCCTGGGCTGCCGGGGCGGCGTTCGCGGTCGAAGTTTGCCCTAACAGGTTGATGCTTACCAGCGCCACCAGGGCCAGGGTTAGCAACCCTCCCACTATGCCTAAAATCCAATTCCGCGACTTATGCATCTTTTTATCCCTTTCACAGTTTTAAATTGAGTTTTCTGTTCCTGACCGGCCGTTTTCTCCGGTGGCCTGACTATAATTTAACATCCCAAAATGACTCCAGGATGACGAGTTGAATATTGGTATTTAGCGCGGCCTGTCATCTTTGTGTCATGTTGTTGTAATATGATGAAAGCTGAAGCGGGCTGCCGATACGGTATGTCCGGCCGGGGGCCAGGGTGTTTTCCGGGTTTAACGCCTCCCGGTTGAGATTCTAAACATTAGAAATGCAAGTAAAATCATGCGAATATTACTGGTTGAAGATAACCGCCGCCTGAACCTTTCTCTTAAGACCAGCCTGATAGAGGAAGGCTACGCCGTAGACGCAGCTTTTGATGGGCCGGAAGCCCTGGACCTGGCGCCTTCCACTCCTTACGATATCATTATCCTGGACGTGATGCTGCCAGGGCTAAACGGCCTGGAAGTTTGCCGGACCTTGCGCCGCCAGGGCCTTAAGACGCCTATTTTGCTTTTGACCGCCCGCGACGCGGTACAGGACCGGGTGGCAGGGCTGGACAGCGGCGCGGACGATTACCTGGTCAAACCCTTTGCGATGAGCGAGTTGTTGGCCCGCCTGCGGGCGCTGCTGCGCCGGGAAGCTTCCAACAAAAGCGGCCTTCTGGAAGTTGGCGACCTGGTGATTGACCCGGCGACCCACTTCGTGGAACGGGCCGGCCAGGATATCAAACTCACCGCCAAAGAATACACCTTACTCGAATATTTCATGCGCCATCCCAACCAGTTAATCAGCCGCGAGATGGTTGAAAGTCACCTGTGGAGTTACGACTTCGAGAGCGTTTCAAACGTGGTAGATGTCTACGTCCGGCGGTTGCGCCGCAAGATTGACGACCCCTTTGACGGTGTTAAGTTGTTGGAGACTGTCCGGGGAGCAGGCTATCGCTTGCGCGTCCCGGCAAAGAAAGCCTAGCCCTTATCAGGGACTTTAAGCGTCCTGAACTCTCTTGAACCGAAATAAACCAGGGCCGCTCCCAGGAAAACCGCGCCAAGAATCCAGGCCAGGGCCGCCAGCCAGTTCGGCTGGTTAGCGTTGATGTTCAGGTTGGTGACGTAAGAAGGGAAAAACCGGCCCAGGTTCGCCTCTTTCATGAAGGGCATGTTCGCCTCAATCCAGCGCAGCGCAGTAGCCGGGTTACTGGTCTGCCAGTTGTACATAACATGCGGGTTGTACATAAACAGCGCCGCGAAAGCCACCGACCAGGCCGCCGCCAATCCCAGGAAGGCTTTTACCGGCCAGCCCTTAAGCTCGGCCAGGGCCAGCGAAAGCGGTACGGCTAGCAAAGGCATCGCCGGTACCAGATAGCGGGCGGGCGGTCCCCACTCTCCCCACCACTGCTTATAGTCGCTCATCACCAGCACATAAGTTAATCCCACCAGACCTAGCCATAGTAGGTCACTGCGGCGAACGGCTGTTTCAAGCCTGTCCGGCTGGCGGCGGGCCATCAGCCACAGGCCGCAAAAAGCCAGCAAGTAGCACGGGGCGTAGATTAACAGGCCGTATTTCTGGTCAAACAACAGGCCCAAAAACCCCGAAGGAATTTCGATTAAAGGCGCGAACCCGGCGTGGTCCTGGGTGTTGGGAATCGGGGTGCCGTAATAATACATGTAGAAAGCCACAAAAAGCACGCCCAGCAGGAATAACGGCATGAAAAAGGTAGCCAGCGCCAGGGGCGGCCACCCCCTGGGGAAAATCCAGGCCAGGTTCAGCTTTTCAGAAGGCTGCCGGTAAGAAGCAATCTGGTCTGCCCTGTTTACGCGGCGGACTAACTCCTTTTTGAGCCAGAGGCCCGCCCGCCCGCCCAGGAGCCAGTAGGCAAACAAAAATAGTGATAAAACCAGGTAAACCGAGTGCAGCCAGGGCAGAAACCCGATACAGGCCCCGATAGCCAGCGACCTTAACGGGTCGTTTGGCTGGCGGTCCGGCTGGTTTAGCTGCTGGGCGCGGGCCGAGAGCCGCAGCCGCCGCCAGGCATAGACCGTCAGTAGCGCCGCCGGGATAGCCGGGAATATCAGGAAAGAGAAACTTAAAAGGGGAGTGGTGAAGGTCATTAAGGCCCAGCTCAGCCAGGCAACCGGGCGGCGTCCGGTGGTTTCAAAGGCCAGCAGCCAGATATTTACGCCGACCAGCGCGGCCAGGGCCGCAATGAGGATGACCACCAGCACCCGGTTGCCCAGGGCAAAGGCGGGCGCTATCAGCACCGAGAGGCCGATACCGTGTTTGGTATACTGGCCCGGTTGCATGGTGCCTTTAGAGGAATGGGGTGGTAGGTCCGAGAGGGCGTCCAGCGGCAATGGTAAGTTGGCGCAATCGTTACGGAGGCCGGGCGCTAGGACACCCGGCACGTTATTGATCGGTATTTCGCCCACGTTGCCCCAGTTGGGCCGTTCCATATCTTTACAACTGGGCGCGAACAGCCAGTAGTCCTTTTTGGCGTAATTATTGGCTTCGTCCAGGTCGCGGTCGTGCAGCAGGCTGATAGCCGTCACCAGGTAAAAAGGCTCATCGCCGGTAACCGGGTTGAGTTTATCCAGGATATTCGGCAGCAAGGCCAGGAAGATTAGCCAGGCCGCGGCCCAGGTCAGCAGCGGTTCCCACCGCCGGACCGGAACTTCTTCCTGGGCCGGGGTGTTGTCCGGCGCGTATTGCAGTTCCCTTGCCTGCTCGTCTAACATTAAAGCACCTTACTTGCTACAGGCGAGACTGCCAAGTGCCGCGTCCAGGTCACGCGCCAGGTCGGCATTGTAATTTTTGCCTTCCGCGGCGGCGCTGGCAAAAAATAGCGTATTGCCGCATTTGAAGCTGGCTGCAAACATATTGTAATCGGTTACTATCGCCCCGGTGCTGGTCGAGAAGATCAAGCGGGTCAGTACTACCGGGGTGCCATCTTTCAATTTGGCGCTGCCCGGCGCCTGTTTCAACTCATACTTGGCCGCGTTATCTTTTACATTAGTGACATATTGCCGGATAGCCGCCTCCGGGCTGAGGTTCGCGTTGGTAATGGTCCGGCTCGGCGGTTTTTCCAGGTTCAGAATTGTGGTTGATACATCCGGCTGGTAGAAAATAATCTGGTTGACCGAAACATCACTGCGCTTCCAGGCGGCCGGGCGCGCCACATTCAGGCCCAGGACTGATTCCTGGGTGGTCTGGCTCTTGAACTCGGCGGGCGGCATATTTACGGCCGGGAGCGGCGCGGTACCTGGCAATAGCAGGAAGGCCGCAATCCCGGCAATGACGGCCAGCAGGATAACTCCCAGGATGATAAAAAGCCAGGGCGCGCCTCTCCGGCGCGGTTCTTTTACTACCGGAGGCGGCTTAAGCCCGGCAATATGCGGGGCGGCCTGGGCTGGAGGGTAATATTCACCTCGTCCCGCGTTGGCGGTGCTGTAATTGGCCGCTTTACCAGCCCTGGGCGCCTGGTCAGGCGAGTTAAAAAGCTGCGCGGGTGGCGCGGGCGGCGGAGGCGGTGTATAGCCGGAGTTGGCCGGTTGTTCATGAAAGCTGCCGGCCGGTGCTTCAAAGGCGGCCGGGACGACCGGGCGGTTTAAAGGCCGACCTTCCGGAACGGCCGGGTTTGCGGTGGGTCTGGGCCTGGCGGGCGGTTGCGGCGGTTGGGCTGGTACCTGGCCGGGCCTCGGAGCGTTTCCGGCTGGCGGCAAGTCGCCTCGTGGTGATTGCGGTTTAACTGTCCCGGCGTATTCATCCAGGGCCTGGCTGCTGGCAGGAGCGGGGCGGGTCGCCGGGATATGGATGTCTGAAGGTGGCGACGGAGTACGCCCGGCCAGCGAAGTTTCTTCCAGCAGGGTCAGGACATTCCCCACGCGCAGGCGGTCGCCCGGCCGCAAAAGCCGTGGAGCATAGGGTTGTAGTCGTTGGTCATTTACGAAAGTTCCGTTGGAACTGCCCAGGTCACGCGCCAAAAACCCATCCGGCCGGACTTCCAGTTCGGCATGGCGGCGCGACACGCTCGGATCGACCAGGTGAATATCACTGCCCAACTGGCGGCCAATCACCCAAATATAGCGGTCGGGGTCTGTGTCGAAATCAAATTGCTGGGTTTGTATGGTACCAGGTGGCACGTTGGGAACTTCTAAAACAACTAACCGCATTTAAAGCCAATCCTTCCTGATTAGCTAAACCCTGTCAGACTTTCCTGGGAGAATCCAGGTGGGGTATAAGTTCAGTCAAAATATATACCAAAACAACTCGCCCGGCAAGTCATTAGAAGTTTTTATAAGTTAATAATTGATTGGAGTTTTGAAATTGCAGCCGGTATTTTGGTTAACCGGACGAGTAAGGAGCAAAGGGCAGATAAAACAGTTGGAATATTACCTAGTTTTCCACTGCCCTACTTTTCAACAGCCGGTTCAAGGACAGGTCTGGCCTTGTGCCAGGGTTAAAGCTGGCCTGGAAGATTTAGCCGGTCTGGGGCCTGTGTGAGGGTGAGGCGATTTTTATGCCATAGCGGTGCTTGTATACCAACCGGCTTAATTGTTCCAGTTTGTACACCTCTACCTGGGAAAGCCCGGCAGCCTTAACTAACTTATTAAAAAGGCCCGGCCCGGCCGCGATAGGATCGCTTTGGACCCGGTCGAATCCTTCGAGGATTTCCAGGTCTTCTTTGGTCAGGTTATAAGCCGGTGCTTTACCGGTGGTAGGCGGAACAATTAGCCTTTCGGCCAGCGGTTGACAAGCTGTTAGCAGGGAAATAGCCTGGTCGTCAGTCATTTTAGCTACCTCTTCGCTTATTTGTAGCGGAAAGTTATCCGGCCGCGCGTAAGGTCATACGGTGAAAGTTCGATTACAACCCGGTCGCCGGGTAGAATCTTGATGAAGTTCTTGCGCATTTTGCCACTGATATGGCCCAATACGTTGTGCCCGTTTTCCAGGACTACATGGAACATCGCATTTGGTAGAGCTTCGGTTATTTTGCCTTCGACAGCAATCGCGTCTTTACTGGGTTCTTTTAGCATCGGACCGGCGCTCGGTGCGGCCTGACCGGCGGGATAGTTTTGTTTGGGGCGGCTGCCCTGACCAGGTCTGGTATTTTTCTTTTTAGGGGGCAAAGAGTTTTCTCCTATATTACTTTAAACGCTCTGATTAACCTGATAGCTATAGCGCTGGATAAAGTAAGGTCTATTCAGATTTATATAAATGGGGCAGGGTTATTAGCTGCTTTTGGTTTAACTTGCCAGTGGCCCCGGCCAGGGGCTAGAGGAGCTCGACCAGCAGCAAAAACCTGAAAGAATGGCCGAAAACTCAAAAGAGGAGCTAGAGTGGCAAATCCTGTAGAGGATGCGGGTAGCAACGCTCTAAAGCGTATTAAGCAAAGGTCAAACAGGTCCTTCTTACCTTGCCTGTAAATTATAACACATTTGGTCCATTATTCCTAATCCAAAGGCATTGTTAATGCTGTTAAGATAGGCAGGGTTTCATTTTAGATGGCGTTGTATTATAATACCAAAGTAATTAATTGAGGACCGCCTTTACCTGATTCTTTTCACCTCTTACTCAGGCGGCCCAACCGGCATATTGCGGGGAGCCTTGCGTGTCCGAAAAGCTTGAACAAAATCAACCTGTGGTACCATCTAACGATGGGGAGCCCGTTACTAACGCTTACTATCCTCAAGATAATACTGTGGAGGACGCCTTAACTGAGGTTGCCCCTTCAACTCACCTTTACCAGACCGGGGCGGCTGACGCCGGGGTAACTCCTGACGAAGCCCTGAGCCCTACCAGGGCCGTTGCCGCAGACCCTGAAACAGATGTTCCACTTGCGCCGGAGCCGCCGGTCCCTCCCACGCCGCCCACCAAAAGCTTCTGGCGCGAAGTACTTGAAACCGTCCTTTTAACCATCATGATTTTCTTTCTGGTAAAAGGTCTGGTAGCGAACTTTCGGATTTTAGGCACCAGTATGGAGCCAAGCTTTCATACCGATCAACTGGTGCTGGTTAACAAAGCCGCCTATTTTCACGTCGATATAAATAGCTGGGCTAAACTCATTCCCGGTGTTCATCCCGACGGTCAACAGGTTGTCTGGCTCTTTGGCGGTCCCAAACGGGGTGACGTTTTGATCTTCGAACCGCCTGACGTGATTAATGAAGATTATATTAAACGGGTAATCGGGCTGCCGGGCGATAAAGTTGAAGTTAAAAGCGGCAAAGTTTACGTCAATGATAAACAACTGGACGAGCCCTATATCCGGGAAGCGCCTTTTAGTCCGTATAATGCCGCAGTTGTCCCGCCCAACCATCTTTTTGTAATGGGTGACAACCGCAACGCCAGCCGGGACTCGCGTTCTTTCGGGATGCTGCCGATTGACCTGATTGTCGGCAAAGCATTAATGGTTTACTGGCCCACCGGGCCGCAATGGGGCCCAGTCCCTGAGGTTAAATATAATTTTTAAAATGGTTATTTCACTTCTATTTTCCGGGGCAAACGGCCCTTTGATATTTGCACACACGCCCGGAGGTGGTATACTTAGCTGTAGGGACAGCGGGACTCATCGGTTCCAGCTTTTAGGAGAACCATCATGATTGAAGCAAAAATTCATAGCATACGGATGAGTCTGGTGACTCAACATCGCGTAGTTATTCTTAAAGAAGTAAATGCCGAACGCTACCTGCCTATCTGGATCGGGGCATATGAAGCGGACGCCATTGCCGTTGAGTTGCAAGATGTTAGCGTTTCACGGCCGCTGACACACGACCTGTTAAAAGCGGTAATCGGCGAACTTGGCGCGACCGTCCAGAGTATCCTGGTAAACGATTTACATGACGATACTTTCTTTGCCCGGATTATTATGGATGTCAATGGGCGCTACGTGGAAGTCGATAGCCGGCCAAGTGACGCCCTGGCCCTGGCCGTGCGGGTTAAAGCTTCAATCTTTGTAGACGACGCGGTTATGGATAAAGCCGGGGTCTTGCTGGATAGCGAAGGTAATACCACCCCTACCACCAAACCGACCGGCGGGGATAAGCCTGAACGCACTAAAGCCGAAGATGAAAAACTGGCTGTATTCCGGGACTTTATTAATAGCCTGGATATGGACGACCTCGGCAAGCCCAACCAAAACGATGAATAATAATCTTAAATAAATTTAAAGCCATCCGCTAATCAGGGATGGCTTTTTTAATTTGAAAAATAATCTTCAAACGTGATTTAGGCTACAGCTAGACCTTGCGAATGTTGTTATAATTAACTTAATGTGAATAACTAAATAAAATTATCAAAAAGCACCCGGAGGGATAAAATTTTTATGCAACCTAACAATGCTGAGCCGAATAAACCCCCTGTCCCTTATCAAGGTCAGCCGTCCGGCCAGCCGAATCAATATCCCAACTACGCACCGGCAGCCCAACCAAACCCCTATCCTACGAATCAGGCACCCGTTCAACCAAACCCCTATCCTACAAATCAGGCACCCGTTCAACCTAACGGCTATCCTGGCAATCCACCGAATAATAATTACGGCAACAATGGAAACTGGCAGCAGCCTTATCCAAACAGCCCCTATTACGGCCAGCCGCCGGTAAAGGCTAAAAGCGGTGTCCCGGTATGGGCCTGGATTGTAGGCGCGGTAGCCGTATTCGTTGTACTCGGTGGCATCCTGGCGGCCACCGGCGTTTTGACCGGTTCAGTCAACGTTTCAACCAGTAATACCTTCACTACCAGCAGCGGTATTCGGGTTAGAGAGGTTACCCTGGCTAAAGGTTACAAGGACGAGTCCGCGGTTAGCCCGACTACTACCTTTAGTCCCAGTGATAACCCACTCCATAGCGTGGTGAAGCTGGAGAACGCTCCGACCGGGACCACCGTTACCGGGGCCTGGACCGCCGTTAACGCCGGAGGTGAACAGAATGTTGAAATTGGCAGCAAAGAATTACGCCTGGAAAGCGGCAAGAACTTTACGGCTCATTTCAGTGTCGAACTGCCCCGGCCCTGGCCGGTGGGCAGCTATAAGTTCGAGCTTTACCTCAACGATAAGCTGGAGAAAACGGTTGATTTTACGGTCAAATAAGCAGCGCCCGGCGCTCATAACAATTCTATAAATTGAGGCTTCTAAAAGCCATCCGCCTGCCAGGGATGGCTTTTTCGTTGTCAGGTTTAACGGTACCGCGGCCCTGGTTAAGTTGTTCATACTGCGTCATCCGCCCGGTTTAACAGGAAGCCGTGATTACAATTATTCGCCTGGCAGCTTAAGGGCGCAGGCTATTTAATTATTGCTTTCGGGTGCGGCCGGGTATGTGGTATGGTTAACTTTAATGAAATCCGGTTTGTCCCATTCAGTCGGGTTTAACAGGAGAACGGAAAACTAAAACTGCGGCCGGATAGGCGTTAAACCAGGGGATAATAATTAAACGGAGTATGAAAGATAACACCTGTACTTTAGTACATTAAAGTTAGGTCTATGGGCTAATGTGATTATAAGCAACCGGGAATACACTTATAGAGAAGCGGGTTAAATTAAACAAAAATATAAGGATGATAAAAGCGAGGGAAACAATGAAAAATCTAATTAAAGGACCGGACCATATGGCCTTTAGCGTGACTGACCTGGACGCGATGGTACACTTTTACCACGAGATTCTGGGCCTTGAATTGCTAAAGGCGGAAGACTACCGGGCCGGTAAGTTTCCTTTTATGTCGGTCAAAGCGGATCGAATGTTAATTGACCTGATACCTCTGAAAGAAGCTCCTACAACGGCGGAGGGCCGCCAGCGCTTAAATCATATCTGCTTGCGCCTGGATGAAGCGCACAGCCTTGCTGACGTAAAAACCTACCTGGCAGAAAATAATATTGCGGTTACGGGAGAGTCTAAAAGTAACTGGGGTGCGTTTGGCCTCGGTCCCTCGATTTACATAAACGACCCGGAGGGTAATTCGGTCGAGCTAAAGACTTATCCATAGGAGCCGGAGGTCGTTTTCGGGTAGGTGGGTTGGCCTGGTTGGCAGTTCTTTTAACTAAGCCGGGTATTACAAATTTTAGCGGTAAGGCTTTGAAGGGAAACCTAACCCGCCCACATCCAGAAGACAAACAGGATGGCCCAGACAGCCTGGACCGCCGCGCTAACTTTTATCAGGTAGCGGGGCGCGATTTGCCCGGCCAGCATAAAGACCGGGAACACCGCCAGGACATAGCGGTTCAAACTCATCCAGAAGAAGCCATCTACCCCCTGGCGAGTTAAAAATACCAGCATGGTCAGTACGCTATAGATCAGGTACGCCATCGGCAGTTTGCGCTGGGCCCAGATAATAATCAGGCAGACGAAAACTACCAACAGGATCAGGTCCATCACGTTGTAGATCAGGTTATGGGCGTTGTTGGGGTCTAAGAAGCCGACCAACCCGCCGAAGAAGGTTTCCCATGGCAGGGCAAATTTTACGTGCCAGACTACCGCCAGGTGGTTATTAAAGTTAAAGTCACCCAGGATGAAGTAGACATAGGCCAGGTACAGGCCCAATCCCACCGGGGGCAGCGCCATCAAGGCCAGGCCCTCACGGCTTATTTTGCGCCAGTTGAACTGGCGCTTTTGCATATAGATATAAGCCAGGGGCAGAATAAGCACCACCCCCTGCAACCGGGTCAGGGAGGCCAGGCTAGCCAGGATAATTACCGGCCACCAGCGGTCTTCTTCGGCATAGTAAAACGCCGCCAGTACCAGGGCCAGGTAAAGCGATTCGGTGTAGCCGCTTGCCAGGAAGAAAGCGGTCGGGAAAGTCGCCAGGAAAAGAATTGCCCGGCGTGTGACATCCACATTAAAGAGGCGGTTGCACAGGCGGTAGAAATAGACCAGGGCGAAGATATAGGCCAGGTTCGAAATGATTATGGCCGCCAGCATGTATTGTTCCACCAGCAACCGGCCCACGAACCCGACCGCCAGGGGATACAGGGGCGGGTAATTGGTAGTGCCGTCGCCTATGGCATAGCCGGAATGGGCAATGTGCAGGTACCAGTTGGTATCCCAGCGCTGCCAGGGTGCCAGCAAGAAGAAAGAAGGCCCCCAGTGGCGCGGGTCTACATCGCGCAGGAGGCTGGCTCCCAGCGGCGGAACCTGGGGTACAAAGGGCGCGAAAAAGGCCCCAAGCGCAAATAACAACAGGCGGTGCGTAAAAAAGACCGTCAGAGCGAAAGCAATCGCCGGGTCAGCTGTAAGCCGCGCCCACAGGCTGGCAATCCAGGTGCGCCAGCTCCAATCGGGCGCTACCATTACATCCCCGGCATCGGCGGCGGCCGGACCATATGACACCAGGCTACCTGGCTGTCCCGGTAAGGGGGCGGTCAACGAATTAGGGTACTTTGAAGTAGGGTAACTTTTGGGGGTGGAAGGAGAATTTGTCGGATAGTTACTGGAAGGCGCCGTTTTATTCTTTTGCGTAGCTCGCCCGTCCCTTTCAACCATTAATTCCAGCCTCTTTGCCGGATAATAACCCCGCGTTTACAGTAATTCAGAGTTATTATCCGGCTTCTAACCTTCGTTCGTACAATACTTAACAATTTTCAGGCCAACGAGGCTTCTTTGCCTGTGTCTTGTAGGTAGCACTTTAGACTACCCGAAAAGGGTCCGTTTAATCCGGTCCTTGTCCGACTGGCTTAAGGGAGGCAACTCTGCCGCGGCCAGGTTTTCCTGGGCTTGCTCAAGGGTCTTGATGCCCACTATCGTTGTAGAGACCGCCGGTTCATCCAGGACGAACCGCAGGGCGGCCTGGGAGAGGGTCCGGCCCGGTTGTTCCAGGAACCGCAGGGATTCAGCCAGGCTGATTTTATGCGACCGGTAGTTGCTCGGCCAGCTCGCCCGGATATCGCCCGGTTCGTATTTTGCGTCCAGGCGCTGCTGGCCGGTTAAAAACCCGTTAGCCAGCGGTTCGCGAGCAATAATGCCTATATTGTTATCCAAAGCGGAAGGGAAGAGTTCTTCGGCAGGGTTGTCATTTTGTAAAAGAGAGAAGAAGTTGTAGACAATCTGGATGGTATCGGGTTTTCCATTGGTTAAACAGGCCATTCCCTCGGCGACCGAATGGACCGAAACCCCGTAATACCGGATCTTGCCAGCTTCTTTCAAGCGGTCTAAAGTTTCAAAAATGCGCCCGTCGTTGATAATGCGCCGGGAGGGGTTGTGCAACTGGTAAAGGTCTATATAATCCCGGCCCATGCGCTTCAGGCTGGCTTCTATGGCATTGACAACGTGCTGGCTGGAGAAATCCATAACCGTTTCGCCGCTGGTAAAATTACCGCCGACTTTGGTAGCAACCACCACGTCATTCAGCTTGCCGCCCCGGCGCAGGCCTTCCCCGACGATTTCCTCACTATGTCCATGTCCATAGACATCTGCCGTATCGAAAAAATTACAGCCAAGCTCCAGGGCGGTTTCAATAGCTTTTAAGGATGCGGCATCGTTGGTAGTGCCATAACTATTACCGTGCCGGTTACCGCCGACAGCCCAGGAACCAAACCCAATTTCGGATACCTTTAGTCCGGTACGGCCCAATGTCCTGTAATTCATCGCTCTCCTCACGTCTAATACTTTACCAAGCCTGATCACTTCTGGTCAGTGCTATTAATCACTCTTCCGGCGACTATTATAACGCGAATCGGGCTAACCTGAAAATTTGTAGAAATGGCTTTGACATATTCACATGGTATCACAACTGGTAAAGCTTGACCATAAGCCTTTTGGCCGATTATTTAGTTGCTTGTACTAAACAAAAAGGGTGAGGCTTTTTGCAAAGCGCCCACCTTTTTATGATCTGCCTTTTAATTAATTCTAGCCGTTGCGGGTAGGATTATCTTCATCGTTCCGCCTGAGATTGAGGTGTTTTTCCAACTCTTGAATAATCAATTCGGCGCTGGGAAGTTCCCCTTCCTCCTCGAAGCGGCGGCGGCCTTCTTCGCGTTCCCGGAGAGGTGAGATTTCCTCTTCTTCGTCCTCATCATCGTCTTCTTCGTCGTAATTTTCTTCCAAATCCCGCACAAAGGAAGCCACATCTTCCTGGTTATTCACCGCCTCGGTGACCTGCAGTTCAAAGCGCATTCCCAGGCCCTGCACACCTTCCAGTTCCAGTTCCAGTTCCCAACCCTGGTTCAGAGCGCCTAAAATCCCGCTGGTAACCTTCCAGTTAGGGCTGGCCGATAGGTAACTGGGGGCCGCTCCCCAGACCGAACCGAATTCAATTTTTTCTGCCGGGCAGCGTGAAGTTAAAACGCCTACAATGCCGGTCGGTCCTTCATAACGCGAAACTCCCGCACCGATTTTGCGGAGCTTTTCCATTACATCATCTTTAGAACTAAAACCGGTCAGTGGCACCTGCCGGGTGTGCGGTACCGGGGCCAGTAACGACCCTACCAGGACTAACTCGGTCACATTACAGCGGCGGCAAATCTCGAAGAATACATCGCCAAAAGTGCGCCACTTCAAATCCGGTTCGACTCCGACCAGGGTTACCAGGGAGCGGTTCTTACCGGCAAATTCCGGTACAAAAGAAAATTGATTGGTCGGCCATTCAATCTCGCGCTTGTTTTCGGTATTAAATCTGGTCAATGGGCGAGTATCGCTGAAGACATAAAATTCTTCTGGATCAAAAGTAGCAAATTTTTCGGCGGAGAGCCTTTCGGACATATAACGTACTGCGGTGGTAGCGGCGTCTGCGGCATCGTTCCATCCGGCAAACGACGCAATCATGAGCGTGTCGTGCAGTTGCGGCCAATCCGAAACCCGGATTAAGTCAGCCATAAAATGATTCCCCTCGTAAAGAGCCCTTATAAAATTACTTTCTAGAAATCAGTTTAGCATAAGCAACCAGTTAATCACAAGTTGCTTGCAACTGGCATTTCTATGTGGTATACTGCACCTGCCTTGAGAGAAGTAATTAAAAGGCAATGTCGGGGTGTAGCGCAGTCCGGTTAGCGCGCGTCGTTCGGGACGACGAGGCCGGAGGTTCGAATCCTCTCACCCCGATCTTTCTAAAAGAGGCTGTCCAGCCTTTTTTGTTTTTAAAGCGTGGCTTCATTTCGAAGCCACGCTTTTTTAATTACTTGCCCAGCAGTTCGATTACCCGGTCGCGCACCTGGACCGTGTTAGCTGAACCGCCCAGATCGGGCGTTAAAGTTCCTTCGGCAATAATCCTTGTAATCGCCGTCTGCAGGCGGTCGGCGGCGGCTGGTTCGTTGATATGCCGCAGAAGCATAGCAGTGGTCAACAGGGTTGCCAGGGGGTTGGCAATGCCTTTCCCGGCAATGTCAGGCGCGCTGCCGTGGACCGGTTCGAAAATCGCCCCACTTACCCCGATGTTACCCGATGACGCGACTCCCAGACCGCCGACCAGTTCACTGGCCTCATCTGAAAGAATATCGCCAAAGAGATTGGTTGTTACAATCACTTCGAAGTTTTCGGGGTCTTTGATAAGCCGCATTGCCATTGTATCAACCAGCAGTTCCTGAACCTCGATGCCGTCTGCCCGGTATTCTTCGGCTACGGCCAGGGCGGTCCGGCGAAAGAGGCCGTCGGTCAGCCGGAGCACGTTTGCTTTGTGGACCACGGTAACTTTTCGTTTGCCGGTGTTTTTCGCCAGTTCAAAGGCATACCGGACAATCCGCTCGCTGCCTTTTTTGGTGATAATGCGTTTCGCGATAGCGGTATCGCCCTGGATTTCCTCCTGGCCGCTGTAGAGGCCCTCGGTATTTTCTCGGACCACATAGAAATCCAGCCCGTCCCGGTAATGCGCTCCTTTTAACCCCAGCGAATGGACCGGCCGCAGGTTGGCATAGAGGTCCAGTTCTTTACGCAGTGTGACCACCGCGCTGCGGTAGTTCGGAATATCCGGCGGGGTCGTGACCGCGCCGAAAAGGGTCGCTTCCGCTCGGCGAGCCGCGTCAATGGTAGTCTGGGGGATGGGGTCGCCGCATTCCTGGTAGCAGGCGAAACCGGCTTTCGCTTCTTCGAATTGCAAGTCCAGGTCCAGGTAGTCGAGAACTTTCCTGGCAGCCTCGACTACTTCCGGTCCGATTCCATCGCCTTTAATAATAAGTAGATTGTGTGTCACTTAGGGCTCCAATAAGCTAAATAATCGGCCTAGCGCGTGTAGCGTAAAAGTTGAAAGATAACCATAATATAGGTGCAACCGGGCGCTTTCCCTGAAACCTTCAGGTTATTTGAAATTCTTACCCTCAACAATTTACATCAAACGCAAATTTTAACGAGGGTAGCACAGCCAAAAGTTACAGTCAATTATTTTTGCAAAGGGCCCAGGCTCATGGTATGCTTTTGCTATGAAAACAGCTAATTTTTTGGGAAGGAACTATGAGCAGCGTTAAGGGCAAACTGATCGTTCTTGAAGGTCTGGATGGTAGCGGAAAGAGCGTGCAGTTTGCGCTATTGAATGAATATTTACGTGAAGTGAATTTCTCGTTTATGCCGGTGGATTTCCCGGATTACCAGGGTTCGTTCTTCGGCCGGTTGGTCGGGCGCTACCTGGATGGGGAATTTGGCGATGTGTACGAGGTCAACCCTTACGTTTCCAGCCTCCTTTACGCCGGTGATCGGCTAGAGTCGCAGCCCAAACTGGCCGGTTGGCTGGCCGAGGGCCGCTGGATCCTGGCAAATCGTTATGTCGGGTCTAACATGGCTTATCATTCATCCAAGCTTGCGCCGGAAGAGCGTCCGGCTTTTATCGAATGGTTGAAGCGGCTGGAATTTGAAGCTAACCGGTTACCTCAACCGGACCTGGTGATATATTTAAATGCCTCGGTAGAAACCTCACACCGTATGGTAGGCCAAAAAGATGCCCGGGTTTATACCGGGTCCAGCCACGATATTCATGAGCGCAACCAGCATTTTTTGCAGGTCGTCTCGGAACAATACCTGTGGCTGTGCGAACACGAAGCTAACTGGCAGCGGTTAGATGTGTGCGATGAAACCGGCAATTTACGCCCTCGCGAAGAGATTCATGCTCAAATCCTGACCTTATTAGCTGCAAAAGGACTGCTTACAGTAGCTTAATCAATTTATAATTCATTTTTTAGACTTTCACCTCACTCAATCGTTCTGCGTTCAATCTCAAACGTTCAACGCTTTTATAGAAGGTGTAATGGCTAAACTAGCACGGAGAATATAATGGCCGGTTTCTATAATGAAATCAATATTTTTACCGCAAATTCCAACCCTGAACTGGCTAAAGAAATTTGCAAATATATCAACTTACCTTTGGGGCGGGCTGAGATTTTCGAGTTTTCGAATGAAAATATTTTTTGCAAGATTAACGAAAGCGTCCGCGAGAATGATGTCTTTGTAATTCAGTCGCTTTCCTCACCGGTCAACCGCTCGATCATGGAACTCCTTATAATGATTGACGCGCTCAAGCGGGCCAGTGCCGGTCGCATTACAGCGGTCTTGCCTTATTTCGCTTACGGCCGGACCGATAAGAAGGACCAGCCTCGCGTGCCCATCACTTCGCGCCTGCTGGCCGACATGATTACTGTAGCCGGGGCTAACCGGGTGCTGACTGTAGACCTCCATGCCGGTCAAATAGAAGGCTTTTTCAATATACCGGTCGACCATTTAAGCGCGGTCCACATCCTGGCCGATTATTTCAATGCCAAGCAATTGACCAACCCGGTGGTGGTTTCCACCGACCTCGGTAACGCCAAGCGGGCCCGCAACTTCGCCGAACTGCTCAACTGCCCGCTGGCCCTGATCGAAAAACGCCGCCAGGGCAACAACGACCGCAGCTCGGTCCTGAACCTGATCGGTTCGGTCAAAGGCCACCAGGTGGTCCTGATTGATGATGAAATTGATACCGGCGGGTCAATGGTTCAGGCGGCCGAACGCGTCAAGGAAGATGGCGCCACTGAAATTTATGCGGCCTGTATTCACGGCATTCTCAGCGGCCCGGCCATCGAACGACTCAAGAGTAGCCCGATTAAAGAATTGGTCCTGACCGACACCGTTCCGCTGACTCCCGCTAAAGAACTGCCCAATATTAAGGTATTGACTGTTTCGCGCTTGTTGGGAGAGTGTATAATGCGCATACATGCCGGGGCTTCGGTCGGCGCTCTGTTCCATCCTGGCAGCACAAGTTTTTCCAGTTAGTTAACCTGAAAATAAGAGGTTTTATGTCCGATAAATTTCAAAAACCATCGCCTGAGTCCGACCCCAGCCAGCCTTCTCCGGCCAATACACCAGTTCAACCTGAAGCAAAACCGGTCCTGGGCCGTTATGAAGATTTCGAAGACGCCTCTGACCTGGATGAAAAAGCCCGGGATGACGAGTACTTCCAGCTCAAAGACCGTAAGGGCGAGGCTGGTCTGGCCTGGGAAGAAGACGAGCCGGATGACGATGATGAAGAATATTCCGAAGCTGACCTGTTAGATACTGACGATGAAGACGACCTTGAGGACGAGGACGAGGACGACCTTGAGGACGAAGAGGATGAGTTCGAAGATGACGAGTTCGAGGATGATGAGTTCGAAGATGACGAATCTGAGGATGATGCCTACGACGATGACAAGGACGAAGAAGAAGAAGAAGAGGTAGAGCCGGGCCAGTTTTCGCAGGACCAGCTTTATAATTCGCTAACCTCTAACCCTTTGTTCGCTCAGGTCCAGCAATTACTGACCGGGTCAATGACCGGGCCGGAAAAGACTTTTACTCAGGCCCGCATGCTCCAGGCTACCAACGACCTGGAAGGGGCGGCCCAGCTCTACCTGGATGTAATCGAGGAAGCTCCCGAACACTTCAAAGCCCATGTGGCTCTGGGTCAGGTCTTGATGGCAATGGATAAACCCCAGGAGGCCGAAACCTTCTTGCGCAAGGCGGTCATTCTGGACCCGGAAGATCCCTCCGGCTTCCTTTACCTGGGTTATGCGCATTACGCCCAGGAGCAGTTCGAAGAGTGTGTCAAGGACTTTGCTAAAGCGGTCGAGCTGGATAAAAGCAATCCCCTGGCCCTGAATAACCTGGGCTTTGTCCAGTACCTGACCGGGCAGCTGGACGATGCGGCCGCGACATTTACCCTGGCCGGTGACTTTGGCAGCGACCGGGCCTATTACAACCTGGGCCTGGTGCGGTTGCTACAGGGCCGTGAGTCGGAAGGCTGGTCGGCTTACCTCGAAGCTTTCGACCTTGACCCTAACGGACGCCAGATCGAAGATCACCTTGTAGATGTACAAAAAGCGCTGTTAGCCCACCCTGATAAAGCGCCTGTGCTGGATGACGCGATTACTCGTCTCTATTCACGCTATGGCGATGCCGGGGAAGGCTACGACGATGATGATTCTGATTAAGACAACTAATTTACACTTTTTAAGCAAAGGATGGATGAAATGAGCCAGCAATCAGCGGCGACTGCAGGCGGTGAAGATCAAACCCAGGCAAACCCTGCTTCCCAACCAATTTCCCAGGACAACCAGCAACGGCGTATCCGGGTCCTTATAGCTAAACCCGGCCTGGACGGTCACGACCGGGGCGCGAAAGTTGTTACGCGCGGCCTGCGTGACGCCGGTATGGAAGTTATTTATACCGGTCTGCACCAGACGCCCGAAATGATCGTAGAAGCCGCCCTGCAAGAAGACGTGGATGCCATCGGGCTTAGTATTCTAAGCGGCGCGCATAATGTCCTGTTCCCCCGGATTATGAAGCTTTTAAAAGAAAACCACATGGAAGATGTGTTGGTTTTCGCCGGAGGGATTATCCCGCCCGAAGAAGAGCCGCAGATTAAAGCCCTCGGCATCGGGGCCGTCTTTGGCCCTGGCACGACCCTCGAAGACACCGCCAGGTATATTCGCAAGAGTGTCAGAAATTCCGCCGGGCTGGACAGTTTGGGCGGGACCGCCGGTGCGGAAACCTGGGTTGATGGAGAGGACAAAGGGCAGTAGAACCGATGGCTTCTCCTCAAACTAATCCTGCTTTGCTGGATCTGGCCCGGCGCGGGTTGTCCGGGGAACGCCGGGCAATCGCGCGTCTTATCACCCTGATGGAAAACCGGGCCCCCGAAGCTCCCGCCCTGATGCATGAGCTGATTCCGCATACCGGCCGGGCCCATGTCATCGGGATTACCGGTTCCCCAGGCAGTGGTAAAAGTACTCTCACCAACGAATTGATAAAGGAATACCGCCGCCAGGGGAAATCGGTCGGTGTGGTGGCGGTGGACCCGACCAGCACCCTGACCGGCGGCGCGGTCCTGGGTGACCGGATTCGGATGCTGGAAAACTACCAGGACCAGGGCGTTTTCATTCGCAGCATGGCTACTCGCGGGCAGCTTGGCGGCCTTTCGGCCATGACCAACGATGTGGTACGGGTGCTGGATGCCTGCGGTAAAGAGATTGTAATTGTGGAAACGGTCGGTGTGGGCCAGGACGAGGTGGATGTCGCAAAAGCCGCCCATACGACTATCCTGGTGGAAGTTCCCGGCATGGGTGACGATATCCAGGCAATCAAGGCCGGGGTGCTGGAAATTGCCGACCTGCTGGTGATTAACAAGGCTGACCGTGATGGAGTGGAAAAGCTAAACCTCCACCTGCAGGCAATGTTGGGCCTGGCCCCTAAAAAGCCCTGGCGGGTGCCTATTCTCAAAACCGTGGCGGCCCAGAGCCTGGGTATCACGGACCTGGCCGAGAAAATTGATCAGCACCTGGTATACCTTAAGGCCAGCGGCGAGTACCTACAGCGTGAAAAGGCCCGGCTGCGGGATGAATTGCTCTCGCGGGTCCGTGAAGAAATCTCCCGGCGGGTTTTACGGAGCGAGCATCAACCGGGCGGCATGGCCGATTTGATTGCCCGGCTCGAAAACCGCGAGGTGGACCTGAACGCAGCTGCTCAACAATTATTGCAGCAGAGCCTGAGCTAGACCGGTATTAAACCAGGTTCACGCCTTAACAGGCTTTCTCCGAAACAACAAAATGTCATCCTGGAACCCGCTGTAACAACCTGTACTGATTTTAGCCGGTATGCGGGCAGCGGGTTCCGGCATTTTCCGCTACGGTAGTTACCCAAGGACACTTGGCCTGCCCAGGTTTAGCCTTGAATCGTTCCCCCTACATGTTGCTATTCGCCAACGACACCCAATGGGTACCCGGATTTCTCGATTACGTTCGGAATGACAATTCAATATGGTTACCCATTTTAGTAAATCAGAAGTATGTCAGATTTTGCTTTACAAAGTACTCGGCTGAGAAAGTTGGTGGGAAAGAGATGGTGGGTAGGTAGGTGGCCTTTACTGATAGATATACAGGAAAAGGAGCAAATTAACCTGAGAAGGGAAAATGCCAGGGAAGTTTTTATCTTACCTGGCATTCAGCAAATGTGGCAAAGTCGAAAAGGTTAATAGAGCCGTTTTTTATCCAGCACGTTCCGCATCTTGCCTGTTTTACCGGCCAGGAAAAGGTCAAGGTTTTCTAGAAAGAGGTCGATAATCCGGCTGTTTTCGGCGTAAACGGTGCTGGCCGAGTGGGGCGTAACCACTACGTTGGGCATTTCCCAGAACGGGCTTTCCGGCGGCAGCGGTTCGGTATCGAACACGTCCAGGGCCGCGCCGCTCAGGTGGCCGGACCGCAGGGCCTGGATTAAGGCCGGTTCATCAATCACTTTGCCCCTGGCGATATTTACAAAGTATGCTCCCGGCTTGAGGGCAGCAAATTCGGCCGCGCCGATCATGCCTTCCGTTTCGGAAGTGTGGGGCATCGCCAGCACCAGGGCATCGGTCCGGGCCAGGGTTTCCAATAACGCTGGTTTCTCGACACTGAATAACTCGTCGGCGTTATAGTCGGCCGGGGTCTTGCCTTCCAGGCGGCTGGGTCCGGCCAGCACCCGCATTCCGAAAGCCTTTGCCAGTTCCGCGACCCTGCGGCCAATTCTGCCCGGCCCTATGATCGTCAGGGTTTTTCCGGCCAGTTCGTCCGTCGCGTACTTCCGCCAGACCTTTTCCTGTTGCTGGCTGGCTATCATCGGATAGTTTTTGCTCCACATCAACAGGCCAAGCATCACAAATTCGGCCAGGGGCTGGGCATGGACACCACTGGCGGTCGTCACGATAACGTCGGTTTCGGTCAGGCCGGAACGGGCGATGGCCTGGCCGACCCCGGCGCTGGTCGCCTGGATCCACTGCAGGCGCGGCAAAAGATTTTCGGAGCGCCAGCGGGGCAAGGTTTCCGTTTCGAAATCAAACATAATGTCGGCCTGCTTCATGCTTTCCAGCCAGACCGCCCATTGTTCAGGAGTCAGGTTGATACTATGGTTGTGTTCGGCTGGAAAGCTGGCGGGTTCCAACCATTCGCCGTGATAAATAAGGTTAAGGCCGCGTTTGGTTACCTCATCGCGTATCCGGTCAATCTCGGTGGGTTCGAAATAGGTACCGACGAAAACATTTTCTGGTTTCTGGCTCAACTGGTATCCGCTCCTGTCCGATTATTAGCACTAAAAATTTCTCCGGACAAGTATAAGCCCAGATAGGTTTTGCGGTAAAATTTGAGGGACGTAATTGAGGATTAATCTTTGAGTTCGGCTTTGATTGCCTTGACCAGGGCCGGGTAGTCGATTGCATCAAAATCGTCTGTGTTTACCACCACGTTTTCGCCGCCAATCTCCAGCCGTTCGTAGGTATTTTCCTTAAGGGACTTTTTAAAGTCCTCCAGGTTGGCCTGGTCCATGTGGCCGGGGTGGCGGTCATCCGAGTCGGCCCTATCTACGAAGCGTTTTAGCAAGATTTCATCGCTGGCCTGGCACTGCACCTGGACCGGCTTAAACTTGAATTTCTTTTTCAGCTCCTTGAATTTAGCGGTATGCTCGTCCGGCTTAAAGTCGCTTTCCACCACAAACGAGAGATTCGCTTCCAGTTGGGCCTGGATAAAGTGAAAGAGGATGGCATAGGTCGCCAGGTTGAGCTGTTCGGTCCATTCCTTGTCCGACCAGCCGAGGGTATCAAACAGCATTTCCTTGATGCCGTCTTTAAATACAAAAGGCAGTCCTAATTCCTGGGCAATGTGTCTTCCGATACTGGTCTTGCCGGAACTGGGCGGACCGGACACGATTATTAACATTGATTGAGGCATTAGCTGATTACCTTTCTTATCTCCTGAATGTTAGTAGCGGTAACTAATTACTAAGCCACTCCAGGCAAGAATCAGGCCAGTTTTACCCGAAATTTATACTCCGATAAAGGCTAAAGCCCAGTAATATTGTTGGAAGAAACGACTTTCTCGGTTTGAGGAGTTTCATGCGGCCCACCCGTATAGGCCGGTAAGTAGACATAGAAGACTGTGCCCTGGCCCAGGCGGCTTTCCACCTCTAAAAACCCGCCCTGGGTTTCCAGCAGCGCCTGGGCAATCGCCAGGCCCAACCCGCTGCCGCCATTCCTGCGCGAGCGCGAAGCATCGCCCCGGTAGAACCGGTCAAAAATGCGCGGCAGGTCTTCCGGCGCAATGCCCGGCCCCTGGTCCCTGACGGCCAGGCGGTAGTAAATCTGCTCACCAGGCGGTATTTCCGGGCGGTTATCAGGCACGGCTAGCGGACGCAGACCCTGGCCTGGTGGCAGCAAAGTTGCCCGGCTCAATTCCAGGGTAACGGTTGTGTCTGGTGGTGAGAATTTAACGGCATTATCCAGCAGGTTATATAAGACCTGTTTCAGCCGTTCCGGGGAGCCGAAAACTCTTACCGGCGCGTCACCCGGCCCTTCAAAGCCTTCAATTGTCAGATTGATAGCTTTCTCACCCTGCTGGATGAATAGCTCAATGCTGGCTTTTACTTCTTGCACCAGGTTTAACAGGTTCAGAGGTTGCAAATAAGTTGTTTCGCCCTGGTCGAGCTTGCTCAAGGTCAGTAAATCGTTGACCAGTTGGGTCAGCCGGGCACTTTCGCGGTGCATGGTTTTCAAGAGCCGGTTAGCCGCTTCGGGATTACTGGCCGTCCCGCCCAGCAGCATCACTTCTAGCGAGCCTTTAATCGCGGTCAGAGGGGTGCGCAGTTCGTGGCTGGCATCCGCCACTAACTGGCGCTGCATTTTGAACTGCTTTTCCAGTTGGTCCACCATGCGGTTAAACGAAACCGCCAGTTGGCCCACCTCATCCCGGTCCGACTCAAGCTTGACCCGGCGGCTGAGGTCGCCCCCGGCGATTTCCTGGGTGGTCTTTATCATTCGCCGTAACGGGCGCAGCGAGCTCCCGGCCACCAGCGGCGACACCAGGCCAATGACCAGCAACAACACTACAAAGGCCCCGGCGTTAATCAGTAATAAATCGGCCAGGGTAGTGACATTGGCCGCGTTGGAACCGGCCATTACCAGGACCAGCGGCGTATTATTGCGAGCGCCCGGTTGGGCCCGGTCCGACCCCCTGGCCGCTGGTTGGGTATTCTGAGTGAAGGGTATGAGGACCACTACCGCGTCGGTCCAACCGTCCAGCTTTGTAGAGTAATTTAGCCCGGTTTCGCCTTTGAGGGCCCTTTGCAGCAGGTCTGGCGGCGGACTGCCAAGCTGGTTGAAGGCCGGTTCCAGGGTGGCAAGGTCTATGGGCTGGCCTACGGTTGTTTCCCCGGCGGCAGGTTGCACAGTCGTGCTTGAGGCCGGTTTAATTACCCGGCCGCTGCCGTCAACTACCACGGCCAGGGTGGTCCGGCTGACCAGTAAGGATACCAGGCGTTGCGGCCCGTTAAGGTCAAGTGGGCCATTGTCGCGCCCGCCCGGCCCGCCCAACCGCTGTTCGATAAGTGGCTTGGCTTCTGCCTGGAGCGAAGTAATTAAAGTGGTTTTCAGAAAATTCGCCAGTAGAAAGTACTGGGCCAGGCAGAGCACGATAAATAACAGGCTCAACAAAGCCAGGTTCAGCAAAGTCAGGCGGCCCCTGACCGAACGCCGGGGGCGATACCACCGGTTAAACCGGCTATCCGAGGGGGACGGTGGTCTTAAATCATTAGCTTGTAACGGCTTTGCCATGCTGAACCTTTTTTTAGTTTGGCCTGAAAGTATAGCCCACTCCCCGGACGGTATGGATCAACCGGGAACTTTCATCTTTCCCTTCAAGTTTATCCCGGAGATAACTGATATAGACATCCACCACATTGGTGTTTCCGGCGAAATCGTAACCCCAGACCCGGTTTAGAATGGTTTCCCGGCTAAAGACCTGGCGCGGGTGGTCCATTAGCATTTCCAGCAGTTCAAATTCTTTGTTGGTAAGCTCGACCGGCTGGTCGCCTCGCCGGACTTCGTGCGAGTTCCGGTTCAGAGTAACATCACCGACCGTGAGCGTATCTTCCTGGAGCTGGCCCTTGCGCCGCAGGACCGAGCGGATACGGGCCACCAGCACCGGAAAGTCAAACGGTTTAATCACATAATCGTCCGCGCCCAGGTTCAAGCCCTTCACGGTAGTTTGCGAGTCTTCGCGGGCGGTCAGAATGATAATTCCCAGGTCGCTACCGGCCCGCAAGCGCCGGGCAATCTCCAGGCCGTCCATACCCGGCAGCATTAAATCCAGCACTACCAGGTCGGGCTTAAAATCGGCGGCCAGGCCCAGCGCCAGCCCACCGTCCAGGCAGCTCTGGACTTCAAAACCCTCGTAATTCAACCCTAAGGTCAAAAAGTCCACGATGGGCTGCTCATCCTCGACCAGCATGATTTTAATTTTCCGGGCCTGGTTGCCGTTTTCTGAAGTACCCATCCGCATTTGGTCCTTTGTAAATTTCAAAAACTAGTTTTCTATTGCCTTGCTTTCAAGGCTTAAAATTCCGGTTGGCCGGGGTTTGGCCGGTAAGGTTATTTCGGCTATAAGCGGCAGGTAGATAGTAAAGCAGGTGCCCTGCCCGGTCCCGCTGGCTACCTCCACCGTACCGCCGTGAGCTTCGACAATTGTTTTAACAATTGCCAGGCCCAGGCCCGCGTTGCCGGTCTGCCGGTTGCGCGACTGGTCGGGCCGGTAAAAACGGTCAAAGATATGCGGCAATTGGTTCGGGTCAATGCCGCTGCCATTATCTTGCACCCGCAGGACCGCCCAACCTGGCTGGCCGGACCGCCCGGCCGCTTTCTCGCTCGTCAGGCTGATGATAATGTGGCCTTGCGGCCCGGTGTAGCGCAGGGCGTTATCCAGCAGGTTAGCCAGCACCCGGTAAAGGTGGTCGCCATCGCCCAGTATTCTTAGCGGCCCGGCTTTCCCATCAAGCGGCTCTTCTTTCAGGATTATCTGTCGCCCACCGGCCAGCACATCCATATTGCCGATGGCCTGCCGGGCGACCGCCGCCAGGTCCAGCGGAGCCAGTTTCAGGCTGGACGGGCCGCGCGCATCAAGCCTGGTTAGCATTAGCAAATCGACTACCATCCGGCTCAGGCGGCCAACCTCCTGGCGCATTGAGCGCAAAATCCGCTCGGTCTGTTCCGGGTTGTCCTTGGCGCCCATCAAAAGCACATCCAGGTAGCCGCCAAGCACCGTCAGCGGCGAGCGCAATTCGTGGGAGGCGTCGGCGACAAACTGACGAGTCTGGTTTTCGCTCTGCTTTTGGGCCGCGAACGCCGCCTCAATCTGGTCGAGCATCTTATTAAAGGCCTGGGCCAACTGGCTGACTTCGTCTTCGCCGGGGACCTGGGCGACCCGCTGGCTCCACTCACCCTGTCCAATCCCGGTCGCGGTCCGGGCCATGCGCTTTAGCGGTTTCAAACTTAACCGGGCCAGCGGTAAACCCAGGGCATAGACCAGGGCCAGCGTAACCAGGACGCCCACTACCAGCAGGAAGCGCAACTGGTTCAGGACTTCCTCGACCTCGGCTAAAGGGGTCGCCAGCATTAAATAACCGAGCAGACGGTTCCGGCCGCCCGGCCGGTTATCGTTCAGGGCGGCCGGGTTATTACTATACACCGGGGTGAGCAAGACTTGCTGGTTATTGTCGTTCAGGCGGATGGTATAAAAAACTTCAGCTTGCTGGACCTGCTGCAAAAGGGCCGCCTCCGGAACAGGCAGGGTTCCGGCGCTTTGCAGCAAATCCTGGGGCGGTGCGACCGGGTTGCCGCCGGGGTTCAACAACTGGGGCGTAATATCACTGGCGGTATTGCGGTAGACTACATCGGTCAGGCGCTGGATGGCATTCTGGTCCAGGTTACCGCGTTCCCTGGGGCCGCCGTTGGTGACGAGTGGGTTAACCAGCAAAGCCGCCGCCCGGTTTTCCAGCCGGTCCTTGAGCGATTGGGTCAAAAAGTGATCCAGCTGGATATAGACGAACATGCCCAGGCTTAACAACAGCAAGCTCAGCAAGCCGCCGTAATAAAAGGTCATCCGCCAGCGTAAACTGTTAAACCGGCCCAACAGGCGCCCTAGTCTAGTCACCCCCGTTTTCCTCACGTTCTTTAGGCCGGGGCTGGTTGCGCAGGACATAGCCCACTCCCCGGACCGTTTGAATCAAATTTGGTTCGCCTATTTTATTGCGCAGGTAGCGCACGTACACCTCAATAATATTGGCGTCGCCTATAAAGTCAAAACCCCAGACCCGGTCCAGGATGGTCTGGCGTTTGAGCACCTGGTTTGGATGGCGCATAAAGAGTTCCAGCAATTCAAACTCGCGCATGCTTAGTTCGATTGACCGGCTGCCCCGCAGGAATTCCCGCGTGTTTACATCCAGCTTAAGGTCGGCCACCGTCAGGACACCGGGGGCATTTGCTCCCTCATTCAGGGCCGGGTTTGCACCCGGTTTGGGATTGAGCAGGGTCTGGCGCCGCAAGACCGCCCGCATCCGGGCGACCAGTTCCTTGAATTGAAAAGGTTTGGTGATGTAATCATCGGCCCCGGCGTCCAGGCCCAGCACCCGGTCGTCCAGTTCGTCACGGGCGGTAAGGATAATAATCGGTACGGGCGATACCTGGCGGACCTTCCGACAGACTTCAATCCCATCCAGTAGCGGCAGCATCAAATCCAGTAAGATTAAATCGACCGGCTGGCTAAGGGCCATTTCCAGGCCCTCCAACCCGTTATTTACGCTGGTAGCCTCAAAGCCCTCGTAGCTTAAACCCATTTCGATAAAATCGACCATTCCCGGTTCGTCTTCGATAATTAGAACTCGCGGCCGCGTTTCTTTAGGTGAGGCGGGATTGATGTCTTTAAGGTTATTCATTTTCCGGTCTTATATTTCTTAAACTAAATTCAGCCCTGCCAGATGCTTGTTGGATTTGCCCGGGTCTACCGCCCAGGCCCACCTATTATAGTTTACCAGCTTAATCTTAGAGAATTCTGAGAATCTCCTGATAATTGTCTCAGAAATAGCCTCACCGGTCTTACGCCTTTTGAAGGGCTAATTGGGCCTTTAGAAAAGCTAAACCCAGATGGCACAGCTTGTGCTTCTTTGTTCTAAACCGGGTTTTTAGGGGAAAGCCGGACATTATTAAACCAGGTAAGTAAGTTAAGGAGACAGGAGGTAATGATGCCCCTTACCAACTCACATGAAACCGAATTAGATGAAACGATTTTGGACAAAGAAGCCCGCCTATTTTATTGCTCGGCCATGGAGGCCCTGGAAAGGGGAAAGGTACCTTTTCTGGTTGGTGGTGCTTTTGCCTTCAGCCGGTATACTGGTATTGTGCGGCATACCAAGGACTTTGATATTTTTCTAAAATTTGAGGATTTACCCCAGGCCCGTCAGACCCTGGAACAGGCCGGTTACCGGACGGAACTGACTTTCCCGCACTGGCTGGCTAAAGCTTATCATCCCCAGGGCGAGTACTTTATAGACCTGATTTTCTGCTCAGGTAACGGCATTGCCAGAGTTGATAATGCCTGGTTTGAATACGCGGTAGATGAAACCGTCCTGGAACAGCCGGTTAAGATCTTGCCGCCCGAAGAAATAATCTGGTCCAAAGCTTTTATTATGGAACGCGAGCGCTATGATGGGGCGGATATTGCGCACCTGCTTAGGGCTTGCGCTGAAAAAATCAATTGGACGCGCTTGCTGGCGCGATTTGATGAGCAGTGGCGGGTACTATTAAGTCACCTGGTTTTGTTTGGCTTTATTTACCCGGAACTGACCAATAAAATTCCGGCCAGGGTTATGGACTATCTGATGGAGAAATTACGGAGGTCCCAACCGGCCCCTGCCAGGGCTGAAAAGGTCTGCCAGGGTACGCTGGTTAGCCGCGAACAGTACCTGGTCGATACCCACGATTGGGGTTACAAAGACGGCCGCTTGCCGCCGACCGGCCACATGAATGAAGAGGAAATCGCCCAGTGGACCGAGGCTATCAGCACACACAAGTAACAGGTAGTTTAACCGGTCTTTTTGCCTTCGATAAGTTTACCGGCCAGGGTAACCAGGTCGTGAATGTTAAACGGTTTGGCAATTGTGCTGGCAATCCGGTGGTTGGCAAGTTTAACCGGGTCGATATGGTCGCCCCAACCGGTCACCAGGACCAGCGGGATTAGCGGCCAGCGCCGGTTCAGCTCGGCGGCTACCTCCCAACCGCTCATGCCGGGCATGCCCAGGTCACTCAGGACCAGGTCGTAAGGTTTTTCGGCCTGGCCCGGCCGGTCGGCGGCAGCCTGCAGCCTTTCCAGGGCTTCAATCCCGCCATCGGCCACATCTACCTCGAATCCGGCGATGGAAAGGGCTTTGTGCAGGACATTTCGCAAGTTTGATTCATCATCAACCGCCAGGATGCGCCCGTTAAAGCGTTTTGTAAGCTGGTGCGATTTGCCGCTTTTTTGCGGCCGGATAACTTCCGCTTCGTTTGGTCCGGATACCGGCAGGCGAATATAAAAGGTAGTGCCCTGCCCCGGGCTTGAATCCACTGAAATTCTTCCGCCAAAGCGCGCGATAATACTGTACGCCACTGATAAACCCAGGCCGGTTCCGCCGACACCTTTAGTGGTATAAAAAGGCTCGAAAATATGCCGTTTTACTTCGGCGTCCATGCCTTTGCCGGTATCGCGGACCTCCAGGCAGGCCGTTTCGGGGGTTTCCAGGTAGGTCCGGAAGGTGATATTGCCACCCTCAGCAGGCATGGCGTCTATCGCGTTGTTAACCAGGTTGACCAGCACTTCACGCAATTCGGCGGCTTTACCCTGCACCGGCGGAATGTCTCCTAAATTGCGGTTCACTTCCACTCGCATACCGTGTTGCTGGGCATCGTCCCGCCAGCGCGGGCGGCTCAGGTCAATGGTGCTCTGGACTACCGCGTTCAAGTCTACAATATCCAGGTTCTGCTGCATGCGCTGGACGGTGAATTCCTGGATACGACGGACCGTTTCGGCCCCGTCCAGGGCTGACTGTTCGATAATCTGAATCGTATCGATAATTTCGGGGTCTTCAACCTCGATTTTAAGTAACTGGGCATGCCCCAGGACATTCGCGAGGACGTTATTCAGGTCGTGGGCCACACCGCTGGCAATCTGGCCGATCATTCGCATGCGTTCGTTTTCTTCGCTGCGCTTGCGGGCCGTTACGTCGCGGCCAATCGCCTGGATACCGGCGATTTTGCCCTGGGAGCCAGGCTGGTAAAAGAGGCCAAAATTAAACTCCAGGTTGACCGGTACGCCTTCTTTAGATACCGCCAGCAGCTCGCGTTGCTGGGTATCGTAGACGCCCGACGGGAAATCGGTCGATTGGCGCATTAAATCCAGGATCAGTTGGTTTAAAGTGGCCTGGCCTTCCTGGGCCAGGAAGTTTTCGAGCTTTTTGCCCAGGATTTCTTCCGGTTCATAACCCAGGATTGCCTTTAAGCGCTCGTTGACATAAGTAAGGCTGCCGTTGGCATCCAGGCTGATAATCAGGTCGCTGGCCTTTTCAGCAATCAGGCGGTACTTTTCACTTTCGCGGGCCAGGTCGGTATAGAGTTGGGCGTTATCAATAGCGATAGCTGCCTGATTAGCCAGGGTAGCCAGGATATCCAGGTCGGCCGTGGCGAAATGGCGCTCCGGGTCGGCAAGGGTTACTACCAGCACTCCGATATGGCGGTCGCCGATACGTAGAGGCACGCCAGCGGTTTCATAACTATCCACCAGTAAATTTGGCACGTTCCCGGCAAAGGTCTGGTAATCAGGCACGATTACCATTTGGCCTCTTTCCTGGACCAGTGCCGCAAGGCCGCGCCCGGCGGGCATAACTGAGTTCAAGACTACATCCAGACCTTCCACCGGGTTTTCGGCGGCGACAAAGTAATGGATGTGATGGACCGGGTCCCACAAAGGCAGGTAGGCCCTATCGGCCCGGGTCAGGCGGGTAGCCGATTTAACTACTTCCTTGGCAGTATCATCCAGGTTTAACTGGCGGTTCAACCGCTCGGAGACCCGGATTAATTCCAATAATTGATCGTTGCGCTGGGTTAGCGCCCTCTCGGCGGTTCGCAGGTTGAGCATCACCTGGACCCGGGCTTTAAGCTCCTGGACCCGGAAGGGCTTGGTTACATAATCATCGGCACCTACGTCAAAAGCCCGGATTTTGTCGTCCGGTACGTTGCTGGCGCTGATCATTATGATTTTGGTGGAGTGCCACAGGGGATGATTTTTGACCATACGGCAGACTTCAAAGCCGCTCAAGCCAGGCATTTTAGCATCTAAAAGCAGCAAGTCGAACGGCCGCGTTTCCAGTTCGCGCATAGCGGCTCGACCGTCACCGGCTGAATAAAAGTTGACCGGCTGTTCTTCCAGGGCAATCTGGATGACATTTATAATGTCACGCCGGTCATCTACGACTAGAATATTGGGAATATTGTCATTGAATGCAACTGGACGGCTAATCTCAGGGACGACCATCTTTTAACCATACTCCTTTTGCAAAACGTTTCTAAAGGTTTCCCCGGTTTGGTTAAGATGGTATTTGAAAGGAAAACCTTATTATTTTATATCGGGCGGCAGATTTTTATCAAAAGGCCCGGTTGCCCCACTTGCCGGTGATTGGTAATTTGCTCCGGCCGCTGGCATGTTGCTCGTATAATTCCCCGCCGGGGGATAAGCACCCATCCGGCGCATTTCCTCTTCAATCATTCTCCGGCGATTGTCTTCATTTGAGCTATTACTGAAAACAAAAATGCCTAAAAAATGAAATAGTAACCCGATACCCCAGCCAAACATCGGCCAGACAAACCATGGGTAGGAATAGAAGTTCGGAATTGGCCCCGTTACCAGATAAATCATAATTAGCAGGCCATTGACCAGAACGTAGGATGCCAGATGCCAGTAGAACCCCAGTTTAGCTTTAACCCTTCGCTCCGCTTGCCGGTAGGCGTTCTGGTACTGCTGGTCGATTGGGTTGTTAGGTGTATAATTATACATTTTTCTACGCCTCTCGTAAATTAAACTTTAATACTGGTTTTACTTAGTACCTTAATTATTAGTAAAAAGTTAAAATGAGGTAACGGGTTATTTTATTCAGGCTATTTTGCAACAATTCATTCCGTGTGCTAGCTTTGAATTTTGCACTCTGTAATAACTCCCCCGCCACCCCTTTCTAGTTTTAGATACTCCCTGTAACCGGTTAAGGTCTGGCCCTTACAACGTAGGTACTGGCAATTTTATCGTGCCAGCCCTGTTTGTGTGGATCAAACCCAATCCAGATAAAGCCCAGTCCGAAGAAAAAGGCGCTGACAAAGTACCCGACGGTGTGCCGTAAAAGCGACCGCCAGAAACCAATAGGTGCGCCATCTTCCCGGACGACCTTCATACCAAAAACCTTTTTGCCGATTGTCGCGCCGCGCGCGGTCAGGATTGTATAGTAAAGGACGGTAATCAGTGTTACCACCAATCCCAGCCCCAGTATCAGCCCCAGAAAGCCGCTTAATTCGTTGGATTGAATCAGGATTTGCTCCAGCAAAGCGTTACAGGCTCTGTTGTCGTAATTGTAAGCCCTGGTATCACAGACCGGAAAAATTTCATTTTGATGCCGTGCGATAAAATTTATTAAATAGGCCACGACCGGAATACCGAATATAAGGCCGGTGACCAGGCTCAGAATAATATTGTCTATAACATACGCGCCCAGCCGGGGCCAGAAGCCTACTTCGGCAGGGGCAACGCCCACATGGTCAACCGGCAGGCTGTAATTATAGTAAGGCGCATTCCCCGGTTGGCTGGTGTAAGGTGGGTACGCCGGGTTGTAATAAGGGCCTGGTTGGTAATTGGTCCCCGGTTGGTCCGGCTGGTTATAGCCAAAGGCATACTGGCTGCCTGGCTGCCCGGCTTTAGGGCCAGGCGAACCCGGCATATTGAGGTCCGGTGCCGCCGGAGTTTCCGGTGCAGCACCGGGGGACGGCGGTGCTATCAGGTCTCCACCGGGTGAGAGTTGAGGGAGCAATTTCCCGCAATTTGTACATTTTTCAACGCCGCGCTCGTTTTGAGTGCCGCAACTGGGACAAAACATTTGTAACCTCTTTTTCGACCGCCCTGCTAGGCTTATTCGTTGACCGTTTTAGTCAAAAGTTATACAATGAACCCGAACTGGAGTGGGCCTGCCGGTGTATTTTCAAGTTTCTACATATTAATAGACCCGGAGACTGCCATTTTTGTTTCATTGTTCCTGGTATGACATTACTTGATAAGGAGGATTGGTGCGTGATTACTGCAAACTGGCCGGAACTAGAAAAGAAATACTTGATGTTCAACATCAAGCGCCCTCAACCAGTAATGGTGCGTGGTGAAGGTGTTCGTCTGTGGGACGACGCCGGGCGAGAGTACCTGGATTTTATGGCCGGTTGGGCAGTTAATGCCCTGGGACACTGCCACCCTGCGGTAGTTTCGGCCATCCAGCAACAAGCAGCCACCTTAATTCATACTTCTAACCAGTATTATACTATACCCCAAATCGAATTAGCTAAGCTGCTGATTGAAAATTCGGTATTCGATAAAGCCTTTTTTGGCAATAGCGGGGCGGAAGCGAACGAAGGGGCGGTTAAACTGGCCCGCAAATGGGGTAAAGTCCACAAAGGCGGCGCTTATACCGTTATCAGTACCCTTAAAGGGTTTCATGGCCGGACCCTGGCAATGGTCGCTGCTACCGGCAAGCCGCATTACCAGGAGCCTTACAAGCCGCTCCCGGCCGGGTTCATCAATGTGCCTTATAACGACATTGAAGCGATTAAAGCCGCGACTAATTCCGAAACCGTCGCCGTTTTAATTGAGCCGGTCCAGGGTGAAGGCGGTGTCAACCCGGCTACCCAGCAATACCTCGAAGAACTGCGCCGCTGGTGCGATGAAGAAAAACTGCTCTTGATTTTCGATGAGGTACAGACCGGGATTGGCCGGAGCGGCAAACTCTTTGCCTACGAGACTTACGGGGTTGAGCCGGACGTTATGACTATCGCCAAGGGACTCGGCGGCGGCATGCCTATCGGCGGCTTCCTTGCCAAGCAACACGCGGCGGTCTTTGAGCCGGGCGATCACGGCTCGACTTTCGGGGGTAACCCGGTTGCCTGCGCCGCCGGTATCGCCGTCATTAATGAGATTTTGAATAACGACCTGAGCGGTCATGCCGCCCGTATGGGCGAGTACCTGGGCAGCCGGCTGCGCGAGCTGATGGGCAAGCATGCGGTTGTTACGGCGGAACGGGGCCTGGGCCTGTTGCGGGCGATTGACCTGCGCGATGAAATTGGCGGTGAGGTCGTCAGCCGCTGCCACGAGGAAGGCCTGTTGATCAATATGGTCAGCCCGACCACCTTGCGCTTTATGCCTCCGCTCATCATCAACGAAGCGCATGTGGATGAAGCGATTGACATTCTGGACCAGGTGCTGGGCGAGTTCTAAGACCTGGGGATTAATTAGCTCTTGTCCGGAGCAGGATAACAAAGTTAACCTTTAGGGGTCAGACTTTGTTATCCTGTCCGGTTTGTGGAGATAGCCGGGGGGCAGGCAACTTTTTAACGGGACCGGCTTACTGCGTAAGCCTGGCCTATAAGTTGAATGCAGGGTTGACCCGGCGAAAGTATTTGCCTTAACGGTAGCCCACACGGCCGAGATTCTTTGCTCCGGCTCAGTGCTGCGTTAAGCAAGCTCTGGAACTTTATCCGTCTGCCTGGAAAGGCAATATTCAAACCTGTCATTCCGCGCGTAGTCGAGGAGTCCGGGTACCCCTGGGTACCGTTGGCGAAAATATCCAACTAGCCTTTTGTAAAGACAGGTTGAACCAGGGCAAGTTTCCGCCTTTACGGTAACCCACCGGGCGAGATCCTTCACGGAGGTTCAGAATGACATGGTTTGAGGGTTGCCGAATTAGTTAAGCAGAGGTGTGTCAAAACTTGCCTTACTCGGCTTGACAGGCGATAGTTGTCGGGCTGGGAACCTGACCGGGAATAGCAAGACTTACGCATAACCAGGCAATCAAATCCATAATCCATCTAACTTATACCGACTTGAACGGGACTTCGGACTTAATAATTGCGGTAAGGCTTGAAGTAAGCCTTGAACGGTAAAAATGAATTCTAAACTCCAAAATCGCTGGCGAATAATAATGTTGGGCGGGGCTCTGCTCGGGTTGGGCTGGCTTCTTTGGCGGACCTGGCACGGCCTGACCCCGTTTATTATTGGCGTGGTGCTGGCCTTTGTGTTGATGCCTCTGGTGGATGGCTTGAACCGCTTTCTACCCAGGGCGCTGGCGATTTTGCTGGTCTATATCCTGTTAATCGGGGCCGGGGCGGCCTTTGTGCTTTACCTGCTGCCAATTATTGTTGAGCAGAGCAAAAACCTGATCAATAATACCCCCAGCTATGCTAACGAAACCCAGAACTGGCTGAACCAGACCTTTAAAGAGGTTCAGCAGTCGCTTCCCAAAGATTTTCAACAGCCCTTTACCGAATCGATCAATAACTTCAGTACGAACGCCGTAAATTTCGTCCGGGACGGCATTATTGGCTCGGCGACCAACCTGATCGGCTGGTTGTTTGGCACGATTGGTTTCCTGGTCGGGGTGTTTATCATTCCTTTCTGGCTCTTTTTTGTCCTGAAGGACAAAGCCCGGGGCATGCGCACTTTTTACAATGTCATTCACCCCAAACTCCGCGAGGACGCCTACCGGCTGATGCGGATTATTTCCGATGACCTGAACGACTACATCCGGGGCCAGTTGTTCGTGGCAGCTTCGGTCGGGGTGCTGGTCACGATTGGGCTGCTGATAATTAACTTTGACCCCAGCACCGCCATATTTCTGGGTTTTATCGCCGGGCTGTTTGAAGTCCTGCCGATTGTCGGCCCCATCCTGGGTGCTATTCCGGCCCTGGTGGTTTCGCTCTTTACAGGCGGCTTCGGTAACGTGGACCTTACTCTAAAGGTGCTGCTGGTGTTTTTAATCATCCAGCAAATTGAGGGCAACCTGCTTATCCCGAAAATCGCGGGGGACAGCACCAAGCTGCACCCGGCTGTAGTAATGCTGGTAATTATTATGGGCAGTGAGGTGGCCGGGTTGGCCGGGGCTATCGTCGCGGTGCCGTTCACGGCCCTGGCGCGTGACCTTTACATTTACCTCTACCAGCGCCTGGTGCTGGGAGCCAGCCCATTGGAAGCCGAGTCTAAAGTGCCCAGCCGGGTTGACGATATCGCCCTGGAAAAGCGCCGGAAATTGCAACGCCAGCTTAAACGCAGCGCCGTCCAGGGTAACGTTTCGCCTCCTGAGATTGCAACCGTTTCCCCGGAGCCAGCCCAAATCCAACCTGCCTCCTCGGAGCCGGTTGTCAAAGTTTGATTTAAAGTCTGTGCTAGGTGTGGATGTCCGGCCGATTTAGCTGGACCGGGCGGGTACTGTATTTAATTAACCAGCAAGTTATAAAAACAGAAATTAACTGGGAACCAGAATAAATGTCATCAAATTACCGGGTCCGTGTTTACAAAGAAGCCTTTGATTTTAGCGCGGGCCACTTTATTACTTACAAAGGCGAATGCGAAACTATTCACGGCCATAACTACCGGGTAGAAGTACAAATCGGTGGCGATAACGGGCCGGACCGCTTTGTCTACAACTTTAGCGATCTGAAGCCGGTTGTAAAAGAGGAATGCAGCTTCCTGGACCACCGCATGCTCCTGGCAATGAAGAATCCTTTGATCCAATACCAGCAGACCGAAGACGAGGTGGTAGTGCGGTTTGAAAAACGGCGCTATATTTTTCCCATTGAGGAAGTCGCTTTACTGCCGGTGGAAAATACGACCGCCGAAGAACTGGCGGCCTATCTGGTGGGGCGCATCCGGGGCCGGTTGGTGGACCAACGCCGCCCTGAACTGCCAAATCTGCATTTTCTGGAAGTTGGTGTGGAGGAGCAGCCCGGCCAAATGGCTTATTATTCCGAGGAATGGTAATGTCCAACCCTGTACCAGTTGTTATATTGATCGCTGATGATGAAGCCAGCCTGCGCTTCTTAATTCACGAAACTATTGCCGAACCGGGCCTGCAAATCCTGGAAGCCCAGGATGGGCTGGAAACGCTATGCCTGGCCCGTACCCACCATCCAAAGATGATTTTATTGGATGTGGCAATGCCCGCGCTGAGTGGGGTAGAGGTCTGCCAGCAGCTTAAAGCCGACCCGGCTACCCGCGACATTCAAATTGTGATGCTGACCGCCCACAGCCAGACCAAAGACCGGGAAGCAGCTTTTGCCGCCGGTGCCGATTATTTCATCACCAAACCCTTCAGCCCCACTCAGCTTTTCGAACTGGTTGATAAGATTATCTAGCCCCTGGTCCTTATACTTCTTTGCCCGTTCCCGGCCAGTTTTCAGGTGAGAATAAAAGGCATGGAGTATTTAATGCCATCGGGGCCAATTGTAGATACTTCTATGCCGGGGTTGCCCGTATCCAGGTCCTTTATTGGCCAGGTCAGGGTAACGCCCAGGGCGGCATACTCCTGCTTAAGCGCGTCCATAAAATTCCGGCCGTTATTCTTAAGCGAAACCTCGATGTCGTCCGGGACCATTTTTACAAACTGTTCAAATTCTTCGTAAGTCATTCAAGCCCTCTGGAAGCTGTTTTGCTGCCTATTTCACCGGCGTAACCTTAAAGTCCCGCAGCCCGTAACTGAGCTTGCGACCATCGCTGTCCTGGCCTTTGGTAACGACCGAAGGAATCACCGGCTGCTCGAACGTGAAGGCGGTCAGGATATTGTTGCCGGGGTTAAGCTCCAAATCCAGGCTGAAGTCCTTCTCGTTGCGCGGCTGGCCGGGCGGGCTGGCCGGGAGTTGCAGGGTTGGGAAGTCGCGCTCGTAATTGAGCGTAAAGCGCAGGGTCCGGCTGGTCGCGTAGCTGAAAGCTTTGAAAGTAGCTTTGACCTTCAGGGGCTTGTCGGTCATGTTGACCAGGTAGATTTCCGCCGACTGGCCGAATTGACCCCAGCGCCAGGTCTGGCCGTCTTTGGTGTCCGGCTTGAACCAGCCCTGGCCTATATCGGTTACCAGGGTAGGTAAGGGTGTGGTTAAAGCAGGGGTCTTGTAAGCCACGATTGTATTATCCTGGTAGACCGGCACCGGGTTGTCGCCCAGGGCCCTTTTCAGGAAAGTCTGGGCGGCTTCTTTCTCACCGGGATCAATCGCGCCCGGATAGACCACGATGTAGCGAATGTTGAAGTAGTTGAAGAAAGCCGGGCTCATTGCCGGGAATTCCGGCCGGGTCAGGAAATCGGTCGTTGTGGGAAGGGTCGCCGTATTATTGACCAGCGCTTCCGGGAAGAAAGGCGAATGGCTCAGGAAGTCGGTCGGGCCGAGCCGCTTGTGGTCGCGGGCAATCTGGCCGCCCAGCAGCTTTTTGTGGTGAAAGGTCTGGTAATACATTCGCTCGTGTTCCAGGCCGCCGTCTTGCACGTGCGATGGTACTTCCAGGATGGCGTATTCGGCTTTATCGGCCGCCAGGGTGGTCCGGTAAAATTCCGGCACAGGTATGATATCCATATGTACCGTAATCGGAGCGAACTCGGCCACTATAATTACTACCATCGCCAGGCCCAGCAGGTTGGCCCGCGCCACCGGGCGTTTTGCCAGGGTCAGGGGTGCCTTCCAGCGCGCCGCTGCCCAGTCCATAACCACTTTGGTACCCATGCTAGCCAGGGCGGCAATTGCCAGGATATACGAAACGCTAAAATTGCTGGGGTCGCGGCTGATATTCAGGCCGGGCAGGTTATACAGGAACCAGTAAGGCAATTTCACGGCATCCAGGGTTAGCCCGTTCACGTGCAGGACCGGACCAAGCGCGAAGAAAGCATAGACAATTGCCAGGGTTAGCCACAGTCCAACTTTTATGCGCCTGGTCCGGAACCCGTACACCAGCGCCACCAGGGCCAAACCTAAAGGCAGGTAGCCCGGATTGAAAGAACCCTCAACCCCGCTGGGATTATAGGCATGGTAAAGCGGGGTCGGCAGGTGTTGGGCCAACCCGCCATAAAAGAAATTATGCCCGTTGGGAAGCAAGAAACTAAAGATATCCACCGACCGCAAAACGGTCTGGCTCTGGCTGGGCACCAACCACTGGCGGTTGCTGGCCTGACTGAGCATGCTAAAGAGCAAGGGGCTAATCAGGATGAGCCAGGTAAAGCCTATTACGGCGCTTTTGCCGAAAGTAAACACCCGTTCTCGCCAGTCCTGCGACCGCCTGACCAGGTAAAACAGGGTCGTGACAATCGTCAGGATAATCAGTTGCAGGGTGTAATACCACTCGGTAAGCGAGCAGGCCAGCAGGCACAAAATCGCCAGGCCCGGCCAGACCAATTGCATCCGGCCTTTAGACCGGCCGTCCAGGGTGTGCAGCAAGCAAATAATATAGAGGGGTATCCATTGCTGTGAGATGAGGTTGACCTGGCCGCTTTTGAAAAAGTCCCATAACCAGGGGTTGCACCAGACAAAAATCAGCGTGCCTATCCAGGCTCCGAAGCGGTGGCCGCTGACGTAGAGGAACAGCCGGTAAGAACTCCATGTAGAAAGGGTCAGAGTCAGTAGGATTATCAGGTTGATGGCGATTTCCTGGCCGAAGATAACCCGGAATAAGACTCCCTGCAGGCTGACCAGCGGCTGGAAACTATGAAGGTAAAGGCTTATCCCGGCCGGATAATAGATGTAATCCGTGAAATAGGGATTGACCATCCGCCCAAAGAGGTTGTGCTGCCACTGCCAGTAATTCCAGAGGTTTTCATAGATGTCCGAGCCATCAACCGGGATTTTCGTGAACATTTCCAGGACAACTGTGCGCCCAAAGAACAGGGTTATCAGCAGGGCCAGGCCAACTTCCAGGGCCGGGGCTTTGAAACGCCCGGCCGGTTTTGCTGGTTCTGCCACATTTTCTGAGGTTCCGGTATTAACTACATTAGAAGACTGCTCTAGCAAATCAACCCTTTCCAATTTACAATTTGTCCGTAATTCTTATAGGCCCTGGTTTCCGCCGGGTGGCCCAGATAAGATAGCCCGCGCCTAAATTTACCAGTTGCAGCAGCAGGATAAAAGTCGAAAGACTGACCGCTTTTTCGATGGAGTAACCCAGTTTTCCCAGGATGGCGTTTAAGGCCACGTCACGGGTGCCGATGCCGCCAATTGAAATGGGAATCAGGGCCGCTACGGTTGCCAGGCTGCTGGACGCGACCAGTTCCAGAAAGTTCAGGTTCAAACCGAGGGCCAGGGCCAGCAGCCAGACCCGGAAAAGCACCAGACCGGTAGCCGCCAGCGTCAGGAAAAAGACCCGGATGAACCGGACGGGCCTGAGCTGTACTTCGGAGGCGGGCTGGTTGCGCCCGGCTTTCCGGCGCAAAAGCACTTTAAGGGCCAGACCGACCAGCCTATCTCGCCAGGCCGGTACCGAAAGTACCACCAGGCCGCCGGCCAATCCCAGCAGCAAAGCCAGCAAGGCCGGTAACAGGCTAAAAAAGTCGGAACCCAGCAGCAAAAGTCCGCTGGTAGCCAGCAGCACCAGCACCGCGATATCAAACAGGCGGTCTAAGATATTTGAAACAAGCGCAGTGGATAGCGAATAACCGTCCTGTTGAAGGTTCCAGGCTTTGATGAAGTCCCCGGCCTGGCCGGGCGTAAAGCTCCCGGCCGCCATACCAAAGGCGTACAGCCGGTATGACCGGTCGAAACTGACCGGCAAGCCCAGGTCTTTTAAAATTAACTGCCAGCGCCAGGCTTTCAGGGCAATCAGCGGGAACACCAGCAGCACCGAGGCCGCTACCAGCCAGATATTCGCCTGGAGCAGTTCTTGCAAAACTTTAGCCGGGTCAAGGTTCAGTTTCCAGAGGAAAAATAGCAGTAAGACGGTCCCTATCAGCCGGATTAGCCAGTTAAGGGCCGCTTTCCGGGGTGCCGGTGTTAAAGCCTCTTGGGTAACCAGGGGCGGAGTAGCGGGGCTGGGAGGTTGCTGTGGCAACGCGCGGAAAACTCCTTTTTCTATCTGGCACCGGCAATTGAAATTAACGGCTGGCAGCACGCTGTGGCACCAGGCGGAAAACTCCGGATAATTTCATGCCGCTAAGTAAGGTTGAATCGACCGGGCTTATTATCCGGTAAGCCCGGCTCTACGTCAAGCCCGCCTATGGCCTTAGACCGGCTGGCTCATAATCGTGTCATAAAACATCACTTCAAATTCGTGACTCAGTCGGACCGCCCGGGTGATTTTCCGGCGGTCTTCTTCGGATTGGTACGCTTCCAGCAAGTTCCGGTCGACCGGTTCAACCGCTTCCCTGATTTGATCATGCAGCGTAAAGAACTCGACCTGGGCCGGGGTCAGGCCGTAGTGCCTGACCAGGGCCGGGCCCACCCGGGCGCAAATCTGGATAAAAATATCTTCGCTGGCGCTGACCGACGCAATTTTCTCGGGCGCGCTCCCGTAAGTCAGCATCCAGTAAAAGAAGTTGGTCAGCGCCATGCACCCGGCCAGCGGTTCTACCTCATCAAAGTCGGCCTGGCTGAGGCCCAGGGCCGCGCCAAAATCCAGCAGCAGTTTATAACCGCCCTTTTTCGGGATTAATTTTTCCAGTAGCAATTCCTGGGTTGCCAGGTCGCTTGCTCCGGCGATAGCCAGGGCGTCCAGCCGGTAAGCCTCGCGGACCAGCCACCAATCCTGGAGGGCGAACAGCTTCAAGCGTTCTACCTCCAGGGTGCCGCCCTCGATGCCCTGCCACAGCGGGTGGTGCAGGATTCTTTCCCGCAGCGGGGCTAAATCCTCAGTTAAAATTTTATTGGCGAAACTCATCTGGCGCTATCTTCTCTTTCTTTTCGGGTCAGTATGACACTTTTAACCGGCTGTCTACCGGCGTCAACCCGCTTTTATACTTTTGTCCATTATCATTTAATTGACCCAAACTTCAGGTGGGGCCTGGAAATTGAAAGGCAGTTTAAACAGTTTCCCGGAGGTATTATAGCAGTGAAAAACACAAAAATTCTTGTCTGGCTGGTAGGGTGCATTGCCTTATTGTCGTTTATCGCGTCCGGGCTGGGCGTTTTCTGGCAGGGGAACGGTCCCCGGCAGAACTTTATCACTTTGCACGGTGAGACGGTTTCTATCCTGGGCAGCGGCCTGTACCGGTTCGACACAGTTACAAACGCTTCCCAGGTAATCGCTCAGGATGTGGTTACCCTGATTTTGGGCATTCCACTGCTTATAATATCTACCGGTCTATACCTCAAAGACCTTTTGCGTGGCAAACTGATGCTTTGCGGCACGCTGGCTTACTTTCTCTATACCTATACTTCGTATACCATGCTGGTCGCCTATAACGGCCTGTTTCTGGTCTATGTGGCGCTGTTTTCGCTGAGCCTGTTTGCCTTTATCCTGGCTCTCATGTCAATTGAACTGGAGGCTTTACCGGCCCATTTCTCGGTCAGACTTCCCCGGAAGTCAATTGCCACTTTTCTATTTGTGCTGGCCTCTTTTTTACTGCTGGCCTGGGTGGCCCGGATTGGTTCTGGCCTGCTGAATGACCTGCCCCCGGTGGGCCTGGAAAGTTCTACTACCCTGGTAATCCAGGCCTTGGACCTGGGTATACTGGTCCCGTTGAGTTACCTGGCCGGTATCCTGTTGCTCAAGCGTCGGGCCTGGGGCTATTTACTTTCGTCAATCGTGCTTTTTAAGAGCTTAACCCTGGGGACGGCTATTTGCGCCATGGTCCTGGGCCAAATCCTGGCGGGCGTGGAAGTAGGGCTGGTAGAGGCCATTCTTTTCCCGGCTATTTCTCTGGTGGGTATCGGCTTAACTATCGCTCTTCTGAAAAATATTACCGAGAAAGTAGCCGGTTATAACGAAACCTTGCTTTTTCAAAAATAAAAGCGCGTGGTACGGCTCCGGGTCACCCATTCTACGTTCAATGTGTCACGTTCAACGCCCTACGAATATGGTTAATTTGCAGGCGCAATCCGGCGACATGCAGGGCCAGCCCGGCCAGGGCTAACCAGACTCCCCAGCCTGGCGCAGCATCGGGGTTTTGCTGGACTGGGCTGCGGCCGCTCAGGTCAATTAAAGTCCAGGACGCCAGCGGTACGACGAGGATTAGCACCACAAAGGCGCCCAGCCACTTTAACAGGCCGGATAACGGCGGCCGTTCCAGGCGGTAGTAAAGTTCGACATAGCTAAAGCAGCTAATGGCTGAAAACAGGATAAACAAATTGATGCCCCAGAAAGAGAGCAGCACGCCCCAGACCGGCTGCCAGCCCCAGTCGGAACTTTTGCCCAACCGGCCGTAGAGCCACGGCCCGGCAAACCCGGCCAGCACCAGGGCCAGCCCGGCCAGTTTCAAATACAAAGGGAGCGGTGATACGACCGGCGGTGTGGCCTTGTCCGGTAGGGCTTTCTTATTTTCTTCCTGGTGTAAACTCATCCCAACCTGTCTCTTATTGGTTTCAAATCCGGTCCATAGGTCAGTCCCGGCCAGCTTATTATAGAACTTAGTCCTTTAAAAGGCGTTTCAGGGCCGCCTGCCACAAGGGGTCGGCCGGCGATACCGAAAGATCCGGCGGCAGCGGGTTATATTCTACCTGCAAGCCACGCCGGGCCATTTCTTCGGCCAGGGGCCTGGTTGCGGCCAGCAGGCGGCGGCTTTCGGCCAGGCCGCGTCTTTCCGCCTGGAGAAGCCCGGCAATCGCTTTGGCGTCTTCCGCCTGGCGGTCGCTTCTTTGTAAAGGAATAATAAAGTTTGGTCTTTCACTCAGGCCGGGATCCAGCGGATAATCACCGGGCGAAAGCATATTTCTCGAACGCAGCACGAAGTTCGGCAGGGTGGTCAGCCAGGCGCATTTGGCGGGGTGTTGTAGCGACCAGGCCGGGAAGTCCAGGCAAATTATTAAATCCACCGGCCGGGCGTTGCTTTCTTTCAGGTCAATCAGGCGCCAGGCAAAGGCGGCTTTGGAAATATCGCGCGGGGCAAAGCTGCGCTGGGGCACTTTGACGGTTTCGGCGGTACGCCCCGCCGCTTTGAGAGCTTCTACCATGGCGAGGGCCAGGGCGGCCCGGTATTGGCCTATATCGCCGGTATCCTGGGCATCGCCTTCTTCTCCTGGGTCGTCCTGGCGTTTTTCCAGGCGGTCAAAAGTAACCTGCGTGTGAGCCACTAAAACAGTTTCAATTTTCCTGGGTTGGTTTTCGGCACTCATTACAAGTTGTTCTCTAAATTACTTTGCTAAAAATAATCTGATATAAAAATAATCTGATAAAGGAAAACCCCGCTGGTGGGCGGGGCTTAGTGTAACACATTTTTATTTCGAGCTTACGAAGCGGGGACTGCTTCCAGGAAGGTTGATAGAATCCAGCCGTCCTGTCCGTTATAAGAAACCGGCCACCATACGCCGCCTTCAATTGTGCGGCGGTCAGCGCTCCGGATGGTCACTAACTTGCCGGGGGCAATCTTGGTCAGGATAGTGCTGGCGGTGCCCGTACCCGGTTCTTTGCGCAAGTTCACCCCGTCCGTGCCGGTGACTCTGGCCTGGGTCGCCGCGGCCTGGGTATTTACCGGCGTTGGCGGTGTCGGGGTAGAAGTCGGCACCAGGTTCGAAATGGTTACCGTTGGCGGTACTAACGGCTTGCCCGCCACAGTCGGTTGAGCCTGGGTGGCGGCTACCACACTGGGCGTTGCGTTCCCGGTGGTGTTTACACCGGCAGTGACGGTGCCGCCCTGTACGCTGGCGGTCGTCGGGGTGTCCTTTTTAGGACCGAGTACATTCAGAACAATAAAGAGCGCGAAAGCGATAATTACGACCCAGGGCAGGATCCGGATAAGATTTATCCGGGAAATCGGGCCGTCAATTTTATCGTAATAGGGAATGTTTTCAACTAACCAGCGCCTGGTCTGGCTGGGCTTGGCGACTACCCCCGGGGAGGCATCCGCTTTTTCGCGCCGGGTAATAACCGGCATGCCATTGGTCTGGGCCGGATTGTTCTGGACTGCGGTGCCGCGCGGGCGAAGAATGCCGTCACTCGGCACCCGACCCCGGTTTACTCCGGCATCCACCAGGCCGCTATCCGCCGAAGGGTTGGCATTATTGCCTGCGGCCGGATTATAGCCATTTATTTCTGCTACTTCGGTTGTCGGAACGGGTTCCCAGTAGATTCTGGCCCGGAAAACCTGTTCACAGTCAATCGTAGCCGCGTCTACCAGGTGGTTAGCCCGCCGGTCATAAAGCCGGGGGTTACGGCACCAGCCTTTGCGCCAGAGCGGCGCTGGTTCGAAATAGCGGCAGTTGCCACATTTCCGGTTGCGCGGTAACGATTTTGTTTCTTGCTTTGTCTCCATCAATTTCTAATTCCTAATAGGGCCAGGATATATCCCGGTTTTTAGCTTTCAGCCACGCCAAAATAGTGAACATTCAGTAAATCAGGAAACGCTCGACGGTGAGACTTATTTAGAGTTGCCAGTGTATGAATGGTCAGTAAGCGCGGTCAAGGTCTTGCTTAATACCTTTTTGTTAAAATCCCATTTGCCTCAATTAAAACGGCTAAGTGAACCAGCCAATCGGGCGGTGCTGAGTCGGAGTGTAACCCAAACTTTAGACTAAGTCAAGTGAAGCCAACAGCTTTCTAACTGGGAATCCCCATTATGATAAGCTAAAGGTGTCGAAGCTAGCCTTCACATTTTCTTAAACCTGATTTATTTTGTCTTAAATTCCAACCTGTTTTAAACTTTTTACCTTACAAGCGGCCGACCCCGGCTTTAGAAATGTGAAATGAATTAAGAACTGTTAATGTAATATTAACATACTATCGATTCCTACACAATTACTTCAGGCCATTATTATTGATTTATCTTGTGCGGTGGCGTCTCTTTTCCTCAATAATTTCATCCGCTTTCCTGATTCTCTCGCGGGCTTCGTCAAAATGCCGCATTGCCAGGTTTACGTAGAGCGCGTCTACCACGCTCAGGTGCGCGATGCGGCTGGCCATGGCCTGGCTGCGGAAGGAGGTTTCCCGGGCGGCGGTAATCAGCTTAATATCGGCGTGGCGGATTATCTCGGCCCGGTTATTACTGGTCAAACAGATAGTAATCGCGCCGGTTTCTTTGGCTTTTCTCAGGGCGAAAATCACTTCCTCGGTCTTGCCGGAATGGCTGATCGCCAGGGCCACCTGGCCCGGTCCAAGTTGCGATGAAACTATCGCCTGCATATAGGGGTCGCTGACCAGGTTGACCGGCAGGCCCAGCCCCAGAAAACGGTAATAAGCATCCAGGGCGGTCGAGGCGGAACTGCCCATGCCGTACAGTTCTATCCGGGTGGCCTTATCGAGTGCTTCCACCGCCCGTTCCATCTGAGCTCCTTCCAGTACTTCCAGCGAATCGGCGATAGCCTGGAGGTCACTGTGAAAGACTTTACGGGTGATAGCCATTATGTCATCGTCACTGGAAAGGTTTTGTCGCTTCAGGTCAACCGTTCCCCGGATTTCAGTAGCCAGGGCCAGCTTGAATTCTTTGTAGCCGGTGTAACCTAACGTCCGGCAAAAGCGCACAATGGTCGCCCGGCTGGTCTGGGCTGCTTCGGCCAGTTCCTGGACCGAGTAGCCAATAGCCTGGCGCGGGTTATTAAAAATGAATTCGGCAATCTTTCGTTCGGCCGGAAAGAGGTTATTATGCGCAATGGCTGACTCAACCCGGGCCAGACTGCTGGTAAGGTGGATGCGGTCGGTTCCTGGGGTACCCTGGTTCAGGCGAGATTTATCGCCTCCGGGAATATTTCGCAAGCCTGGCATTGTAAACTTTCAACCTTTTTTGAGAATCAGATTAATCTTATCTTGAGGAAGTTTAACAAATATCTTTGGTTTCTTCAATCAATTCCTGGATCAATCCGGCTAACTGGGCCGGGGCGGAGTAATTAAGGGCGTGCGCGACCCCTGGTATCACCGACCAACGGCCTTTTGGCAGGCGAGCCGCTACTTCTTGTACCCAGACCTGCGAGGCAATCGGGTCCATTTCACCCCGCACCACCAGGACCGGCCGGTTAATCGCGGGCAGCCGTTCTTCAATCGCGTCCTCCAGTCCGTAGGCGCCGGTCTTAAATATCCGGAGCGGCCCGGCGGCCAGGTAATCCTGCAGGGCAATTATCAGCAAGGCCGGTGGCTCTAGCGGGGCATCCAGGGCCAATCGCAATAACTGCCCGATCCAGTTACGGTTGCGCCTGTCTACCGTAGGCCCGCCCATAACCAGGCTTTGCACCCGGTCGGGGAATTCTACGGCAAACCGGGCCATTAGCTGGCAGCCCAGGGAGTTAGCGTAAAAATGAGCCTTTTCCAGGCCCTGCGTATCCATCCAGTCCGCCAGTATCCGGGTTAATTCTTCCAGGTTCAGGGCCGGGGTAGCTTTTTCACTCCGGCCGAAACCGGGCAGGTCTGGGATGTAGACCCGGTAATAAGGGGCCAGCAGGCGGCCGGTTGGTTTCAAATAGCGGCCCGAAACTCCCAGGCCGTGGACCATTACCAGGGCCGGTTTGTCTTCGGTTGCCATGGTTGCGCTAACAACCGCATGTATAAGTAACTTGCCGACCCTGGACCAGCGGTGTTCCAAGAATTTTCCTCCGGCTGACTAAAATTGCTCCTGAAACATTCCCTTAAACCGGCAGCTCCCCATAGGGAGTTATCTTTAAGATACGCCTGGTTTAAGGTGTGGGTTATGCAATTTTTGAGCCGGGAAAACTTTTGAAGTGGCGAGTTACGAGGCTAAAATCCTATCAGGGTTTGTAGGCGCGGTACTTGTCTACCAGGGTTTTAACCGTAAAAATGTAGTTCACCGGTGAGTTGTTATCGGCGGCGGGCGCATAGACGGGTATGATTTGGTCCAGGGTATACAGCTTGAATTTGTTGGCATAAACTTCCCGGAGAAGAATTGCCCAATCTATGATTCCCGCGGTCCAGTTGGGGTAAATCTTAAAGCCACCGCCGCCGCCGCTATAATCGCAGGGCCAGCCCGGTGTGCAGCGAATATTACCAAAAGATTTATTGGCTACGGCCGCTCCCTGGGTGCCCATCGAAGACTCGTGGTTAAAGAAAGCCAGGGCCACCGCCGGGTCGCACGATAACTTAAGGCAATTTTCGTACATTGCTACCGCTTCGGGATAGGCCGGGCTATTCTTTTCCTTCAAGAAATAGGTAAACGCGGCCAGGCTGATGGTAGGGGCGCCAATGGGGTTGTATTGTCCGGATCCTACCTGGAGATTATAAGTTATATTGGGTGGCGCTTTGGTAGGTTGCTTTTCAATTATATTAGGCCCGGCGATTTCGTTGGCGGCCAGCATCCGGGCGTATTCGTTAGAGATAGCCTGGGCTTTATCCCAATCGGAGGTAATCACAGGCGCGGCAGTCGCGGGCACCGGAGCGTCTTCGATTCTAGTCCTGGCAGTTGGAGTAGAGTTAGACCGGGTATTAGCCGGTGGTGTGGCGGCTGACCGGGTTGTTAAATCGGCAGGCGTATTATAATCGCGCCCGGCCTGGCTCTCGTAAAAGTTGGCGTAGGACCATGCGGCAGCAGTCGGCTGGGCGGCGGGTATCAAATTATCCGGGCCGCTCCACCAGAAGAACAGCCCGGTTATACTGCTCAACGCCAGCAAAGCCAGCGAAAACAACCCCACCGATTTAAACGACGTTTTACCCAAGTTAATCCAGAAGCTTCTTATTATTAATTACTTTAATACAGGCTTACTAAATCTATCTTAACATAAAAACATGCCGGTTAAAACGGGTAATTATGGCTACTTTTCATGATGTTTAGCCCGCAAATGAGGTATCTCGGTCCGGAGAGCAACTGAAAGGGTAAGACCGGCACAAGACCACC
>JAQBPB010000018.1 GCA_028287745.1 Chloroflexota bacterium
AGCTTAACATCATCCAGTTTCAATGGCTGGCCTTCTTTACCCTGTGGGTGGTAAAGTTCCTGGACTGGCTTTTCCCGGGACGGGCCGCCGGACGCCTGACACTTCCGCTGGCCCAGGTCCTTCAAAACCGGGCGAAATATCAACTGCGCTACGGCACTCTGGCGGCCTTATTCCTGGTTTTAATTGCTTTCACCGACCAGTACCACCTTTTATTTGCGGCCTTCCTGTTGGTCTGGTTAAGCCTGGCCCCGCTAGTCCGGCTGCTGGCCCGGCAGAACTGGCCCGAGGCCGGGATAAGCCTGGTTAAACTGGCTTTGCTGGTAGTACCGGCCGGAGTGGCTTTTTCGCCAGTAATGCTCGGAATTATCCGGGACGCCCGCAGCGGGGCCTTTTTAGATACTGAAAATAACCTGATTAAAGGTCTCGACCTGTGGAGCCTGTTTAACCCCTGGGGTATTGGCAGCGACGGCAAATCGTTGCAACTGGAACGGTTCCGTTTCCCGGACCCCGTCTATTATTATTCAATAGGCTGGTGGGTAATTCTGGGCCTGGCCCTGGTCGCTGCCTGGAAACTGCGAGCGGCCCGGTCCTGGGCTTTCCTGGCCCTGGCTACGGCGGTCCTGGCCCTGGGCGGCAGCCTGATTATCAGTGACCTGGAAACAGGTTTGCCCTTACCGGGCCGCCTTGTCAGCGAGATACCGGTTTTAAAGGTGATGCATTACGCCTGGCGCTGGCTCCTGGTGGCCTCGCTGGGCCTGGCCGTTGCCAGTGCCTACGGCGTAAGCTGGCTGCGCCAGAAATTCCTGGACCGGCCTACTCCGGTGGAAACCGCACCCCGCCGGAAGCAAATAATCGCCCGGACAAAATATGCCGCCCTGCCTGTACTGGTCTTAATATGCCTGACAGCTCTCCAACCTTTCCCGGTTGCCTGGGAAAAATGGGTGGTCCCGCCTGCCCCGGCCGTTTTTGGGGGGAACGTCCTGACCCAGCCTGGAGCCTTACTGGAATTGCCCTTTAGCGAGCATAACCGGGATAAGGCCGATAATATGCGCTACCAGACCAGCCATAACCGGCCGATCGTGGGCGGCTATATGGCCCGGCAGGTCTTAATTGACTATGCCGCCTCGCCGTTCGCCTTTTTTTACGAGGAATACCCGGTCGCATCCAGGGACGTAATCCCGGTTTCGCCGGAGGGTGCCAGGAGCATGCTGGCCTATTACAACTTTGGCTATATGCTTTTGTACAAGGATAACCTGGATAACAAGCGGCAGGAGCGGTTCCGCCAGATTATTGAGCAAACCCTGGGGCCAGTAAAAACAGCCTGTACCTATGAAGACGCCCAGGTGCTGGCTTGCCCGGTCGTACCACCGCAAACCGCAGTGCCATTTCTTGCACTGACCAAAGGCTGGTATAACGCAGAAGCGGAAAACGGCGGGCAGCGCTGGTTGCGCGGGCAGGAAGGCTACCTGGGGATGTTTGTCCCGGCTACCGGCACCTATAAGCTGAATTTCGAGGGCGCGGCCTATCGAAACGGCCGCCAACTGGTGGTGGAGGTGGACGGCCAGCCGCAAGCCCAGGTAACAATCCAGCCGGACCGCCAGGACTATTCCATCGAATTGAAAATAACCGGGGGCAGCCATATAATTAGACTTTACAGCCCTGAACCAACCGACCGGCCCAGCAATCACGGTACGCCGTCCGATACCCGGACCCTGACGTTATTATTTAGCAAACTAAACCTAGTAAAGAGTTAAACCCAGGTAAACAACTGATGGCTTCGATTGATACGGAATTAAACCAAAAGGCAACCAATGGCGGCCAGGCACCCACTGATACGCCAGCCTGGCATGACCGCTGGTGGTTATGGTACGCTTTTGTGCTGTCGGTGGTGGTCCTGGTTATGTGGGGATATGTAATCCTACCGGCTAATAATCCCTTTGCCTGGATATGGTGGCCGGTTTCCCTGTCTGCCGCAGCCGGAGCAGGCTGGCTCTTTTGGCGTCAAATGGGCCAGGCTAAAAACCAACTGGCAACACCGGAGAGCCCTGCTGGCAAAAAACCGGCCTGGTGGCTAAAAATCCCCCTGGGGCTGGCCCTCTTACTGCTGGCGGGCTTATTGCTAAACCTGTTCATCGTAGTCAAATACCCCCAGCTGTTACGTTACGATTCCTACGAATATAGCCGGATTGCCTACCAGTATACCCAGAAAGGTTATACCCCGGACGCTATCCGGACACCTGGTTATACCCTGCCTATAGCCGGTATTTTTAAGCTGGCAGGTGGACCACAACCCGAACTCGACCGGGTCTTTGGACCGCCCCTGCCGCCCAGCCTGAATATGTACTTTGTGTGGGTCTTTCAGGCTTTGCTGCTCTCGCTGACCGCCCTGGTAATATATGGGCTGATTGCGGAGCTAATGAAGGGAAGGCAGCAGCGGCTAAAACCGGCTCGATTTACTGGGGTCAGACCGCGAGCCTGGCCGGGGCCGCCCTGGTAGCTTTCTGCCCCTTCCTGATTGCTTATACCAGCCTGACGTTAACCGAAGTAGCCGCCGCCTTCTGGCTGGCGGTCAGTGTCTATTTCTGGGTTAAGTTTCTAAATAATCCGCGTGTACTGGCGTACGGGTGGCTGGCCGGGGTATCGCTGGCCTGGCTGTTGCAAACCCGCCCGACCTTTATCTACCTGCCCTTACTGGCAATCCTGACCCTGGCCTGGTTCGGGCGCGGACGCTGGCGGTTGTTGAGCCCGCTGGCCCTGGCCGTACCGTTAATTCTCTTTCTATGGCCCCAGTTCCTGGCAAACCTGCAAACCTGGGGAGAACCAAGCCCGGTTATTGCCGCCGACCTCTCGACCTATCAAACCGCCGTCGGTATTTACTATGTAACCTATGGCGGCCTTCCGCGCTACCAGACCATCACCAGCGCCGCCAGCCCGGCCCCGACCGAGGAAGCGGTCTGGCAGCGGTTGAGCGGCTATTTACCTCTAGAAATGGGCCAAAGAGATGGACAGACGCTCAGTAAAGAGGCGCGCCTGGCTGCGGTTAAAGTTGAAAGAGATTATTTCAAAAAGTTCTTTGCCGATTACGTCCGGTCTAACCCGCTTCAATTCGCCGGGACGGTCGGGCAGCGGCTCTGGTACATGTGGGACCAACATTACGTTTTCCCTTATTACGACCCCGGTTATTTTGAATACCGCTGGCTGACTGACAATTTAAACCGGCTGTACCTGGTTTTTGGGCTAGTCGGTTTTGTCGCGGCCTACTGGCGCTGGGGAAAACTGGCCTTGCCGCTCTGGTTGAGTATCGGCTACCTGGCCGGTGTAAACGCCCTGGTCCGAATAGAATTCCGCTATACCTTACCGGCCTACCCGCTGCTGCTGGCCTTCACCGCCCTGGGCCTGTGGGAAATAAGCCGGGTTGTGCGGGGCCGCGTACGGGGAAAAGCCCGGACCGGCCTGCTGGCAGGTACCGGTCTGGCCCTTTTGCTGGTTGTGGCCCTTTCGGCGTTCCTGCCGCTTATACCGCCCACAAACGCCAGCCGTGAAAAAGCCCTGGATGTAAAAGCGCAGGCCGACGAGCTTAATGATGTGCGCCAGTTCTGGGCTGCCGAACCCCTGTATAACCAGTCAATCGCCATGGACCCGGGCGAACCTGAGCTATGGAGTAGCCGGGCTAATTACTTTGCCGGAAAAGGCGAATACGAAAAAGCCCTGCCTGATTACAATAAAGCGATTGAACTGGACCCCACTGCGGCCGACCCTTACCGGTGGCGCGGCCAGACTGAAGGGAAACTGGGCCAGACAAAGGCCGCACGCGCCGATTTCGAGAAATTCTTACAGTTGGCTCCCCAGAACCACCCCCGGCGGGCTAAAATTGAAAATGAAATACAACTCTTAAAACCATAATGGGTTTGCGGGTAGCAAGTGGCAAATTAAGTGTTATTTTGAGGTTAACCAGGAATTATCCTAAAATTATAAAAGGGAAATTTCCAGCTTATTTATTGCTAAAATGGGGTTTAAGCTTTACAATCAAGTGCATGCAAATTTAACCGGTTTCTGATAATTTCCTATAAAGGACACGAAAGAATGAATTCTAGCCTGGAACTATCCGTAGTTATCCCGGCCCTTCACGAAGGACCCAACCTTGCCATCCTGCTACCCCGTCTTAGAGAGCTTTTACAAACGTTAACCAATAGCTTTGAAATAATGGTGGTCACTGCCGGAACCGACCAGGAAACACTTGAAGCAGCCAAAATTTCCGAAGCCTCCGTTATTGAACAGTCCGAAAGAGGCTATGGGGGCGCCTTGAAAGCCGGGTTTGAACTCGCCCGGGGCCAGTACATCATTACCATGGACGCCGATTTGTCCCACCCGCCTATTTTTATAAGGGACCTGTGGGAACAGCGGAACGCGGCCGAAGTAGTAATTGCCTCACGCTACGTACCGGGCGGTAAAGCTGCCATGCCTTTTGGCCGCTTTGTGCTCAGCCGCATCCTGAACAGCTTCTTTGCGCGGGGCCTGGGCTTGCCGGTAAAAGATTTATCCAGCGGCTTCCGGCTCTATGAGGCCGGCCTTTTACAGAGCCTGGAACTTACCGCGCACGACTTTAATGTGCTGATCGAAATCCTGGTACGCCTCTATAGCGACGGCAAGCAAATTAAAGAAGTGCCTTTTAATTACGCTCCACGGATTTTTGGTAGTTCCAACGCACGCATTTTTGCTTTTGGTATCGAATATATCAAGACTTTTTACACCTTGCGCCTTTTGAAGCGGAAAATACGGGCCGGGGTTCCGGCAATTCCGCACGACTAAGCAGTCCGATTACTTTTAAACAAAACCAGAAAAATAAAATGAGCCTTAATACACAACAAGTAGAATTATTAAGTCCGGACATGGCCCGGCAACTTATCCGGGACGGCCAGTGGACCGGCCCTACCGCGCAGATGGCCGGGGGGTTTGCCCAGGCCAACCTGGTAATTATTCCCCAGGAATACGCCGACGATTTTCGCGAATTCTGCCGCCAGAATTCCAAAGCCTGTCCCCTGGTGGATGAACTGGAACCGGGCAACTACCGGCCCCAGGTTGCCCAAAACGCCGACCTGCGCACGGATATACCGCGCTACCGGCTGTATAAGGATGGAGCCCTGGTCAGTGAACCGCTGAACTTGCAAGACCTGTGGCGCGATGACCTTTGCTCGTTTCTGATTGGCTGCAGTTTCACATTTGACTGGGCCCTGAAGGAAGCCAGGCTACCGGCCCGCCACCAGGTGGTTGGGTCGAATGTCCCGATGTTCCGGACCAACCGCCCCACCCAGGCAGTAGGGCCTTTTCAGGGGCCGCTGGTAGTCTCTATGCGCCCTTACCGGCCCGAACTGATCGAACATGTGGTAAAGGTCAGTGAAGCCTATCCAAATATGCACGGTGGGCCAGTCCACATTGGCAACCCGGCCGAACTGGGTATTATGGATATTACAAAACCTGACTATGGCGATAGTGTGCCCTTTGAACCGGGAGAACTGCCGGTCTTCTGGGCCTGTGGGGTAACTCCCCAGGCGGTTGCTATCGCCTCACGTCTTCCCTTCGCCATTACCCACGCCCCCGGCCATATGTTTATCACCGACCTCAGTTTGAGCGAGGCTTTAGCCCGTTAAAGTATGCTGAGGAGGTATCCGGTCATTTTTTACCGGATACCTCCCCTTTTAGCATCGTTTATTTCGTTTGCAAAGCCCACAATTGTTTACTATTCAAAATAGCTCTGTTATCTAATTAACAAAGGCATTTAATTGTTCCCAAAAGCCGGTTTAAATAATATATGGAAATCATAATATAATCCAATTTGCCCATTAATTCATGTATATGTTATAATATTTTCAGAAAAACTAAATAAACGTTACCCCTGATCACTCAATTATATACAACTTAAAAGGGGCTTAAAATAATAACTCTTCACGGAAGAAGGGGTCTGAAACAATGGCAGTTAGAGCAGTCCGGGTAGGTCGATGGGTACAGCAGCCCACAAAACCGGTAAGTGCGACAACATTTTATTATTCCTGTAACAATCAGGTAATCGTAGCTTCCAAATTAAAGCTGGCAGAGTTCGATGAAGGACACCGGCAAGCTTTATTAACCGCCCGGTTTAATGAAAACCGCGAGTTGGTTTTTGGCGTTACCGGTTGGAGAAGCGCCTGGGTTGGTGCTGGTGAAGAAAAAGCGGTATATCTTATTATTGATGCCCAGAACCGGGCTTTTGCCCTGGAAGTACTGGCAAAAGCCAGTTACCTTGACGGCAAACTCACTGAAGGCCATTATTTTGCCGACTTGCACGTGCCGGGCATCGCAAACGTCCGCTGGGATAAGCAATCCCTTTTCGGGCATATTTTCAGCGGTGAAGTAAAAGCCCGTGAGTTTATTTACGGCGACACCCTGGCCGGTCCCGGTTTAAGGACTAAGTTAGTCAAACCGGTAAACCCGCTCAAACGGTTAATCGGAGGGTTTTGCAAGTTCTGGGCGCATTCAGTCGTAATACCTCGTTACGAAGCTGTCCGCCGGACTTACCGCGACGCGCATGAAGCAAATGTAATGGTTGAACTGCTGCCAATTTCCAATCCTGAACGCAAGAAACACTACCTTTTCCCAATCCTATGGCTGGAAGATGACTGCCGGTTGCATTTACGCTATTTCCGCCTGACCCCGATTGACGTCAGGTTACGGTAACAATTAAGAAGCTGACCGGGTATTAAACTGGCAAGCTTGCTAAAGCAGGTTCCTTCAGAGTTAGTATTTTCTAGAATAAAAAAGAGTGCCGGGATTTGCCCCGCACTCTTTTTATTTTCTCTATTTATAAGCTTATTTCAGACCAAACAACCTGGCCCATAAGCCCGGTTTGGGGGCCGGTGGCGGTACATCCAGTATCTGGAAGGGAACCTTCTCGCCGAGCAGGCGCCGAGCGATATTAGTGTAAGCTTTCCCGGCTTTGGACACCGTATCAAAGACCACGGCTTCGCCCCGGTTGGTCGAGATAACGACCTGCTCATCTTCCGGCACAATTCCGATAATTTCAATTGCCAGAATATCGCGCACATCGTCCATACTCATCATATCGCCCCGCAGGACCATTGCCGGTTTAATCCGGTTAAGGATAAGCTGGGGTGTGGGTAGTTCGGCCGCTTCGACCAGGCCGATAATCCGGTCTGCGTCGCGCACCGCCGAAACTTCGGGGGTAGTTACAATCAGTACCAGGTCGGCCCCGGCAATCGCGTTTTTAAAGCCTTGCTCAATTCCGGCCGGAGAGTCCACCAGGACAAAATCGAAATCCTGGGCCAGTTGACCAACCAGGTCGGCCATCTGAGCCGGGGATACCGCGTTCTTATCGCGGGTCTGGGCAGCCGGTAAAAGCGCCAGGTCAGGGTGGCGTTTATCTTTAATCAGGGCCTGCCGCAGCCTGGCGCGGCCTTCCACAACGTCCACCAGGTCATAAACAATTCTATTTTCCAAACCTAAAACTACATCCAGATTACGCAAGCCTATGTCAGCGTCCACTACCGCTACCTTTTTACCCTGCATTACAAGGGCCGTACCCAGGTTAGCGGTGGTGGTCGTCTTACCCACACCACCCTTGCCGCTGGTAATCGTGATCACTCTACCCGGCATGCTTCCTCCTAAATTAATTTAACCTCTAAGCCGGCCGCGATGAGGCATCCAGCTATCCAAAACAATCGTACCATCCTGTAATGAAGCCATTTCCGGCCCGGCGTCAGGGTCTTTCAAGGCGTCAAAATTACCCATTGCAACTACATTAGCAATACCAAGCTGCGTCGGCCGCAGGCTCAAAGCGCATATAACGGCCCCTTCACCCTGGGCAGCCTGACCGGCATCAATCCGGCCCCGGACGGTTCCCCAGACAATTACACTCCCTCCGGCAATAATCTGGGCTCCGGCATTTATATCACCTAAAACAATTACGTCTGCATGATGCTTTATTACTTGCCCGCTCCGTAAAGTCCGGCGAATGAAATATGCCTCCGCTGTGTCAAACGGGTGCACTCCACGTGGGGTCGCGCCGGAAACCGGTCCCTTTTCAGCCGGTCCATCGGGCACAATGGACGGGCGAGTATTTTGATTATTGGGCAGGTTATATGGAATACCGGCCTGTTTTGCCAGCAACCGGGTGGCGTTCACGCCTGAAATAACCGCATCAATCGTTATTTCGTAACGGTTCAAAACCTCCACCAGGCCCTCAAAATCGGACTTTTCCAGTAACCGGCTCCCCAGTTCTACCGAAACACGCCCTTTGCGAAAAAACTTCTCCCCGGCAGCCAGGCGGTCGGATAGTTCGTTAAGCAGGTCAGTAAAAAGTAATGATTCATCCTCAAGCATGCGGCATAGTAAACCGCCTGCGGTCCCTTTAATTGTTACCGCCTCAAATTTTTTGCCGGTGGCGTTCATATTGTTTAGGCTTCCAAGCTAATTGATAGAATTGATTGACGCTTATATTATAACCAGTAGTGGCCGGTAGCACCAGCGGCCACTACATAATCCACAACCAACTTAGGGTTTAACCGTTGTAGGTGGTTTTTCCGGTGTTGTTGGTGTGGGTTTGGGCGGATTTACAATGGACTGGAATTTCCAGGCCAGAATCTCTTTAACGGCCGGAACAGCATAGGTCGAACCTTCGTTACCCACGTCACCCGAAGCGACCAGGACCGTCACAGCAATCTCCGGCTTATCGAAAGGCGCATAGGCGGTAAACCAGGCGCGTGTAGCGCGCTGCTCGTTCCCGTCTTTGTCCTTTATCAGGTTGCCGTTGCCGTCGGTGAGCGGGTCGCCATACTCAGCGGTACCGGTCTTACCGGCAACCTTAAGTCCATTCATCTGGTATAACTGGCTGCTGGAAGCCGTACCGGTGGGGCTTGTAACCGCCAGCATACCCTGTTGGACCAGGCTCAGCACCGCCGGATCCAACCGGAATTCATTCGTTACTTTCTTGGGAGGGTTGCTCTTGTCATCATAACTCCACTTTACGGCGTCTTTTGTTATATCCCTGATTTGCTTGGGTTCAAACGGCAGAACCACTTTTCCCTCCTGGTCTTTAACCTCGCGTACAATTTTGGGTTGCAGCAATTTGCCATTATTGGCAATACAGGCGGTCATCATACAGACTTGTAAAGGAGTCATCAAAATGTCGCCCTGTCCAATGGCGGAGGTCATGGTTTCACCGATTGACCAGGCTTTAGTCTGCGGACTTGGTAATGTCCCCTGGTATTCACCCGGCAACTCGATACCCGTGGGCTGTCCCAGGTTAAACAGGGCCATGTAACCGTTTAAAAGGTCAATACCCATTCCATTGAAATTGATGGGGGTCGTGCTGCCCTTGTTATAATAGCGGCTCTTACCGTAATCGGCATTATCTTCCGCTGGAACGGCCGCGTTATAAAAGAAAATATCGCAGCTATGCTCTAAAGCCCCTACTACATTAAGCGAACCGTGATTTCCCCAGCACTTATATGAGCGGGAAGGTGTAACCCCTTTGGTAATCGGAATTTCAATAAAGTGCGTGCAATTAAAGGTAGTGTTCGGGTAGATTTTCTTTTCGTTCAGGGCGGCCGCCGCAGTAATCATTTTAAAAGTCGAACCGGGCGCGTACAGACCGGAGGTTGCCCGGCAGACCTGGACCGCTTTCTCCTGGTTCATAATTTCTTCGGTTTCGACCTTGGTCCACTTCTCGCCTGGTTTGTTGTAGAGGTTATTGTCATAGAAAGGGAAAGAAACCAGCGAAAGCACCTCGCCGGTGATTACGTCCATAACTACCGCCGCGCCTTCCAAAACTTTAGCGCTCTTGGTCTTGTTCGCCTCTCTAATCCACTTCTCAAGCGATTCAGCTACCACTTTTTGCAGTTCATGGTCAATTGTCAGCGAAACCTGATTGCCCGGTTGGGCGGCTTTGCCTACCCGGACAGTCTTTATAATCTGCCCGTTGCTATTGACCATAACTTCTTTGGCCCCTTTTTTACCGCGCAGAAAAGATTCCATCCACCCTTCAACGCCCATACGGCCAATCCGGTCGTCAATGCTATAAACATCAATCTTGCTGCTGGGGTCGTCCGGGTCGTTCTGGTTATAATTATCACCCAGGGCCTGTTTGTTGGCACGGGTCAATTGGTCGCTGCTGGAAAATCGGCCGGTATAGCCCAGGATATGGGAATAGAGCCGGGGATCGTCATAGTTCCGCACGTAATTAACCTGGACATCCACGCCGGGCAAGTCCAACCGCTTTTCGGTCAGAAGCATGGCGTCTTCATGGGTGATTTCAGGCCAGACCTGGACCGGCTGGTAGGGCGGCGTGGAAAACTGGGCATCCAGCATTTTGCGCTCGGCCTCGCTCAAGAAAAGGACGCCTCTTTTGAATTTATTCCGTAAGTACTTGTAGCGGTCAAACTGGTTCACCGGAAAAGGGTCCTTTTCATTAACCAGGAAAAGATTTTTATCCCTTTTGTCCACGGCCATCTGGGTCAGTCTTTTATCCCAGTCCTGGGCGGAAATACCGGTTACAATTTCCAGTTCGTTTAAGACAGCATTACGTTCGGAATTTGTGTAAACCCCTTGCTTATCCTTGCTACCGTTTACCTGTTCAGGAATAATTGCAATGTAATAATTCATACCGAGAAAGCGAGCCAGGTTATCATAGACATCCTGGCGCTGTTGCAAGATATTATTATATTCCTCATCGGTATTGGCCTTGCTTGGGTCAGGCAAGTAATTAGAGGTAATAGTTACCGAGTAAACGGCCTGGTTCGATACCAGTCTTTTCCCGGCCCGGTCATAAATAATCCCCCGGGGCGCGGTAGAGGTGATATAGCGGGTAATAGTGGCCGGTGAGGCCGGTGAGGAACTACGTTTGTTGGTCAGGGCGGGGTCTTGTAAAGGTTTCTGCAAATCCCACAAGCGCCAGCCCAGTAGGCTGATACCGCCGAGCATACCCAGCCGTAAGAAATTCAAACGGCTCATTGTTTTGGCACCACCGCCCCGCTCACTTTGAGCTTCCTGGACAGCTTCGTGGTTATCTCGTTCTTTAGATAATTTATCTTGGTCTAGATTTAATACCATAGTTACTTAAAATACTTATTCTCTCGGTGCTTTTATCCGGCTCAAGAAACGAACAATACCGTAGATAACGATCATTAGAGCGGCGTCGATAACGATAACGGGCAAGATGACCTGGAAAATGATAGCCGGCTGGAAGTTATTATAGCCTATGACCCGCTCGGCAAGCAACAGGCTCATACGGTAGACCAGGGCTGATAGCAGCGCGACCGGCACCGAGCGCAGATTACCGGAAATAAATGGGTTCTGACCCAGGTAACTGACCAGCAAGGCCACCAGGCAAAACAGGAAAGCGTTAAGGCCAATCGGGTAGACCTGCGGAGCGGCTACCAGGTCGAAAATAACCCCGGCGGCAAAGGCGGTAAGTAAGGCTAACCGGACTTCCAAAAGCAAAGCCCAGGACACCACTACCAGCAGTACCAGGTCCGGCACAAACTGACTGACCCCGGGCAGAAAGCCCGGCAAGAAGTGGTTTTGCAATAAGGCTGTGACAAGTAATATCAGCCCGGCAATATAGGGATTAACAGCCAACCTCCATTAAATTTTAGTCAGTATCCAGTATTCAGAGGTCCGTAGGGAACCAGTTTAAATTTGGCCCGGTTAGCCAGCACCCGGTTTAATCCGTATTTCTGGTCTATAATCGCGGACGGCTACCCCTTGCTAGGCTCCTTACAACCGGCTTCTACTATTAATAATTTTCTACTGACTACCAGCCGTTATACTACACACTTCAGACTACTGTCTTCTTTACTACGCGCCCTTATTGGCCTCTGACTTCTATCCTAAGTCGTACCCCAGGACGTAATGACAAGCACTTCCTGGAGATGATCCAGGTCCGCAATAGGCCGGACGACCGCTTCCTTTTCAGGTTGCCCGTCCTGGCTGCTCACTTTAGTAACCCGGCCTATCAGCAGGTTGGCCGGATAATTGCCGCCCTTGCCGTTGGTAAAAACCCAGTCATCAACTTTAATATCGGCATCCGGCTGAATAAGGCCAATCTTTATTTTATCCCGGTTTCCCAGTTGAAACTGGCCCAGGGCCGTGCCATCCACCGCCTGAATCGGCACGCGTTTATTGTCTGCATCGTAACGCTGGGTGTATACATTTACACCGACATTATTATCGCTGATTAAAAAGACATTGCTTTTCTTGGTTTCAACCGAAACCACGCGCCCGACCAGGTACCCGGCGGTATTAACAACCGGCATTCCCCGGTTCAGACCATCGTTAGTGCCTTTATTGATTGTAATTGCCTGGTTGATACCTGAGGCGTCCTGGTTAACCACCTGGGCGTTGACCACAGTATATTTCCGGTTCTCCGGGTTCGCCCTGAATTCCAGTTGTTTCTCAAGCTGGTCCACCCGGTTCGCCAGTTCGGCAACCTTACCCTGTTCTGCCAGGGCTGTTTGAAGTTCCTGGCGCAGGCTGGCGTTCTCATTCCGCAACTTTTCATTATCACTCAAAAAATCACTAAACCGGCTCATATTTGAGCCAAGCTGGTTTGAAGCGTTTTCAAGGGGAATTAGAAAAGTTGAGGTAACCTGTTCTACCGGGCGTAGGATCCCGGTAGAATCGGCAATCATAATAACCAGGGACAGGACCAGCATCATGGCGGCAAAAGTCAGCCGCTGCGTTACTTCTGAAGTATTTCTTTTAAACATTGATCAGTTGTCAGTAATGATTTAGTCAGCGGTCAGAGGCGTTTATGCCTGTAAATCCGTACCTATACCTTACCCTTCGGGCTAGCAGCCGTAAAAGCAAGAAATAGCGGCTTTCCCCTTGAGATTACCTGAAACGTAGGACCTGGAAGGCTGGCAGCCGTGGTGGTGCCACGCTTCAAGTCAGACCTTCTGACTGCTGGCAACCAACCACTGACTATACTCAAATTAGCGGCTTTGTTTGATCCGGCGGCCTTCCTGGCTGGCCGCGATAATCTGGCGGTATTTCTCGTCTTCGAGACTTTCAACCATAATTCCGGTGCCACGGACCACACAGGTCAAAGGATCATCGGCAACCATAACCGGCATACGGGTCTCCATGTGGAGCCGTTTATCCAAACCCAGGAGCAATGCTCCACCACCGGCCAGGGTAATACCGCGTTCCATAATATCAGCGACCAATTCGGGCGGAGTTTCTTCAATTGCCAGCTTAATAGTTTCAACAATTGAATTCACCGGGCCGCTAATCGCTTCCCGCAATTCGACACTACTTAACTCTACCGATTTTGGCAAACCCGTCAAGACGTCCCGGCCACGCAAAGTGTAGCGTAATTCCTGTTCCAGCGGGAAAGCTGAGCCGGAAGCGATTTTCGCGCTTTCAGCCATGCGTTCACCAATCAACAGGTTGTGCTCGCGGCGGGCGTACTGGATAATTGCCTCGTCAATTTCGTCCCCGGCGGTCCGGATGGAGTGGTTAATTACGATACCACCCAGCGAAATAACCGCGACTTCAGTTGTTCCACCGCCAATATCGACGATCATGCTGCCAATCGGTTCATTCACCGGCAGACCGGCCCCAATCGCAGCGGCCATAGGTTCTTCGACCACATAAGCTTCACGCGCCCCGGCGTTCAGGCTGGCTTCGCGGGCGGCCCGCTTTTCCACTTCGGTTACACCGCTGGGGATTCCGACTACAATCCGGGGATGCGGGCCGATAACGGTCTGAGTGTGGACCTTGCGAATGAACTCGTGCAACATCTTTTGAACAATATCAAAGTCGGCAATTACCCCGTCCCGGAGCGGCCGGATAGCAATAATATTGGCAGGAGTCTTCCCGGCCATCGCTTTGGCGTCCGCACCTACCGCTTTGACATCTTTAGTCCGGCGGTCAATTGCGACGTAGCTCGGCTCACTGATCACAATGCCTTTTCCACGCACATGCACCAGCGTGTTAGCCGTCCCAAGGTCAATACCAAGGTCTCGGCTGAAAATTCCGAACAATAAGTTCGGTAAATTCATCATGATATCTCCTAATCCCGCCACCAATCGCTACTACAGCCTGCCTGTAACCACTGTTTGAAACCCAAAGGTTAACAACCCGGCCGTTACTATCTGCGCAAACCACTCGGAATAGCTCTTGAGCAGCCAATTTACTTCTTAAATATATGCTGTGAAGGTACAAAAATTTGTGTACCAAAGGCGATTATAACATAAAACCGGTTACTACAAAACATTTTCTTTGGGAGAAAGTGTTTTCCTGAAAGGACCGGGGATTAAGAGAGTGCCAAACAAAAATACGCAACTCCCAGCCTGCGCTTCCGGTCAGGCATAGCTGCCCTTTTTATGAAGCGATTACAAATTTTTCTATCGCTACCCTGCTGAGTTTTAACACTCTGACGGCAAGGATTGGTCAAAAAGGCAGGCTACTATTTATGAATTATACTCGATTCTCAGGCTGGTCACAAGCGGTTTAATGGCCCCACAGCCTCGAACGCACTTCCAATGGGCTAAATCCGGTTGCCAGGCGTATCCGGCGCGAGAAATGAAAACTATTTTGAAAGCCGCACCGCTCCGCAATCACCGCCACACCCAAACCGGTGTTCGATAGTAACTCAATCCCCAGCTTAACCCGCTGTTCCCAGACAAAAGCCATGACCGTCATCCCCAGGTGTTTTTGAAACAGCCGGATAAGGTGGGCCGGGCTAACCCCTACCGTGTTAGCAATCTGTTCCAGGGTCAGACTTTCCCCAAGCCTGGCCTGGATAAACTGGAGCGCCTGGCTGATTAGCGGGGGTTGAGTGGTGTGGATAGGGCCTTCCCCTTCCCCGATATACAGCCACAGCATCTGGGCGGCCAGGGCCTTGAGCATTTCGGGAGCGGTAGGCCGGAAACTGTGGCTTAATTGCAGGCTCTGGGAGATAAGCGAGTTCATTAACGGCGAAAGCGGCAGTGACCAGGGTAGTTGCACCAGCCGCTTTCTCCAGGCGTCCGGCAGGTCCGGCATGCTGGCGTGTAACCAGCTATGATGAGTTTCCCGCTCCTGGGCAAATGCGAAGCGCTCCTGGTGGCCGGGCAGCAGCAGGCAAACCGTTCCGGCCGGAGAAAAAAACTTTACCCCATCAATCCAGACGGTCATCTCGCCGGTATGGAGCATCACCAGCTGGACATTATTTTGCAGGCGCGGCCCAAAACTACCGCCCGGCGGATATACAATTTCGCCTACCCCGGCCAGCACCGGCCACAAATCCCGGTCGTCAAATTCTGAGGCTGCCATCCGTTTCGTAACTCTCCATTTTTAATTTTGGTTAATTACAGATATATTTTTATAATTCCAGTTATACTCAACCACTTTGCCCTGTGCTATTTTAATATATATTAGTTTGAAAGAAAATTCGCATGTTAGTAGAGAGGTAAAGTAATGACGCTGACACTTGATTCAAATTTTGTCCGGGAAACCGACTACGCCAGTTTCTATCGCGAAAATGGCTACCTGGTAGTGCCGGGAGCCGTCAGCCAGGAAGAACTGGAAGCCTTACGCAGCGAAACCGTCCGGCTTTGCCGGGGTGACGCTGGCACGATTACAGGGGTAACCCCGGCAAAGCCGGACGAAACGGACGATGAAGTAATTAAGCGTTACCTGTGTATTCACTTCCCGCATAAATTATCGGACACCATGTTCGATACGCTGGCGCACCCGGCGATAGTCAACGTTTTGCAGCAAATTATTGGCCCAAACGTCAAGTGCATGCAGTCAATGTTATTTATCAAAGCTTCCGGCAAGCCCGGCCAGGCCTGGCACCAGGATGAGTTTTTCATCCCAACCCGGGACCGCTCGCTGGTCGGGGCCTGGATAGCCATGGATGACGCGACCGTGGAAAACGGCTGCCTCTGGGTCCTGCCCGGTTCGCACAAACGCGGCATCATTTATCCTCAGCAACAGCATAATGATAAGCGATTCGATTGCACCGGCGAAGCTTATGAATTTCCCTATAAAGATGAAGAGGCTGTCCCCGTCGAAGTAAAAGCCGGTTCGATAGTTTTCTTCAACGGCTATTTGCTGCACCGGTCCCTACCCAACCACGCTAGAGCCGGTTTCCGCCGGGCGCTGGTCAACCACTATATGAGTGCCGAGTCATTTCTACCCTGGCATGCCCCGGCCACCGGTGAAAATATGGGTACGCTGGACTTCCGGGATATCGTGATGGTAGCCGGTAAAGACCCTTATTCTTTCAAGGGGACCGAAAACGTTAATTCACCGCACATCCGGGCCAGTGGTGAAGGCGGCTGCGCTACGCCAAATGCTATGATGTAGTAGCTTGAAAATTAGCCGGCTTTATAATCCATTTATAAAGCCGGCTACCTTAAAAAATTTCACATAGTATTAATTCTAATTGTAAAATGTAAAACTGTCTGTTAGAATGCTTGCAACTTCTTAATATCCTGATCTTGTTTACTTGGAAAAACATAACTTTTATGAGTAACAATTTTCCCGGTAATGCCAGCAATTCGAACAGAGCTAACCTGATAGATAACCGCTATGCGTTAAACCAATTGCTGGGTCAGGGTACTTTTGGCCGGGTCTTTCTGGCAAGCGACCTTAAATTTAGCCCGCCGCGGCAGGTTGCCCTAAAAATCTTTCATCAACAGTTCCTGAGTGACGCGCAAACCGTTAAAGAAATTGCCCATGAGGCTTCGGCCCTGGCGACCCTTGACCATCCCAATATACTGCGGGTTATAGATTATACCGTCACTTCCGAACTGGCCTATATTGTCACTAACTATGCTTCAGGCGGGTCACTGACCGCTAAAATCAGGCCGGGAGCCGGTCAACCACCCCGGCAAATGCCTTTTCCCGAAGTAGCCCGCTACCTGGAACAAATTTGTGATGCCCTGGACGAAGCGCACGCCCACGGCCTGATACACCGCGACATCAAGCCGCATAATATTTTAATCGACCACCGGCAGCGTCCGCTCCTGGCCGATTTTGGCCTGGCAGCCGTATTGAGCGGGTCCCAGGCTTCTTCCAACCTAGTTGACCTGAATTACAGCGGCACCCCGGCTTACATGTCCCCGGAACAATGGCTGGGCCACGCCGGGAAAGCCAGTGATATTTACGCCGTGGGCGTAATGGCCTACCAGCTTATAACAGGGCAAACTCCCTACCAGGGCAGCCACCTGGAGTTGATGGGCCAGCACCTTAACTCGCGCATACCCAGGCTCAGCGACCGGGCACCAGGGCTTGTTTATCCACCGGCCCTGGACGAGGTTTTCGCGGCTGTACTGGCTAAAGACCCTAAACAGCGTACCCGTCCGGCTCTGGAATTCTACCGGAATTTTCAAGCCGCGCTCAACCAGGGCCACCCGGTAGCCCGGCCTAACCTGCCTGCTCAAAATCAAATTCCGGATACCCGGCCTGGCGGCAACCCTGTCCAGCCTGCAACCAATTCCAGGCCGATAATCCCGGCGGTCCCGCTACACCCGGCCGGACCGCCAACTCAACCACCGCCTACAATACCCGGCAGGCAGCAATACCCTACCCCTCCCGGCCAGGCTACATCTTCACACCAGGCACAGTTCCAACCGGGTCAGGCTGCACCATCGCACCAGGGGCCATTTCAAGCTGGACCGCCGCCCCTGCCCGGACCTAACCCGGTGCCACAATCGGTCGCACCTCCGGCCAACCAGCGCCCGCCCGCTCGCAATAAAAGCTTTTTGATTATTGGTATAGCCGGGTTGATTCTAGCCCTGGCCCTGGCCGCCGGGCTGGTATTTTTACTTGTCAATCCCGGCCCTAAAGCTACCGAAACACCGGTAGCACTGGCTGCTACTGCCACCGCCGCGCCCACCACTGGAAACTTACTGGCAACTGTCACGACTGCCCCGGCCGTGACAACCCTACCGCCGGTTACCCCTACCCTCCCACCGACTTCAGCCCCAAAAGTCCAGCCCACCTTCCAGCTATTCCAGTCTTCCCCGGCCCTGCCCGGCCACTCGCTGGGAGTTAACGGGGTTGCTTTTAGCCCGGACGGTAAAACGCTGGTTTCGGCCGGGGATGATAACACCCTTAAAATCAGGGATACCGCGTCCGGCACAATCCTTAAAACCCTGCAGAACCACTCCGACATTATCCTGGGTGTGACATTCAGCCCGGACGGTAAAATTATTGCTTCGGCCAGCCGCGATAAAACTCTCAAATTGTGGGACACAGTTTCCGGAAAAGTGCTCAACACCCTGGAAGGCCACACCAGCGCCGTCCGGACGGTCGCCTTCAGCCCTGATGGCAAAATGCTGGTGTCCGGCGGTAACGATAAAACCGTCCGCTCATGGGAGGTCGCCACCGGCAAGCCGGTAAACATTCTGCAAGGACATATTGGCATCGTCAACTCGGTCGCTTTCAGCCCCGATGGTAAAACTATTGCCTCTTCCAGTGACGATACCACCATCAAGTTATGGGAACCGGACAACGGAAATTTACGCCGCACCATCCAGGGGCAGGGTTCGTATATCGGTTCGGTTGCTTTCAGTCCGGATAACCAAATCCTGGCTTCGGGCAACGCGGACGGTACGCTCAGGCTTTTGGAAGTTTCGTCCGGTAAACAGCTAAACACTCTGAACGGGCATACCGCCCCCGTAAAGACCGTTGCTTACAGCCCGGACGGAAGATTTATTGCCTCGGCCGGTCAGGACAATACTTTCAAGTTGTGGGAAGCTGCCACCGGCAAGCCGATCAATTCGGTCCAGTACACCTTGAACTGGCTGGCCTTCAGCCCGGACAGCAAGACCCTGGCTACTGCCGGTCCGGATAAAACCGTCAGAATATGGGAAGTTGCCAGCGGCAAACAACTTAATTCTTTTCACGCTCTGACCGATTTAATCCTTTCGGTTGCTATCAGCGCAGATGGTAAGACGCTGGTATCGTCCAGCGATGATGTAATAATAAAAGTGTGGGATGGAACAACCGGCAAAACTTTACGGACCCTGCAGGGCCACACCGCCTCGGTCAGGTCGGTCGCGATTAGCCCGGACGGGAAAAACATCGCCTCGGCCAGTTATGATAGGACCATCAAACTGTGGGAAGCCGGGTCCGGGAAACTTCTTGCAAGCATGCCGGATAGCGCCCGGGCCGTGGGCTTTAGCCCGGACGGCAAGACCCTGGCCTCGGCCGGTGATGACAACACTATTAAACTGTGGTATGCCGATACCGGAACGTTATATAATACCCTACAGGGCCATTCCGAAAGCGTCACCGCCGTAACTTTCAGCCTGGATAGCCGGACCATCGCCTCCGCCGGGGCCGATAATACTGTCAAGTTGTGGGATGCGACTACCGGCAAACTCTTGAATTCCCACCAGGATAGCGCCAACTGGCTGGCCTTCAGCCCGGACGGTCAATTGCTGGTATCTGCCGGAAACGACAAAACCATCAAGCTGTATGATATAGCGGCCGATAAAGTTTCACGCACCTTGCAGGGCCATACGGCGGCGGTTTCGTTTGTAGCCTTCAGCCAGGACAGTAAATATATTATCAGCGGAGCAGGTGATAAACTGGTTAAAATCTGGGATTTGGCCGGAAACCAGCTTTTTACCACGACAATTGACCAGACCTTTGCCCTGAATACTCTGTCCCTGACCCCCGACAGTAAACTCCTGCTAACCGGCCACCTCGACGGCTCCCTCAAAGTCTGGCAGATTCAATTTTAAGGTTGCTTCTACTCGACAAAGTCCACCGGATAACCCGTTAATATAGGGGAAATTGATTTTTTGTCCTGGGAAAGTAACTTTCATCACATTAAGAAATGGCTATTCCAGGTAAAATATAGCTAGCCTTAGACAGCCCGGTATACTTTCGTCAGAACAAATTATTACTTGACCATGTTCAACCTGGTGCAGTATACTTAACATTAAAATATTACTAGTACGCATTGCCTTAAGTAATATATCTGATAAAGTTACCTCTATCTGACCTGATTGCCTGCGGTTTACGCTTGCCGGAGGATATTTAATGCCCACGCTCGTTCCGGTTATGATAAAAGACCCCAGTGGCGCTTTGCTACTGACGCTTAATGTACCCCTGGAATATACGGCTGCCCGTTTGTTGGCCGACCTGGTAGAAGCCAGCGATCTGGACCTGGTGGAGCCTACGGGCACTCTTTTGCGTTACGAACTGGCCCGGACCGATGGAAAACCGCTCCCGGCCCATACAACTTTTTTTACAACCGGCTTGCTGCGCGGCGAAGCCCTTTTTTTGCGTCAAATCAGGACTGGCCGTAAAGCGCCCCGGCCCGCCCTCCAGGCGCTCCACCAGGCCCGGCTGGAATTAGAAGAAGACCTGGATTATATAGACAACCGCGCCTCCCAGAAGCCGGAGAATGCGCAGGCGGTAAGCTACTGGAAAGACGCCTTAAGGTGGCAGGTCTGCCAGTCCTACGAACCGGCCCTGCAAATTCTCCTGGAAAAGCGCCAGGAACTGATCGACTCGTTGAATACACTCACCCAGCCAACCAACCGGCCTTACCAGGGTGGCAGCGGGGCGGCCCTGCTGGCTCCTGACCCAACCCAGATCAGGAACGACCTGGCAATCCTGACCGGCGAAATCAAAACCCTTTTCCGGGAAGCCCTGGGCAGCCAGATGACAATTTCCGGTTATGAACCTTTCGCGGAACTACTGGCCCTTTCGGCTACGGAAGCTTTTCTCAAGGCCGACCGGGCTTTCCGGGCGGAACTTATGGAAATGTTTATCCGTGGCAGCTATTTACTGGGGCGCAGCCAGCGCTACAAAGAGGCCCGCGACTTTGCCACCCTGGCTAAAAAGCTGGAACCGGACAACGAAATAGCAACGGCCCTGGAATGGATGGGCCAGCAATATTTAAGCTTCCAGGCCGCAATCGAGCCGGAGGACCGGCTGGAACTGGCCCGCTCGATCTATGCCGCCGATGAAACCTACGGCAACATTGCCCAGGACTTGCGCGAAGTGGTCCGCCAGACCCGCGATGGGCCGTCTAAACCGCTGGGCCGCCAGGGGTTGGGACCTGGCTACCAGGACCAGCCCCCCGGTTACGGCTACCCACCCGGCGGGCAACCCGGCTATCAATTCCCGGCCGGGGGCAGTTATCCGGGAATGGTGGGCGTGAGTAGCGGACCCGGCAACCGGCCGTCCGGCCCGCGTAAGCGTTCGCTCATCCAGGTAGTTTATCCCTGGGTTATAAGTTTTCTAATTCTATTTACGTTAGCGGTATTGTGCTACTGGATCCTGGCTACTTGATGGAAAAATTAGAAGCAAGAATTAGAAGGGATGTGCGGCTGGTAACCCTGGTCCTGGCGTTACTGATTGGCCTGGCGCTGGGCTGCCAGCTTGATATTTCTCTTAATAAGAAAAGTTTTGCCCCAAATCCTCTTTTAATGGCGACCGGGATGGTGCCTGGCTTGCTGGTTGGACTGATAGTCCTGGCTTTTCTAAAGCGGCACCTAATCCGGCCTGGCTTGCGGCTGGTCAGCCCTTTTTGGATAGGCATGCTGGCAGCGCCGGTAGCGGTCAGCGGGTTCGTCTTCTGGCAGCGGGCCGATGTCCCCATGGACTGGCGGCCGGTAATTGCCGCCGGCCTAATCGCTACGCTACCGGGAGCGCTGCTGGGCTGGTTGGTGGCCTGGCTGGCTAGTAAGGGTATTCGCAAGCTTGAAGCCCCCGCGATCATCAGCCAGTCGGCTATCCGTTTGAGTGAGGATATTAAACTGTTGCAACAGGTCCACCCCGGGGCCACCGGCCAACTTCACCGGATCGGGGAAACCTTTCTGGCCTTACTTCGCATCCCCCGGCAGCGGGAAATAATGGTTTTTTATGTTGAATGTGGAGAAGAGTATCCCCAGTACCCGCCGCGTACGATTGGCCTGGAACTGGAACTCCTCAATAACAGCCAAACCGAACGCATTCCCTATACCGCACCGATTTTAGGGTTCTGGAACCCGCATTACAGCCTGGTAGATATAGTTAACGAAGCCCTGTATCTGACCAAGCATTAGCGCAAGGTAAGTAATACTATGGCAAATGACGGTACAATTATTTTTAACCGGCCTCCTCGCCCGCCCCACGAACTTCCTACCGGGACAGTTGAGATTCCTCGGCCACCCGCGCCTGACTTTAAGGGCACTAAAATGCAGTGGACCCTGGTCCTGGCGCCGGTCATCCTGGGAGTCCTGACCGTAACGGCCCTGATTGCGGTCGCCGTTTTGCGGCCCAACAGCAATCTCCTTTTTGCCCTGGCGACTACCGTTTCTTCGCTCGGTTTTGTGATAGCCGGGGTCCTGAGCCTGGCCGATAAATTGACCAAAGACCGGGCCAATCGCCAGGAATACAAGGTTCAGCTTGTCGACATTGAAACCAAGTTGCGCGATTTCCGGCGGCAGCAGCAAACCAGCTTGCGCTATCTCTACCCGGACATGAGCCAGATTGCCGAATGGCCCCAGCTGCCAAACCCGCCCCGCCTGTGGGAACGGCGCGTGGACGACCAGGACTTTTTCAAAGTGCGGATGGGCATCGGCTCCCGGCCCAGTACGGTCGAAGTGCGCCTGAGCCCTTCGGAAAAGAAAGTACCGATGCTGGAAGAAGCGAACCGGGTGGCTAACGAATACCGCCAGGTCTCGGATGTGCCGGACCTGGCCGAAATTTTCGAAGTCGGCTCGATGGGTATTGTCGGCAATCCCTACCAGACTTCAGCACTCGTCCGGGCTATGATGTGCCACCTTTCGGCCCATCATTCGCCGGAAGACGTCAAGATTATGGCGACCTATTCGGCGGAACGGCGCGACGAGTGGTTCTGGCTGGGCTGGCTGCCGCATACCCTGGACGATAAGGGCCATCCCCGGCTGGCTTCACATTCCGACCAGCTTGCTGAAATCAGCAACTTTATGATTGAGGTCATGAAACGGCGCGAGATAGTCCGGTATAACTCCGGCTCGGACCAGAATTCGGGAATTAAAAAGGATTTCAGGACGAAAAAACCCTTCATGTTCCCCTGCTATCTGTGGGTTATTGAAGATTTCGAACTGGTACAGGATGACCCGGCAATCAAGCGGATTTTTGAAGTAGGGGCCGATTTTGGGGTCTTTCTACTCATAACAACTCCCAACCCGGCGGGTGTGCCGGAACGCTGCCGGGCGGTAGCCACCATCCGGCCCAACGGCCAGGTAACTTATGAAGTTTCGGGCGAAAACGGCCGCAAAGCCACCCTGCAACCAGATATGTGCGATGTCAATTGGGCCGAGCAATTCGCCCTCTCTATGGCGCCGCTCCAACTTAAAGCCGCCAGCGGCCGGGGTGAACTGCCGATCAACTTGCGAATGCTCGAAATGGACGATTGGAACATCAAAGCCAGCCTGGGCGAGCAGTTCGACCCCTCGGTGTTCTGGAACCGCTCCTCGGTCGGCACCCTTAAAGCACCGATTGGGCGTCTTTTCGGCGGCCAGCCGCTCTACCTGGATATTTCAGATAAAGGCCACGGCCCTCACGGCATTATCGCCGGTACGACCGGTAGCGGCAAGAGCGAGTTGTTACTGACCATTGTCAGCGCCCTGGCCCTGGCTAATAGCCCGGATAACCTGAACTTTATCCTGGGTGACTTCAAAGGCGGTCTGGCCTTCAATCCCTTCAAGACTTTGCCGCACGTGGTCGGGATGATGAGTAACCTGGACCTGACCATCGTGGAACGCGCTATGACGGCCCTCTTTTCCGAACTGCAATACCGCCAGCGCTTGCTGGACAAAGAGGGGGTCGCCCATATCCGGGATTACCAGCGCAAGAAGCCCCGGGCGGAAGTGCCGATGCCTTATCTTCTGGTCATTATCGACGAATTCGCCGAGATGAAAGAGCAAGCGCCCGACTTCATGGAAAAAATTGTCAATATCGCCCGCCTGGGCCGGACCCTGGGGGTCCACATGGTGCTGGCGACACAGCGGCCCGCCGGGGTGGTAAGCGGTCAACTTAACTCTAATACCAACTTCCGCCTGTGTCTGCGGGTGGTTGCCCCAGAAGATAGCGCCGATATGCTGGGCCGGAAAGACGCCTTCCTTATTCCCAGCAACCGGCCGGGCCGCTGCTTTATCAAGGTCGGCAGCGATATTTTCGAACAGTTCCAGGTAGCCCGGGTAGCGATTCCTTTTGGGCCAAACCTGGCCGAGTCCGAAGCCGATAAGCCGGTGGTCAGCGTGATTGACCGGCACTGGAGCGCCGCCCCCCTGGTTGCCCAGGCTCCCGGCAGCGGTAAGAAAAAAGCCAGCGAGGAGCAGGAAATCCTGCCGATGGACTATGACGTAATCAACGATTTGTGCGTCAAGGCGGCGGCGAGGATGACCCTGCGCAACAAGCACCGGCCCTGGCTGGACCCCATGGGGTCCGAATATTTCCTGCCGGATTTCCTGGAAGGCAAGGCCTTTGATGTAAAGCGCATGACCTGGCCCAAAGAGCCGCCTTTCGGCTATGGGATAGTTCCAATCGCCTTCCTGGATGACGTGGTCAAGCAAGAACAGCGCACCTTCTATATCAATTTGCTGGAAGAAGGTAGTTACTGTATCAGCGGGTTAGCCCAGTCCGGTAAGACCAATGTCTTACGGACTATGGTCACCAGCCTGGCGCTGACCCACGCCCCGGATGACATGAGTTTTTACATCCTGGATATGGGCGGCACTTTGCGGCCTTTCGCCCAGTTGCCCCACAAAACAACCTATGTTGGCATGGCCGCCGCCACATCCTTAAAAGGTATTGTCAAAGAACTTTACGAAGAATTGCAGAACCGGCGGCAGTTATTCGCGGAAAAAGGCGTGCTGGACATTACCTCTTTCCGGACGGTAACCGGGCCGGGCGAAAGAGTACCCAGCATCTTTATCGCTTTTGATAACTACGCTACCATCCGGCACAACCCCTCTTACGACAACGAGCAACTTAAGGCGCTCGTCCGGGAAGGCCGTTCTTACGGGATGCACGTCGCTATTACAATGGACCGGGGAGCTGACTTTGAATTTGGCCGGATGGCCGGGCAGTTCCTGCAAATCTCCCTGCGCCAGGCCCGGGAAGATATTCTGTTCACGGTCCCCAAGAACATGATTGGTAGCTGGAACGGAATACCGGGGCGCTGCTTTATTAAAGGCGACCACAACAAGCCACCCCTGGAGCTACAGGTCCTGTTGCCCTGCAAGGTAGAGATTGACGAGCAAACCCGCGCCCTGGAAGACCTGGTAATAGATACCTTGAAACCGGCCGCAATGGCGAACCCGGCCTGGGCCAGACTGAATATACCACCCGAAGAAAAAGCCCCGGTCGAACCGCCCAAACCGGTCCTGGCCCCGTTACCCGTGCCGGTTATAGCGGCCAGACCGGCCCCGGCAGCCACGGACCAGGCAGTGGTCGGGCCAAATGCGGTTGTTGAAAAGCAGCCCCTGGCCGAAAGCTGGGATGAGCTATTTGCCATTGACGAACCGGCATCAATTGGCGGTGAAGAAGACCAGGGAGCGGTATCGGCCCCGGCGAAAACTAACCTGGCGGCGGCCTGGGACGACCTTTTCGCTATTGATGAACCGGCCATCGTAGCCGAGCCTGACGAGGTACCGGGGCTTTTAGCCGCGCTGACCGGCCAGCCCGGACAACACAGTGTCCCGGCATCAACAAGGCAGGCCCAACCCGATACAAACGCCCAGTCCGCGCCGGGTACACCACAGCCGCCCTTGAAAAGTCCGCCGCCTCCCGCGGCTAACGTTTCACCGACCGGCGAAATCTGGAATGATTTTTTCAAAGTAGATGAACCGGCCAGTTATGCCGCCGAGGAAACTAACGGCGGGAACAATCGAAAAGGCGCCCCGCAAAAATCCGATAAGCAGTTGCGAAATTAAGCGGAAATTTAAGTAACCGGCAAAAAGCCCGGCGCTAACCACTTTCATTGTTGGTGGCTAACGGGTTATAAATTCACCACAAAAGGGGATTCTTGGAAAAATCAGAGGTTATCAGCGGGAACGAAGCGGGTAAAGCCGCTTTGCAAAAATTTGCAGGTAAATTGCGTGAACTGCGCAAACGGGCCGGTCTGACCCAGCAAGAGTTCGCCGAGGCCGCCTATTGTTCCCCCGACCATATCACTAAAATGGAGCGGGCAGTCCGCCTGCCGTCCTCCCATATGTTGCGCCTGATGCTCCAGACTTTCAAGGAGCATGGAATTGACCAGGCTGCCCTGGATAACCTGGAACAACTGCTGCTGACCTGCAAACTGCCCGAACCGGTCGCGGCGGTCCCCGCTGTCCAGGTTGCCACTCAAATCAGCCCGGTTACGCCGGTTAGCCCGCCGGAGAACCCGGATGATGAAGACGAGTGGGATATTACCATTCAGACCAATATCATGCCTCTACGAGCCTCTAACCTGAATGTGAAGCACCACCCGGCGATGGGCCGGTTCAGCCAGGCCCCGGTGGCCCAGGTAATGTTTGGCCGCCAGAAAGAACTGGAAGACCTGGTGCGGGCCTTGAAAGGCAGCGAAGGCCATAAAAGTCCGGTGGCGGTTATCACCGGGATTGGCGGTATTGGCAAAAGCACCCTGGCCTATGAGGCGGCGGTGCAATCGGTCCAGCGCGGCTATTACGATGCCTTTATCTGGGAAAGCGCCAAAACCCGCCAGTTCAATCACGGCGAAATCGAGGCTATCGAATTCCCCTCGCCCTGGTCCCATTTCTCACCTTCACTGACCCTGGAAGGTTTATTGGACAGCCTGATTTTCTACTTTGGCCGGGAAGACCTGCTGGATGGCTCGGCCAGCCTGGAAACCAAACTGGGCGAAATACTCCATGAGCTGCCCAAGAAACGCTATCTGCTGGTGCTGGATAACCTGGAAAGCTGCCACAACCCCCGGCTGGTTATGGTCTACCTGACCCAGATTATGCAGCAAACCGGTACGGCCTTTCTGATTACTTCCCGGGAAGTACCGGCCTATTTTGATGGGTTTAACCTGACCCTGCGCGGCCTTGACCCGGGCGCGGCGGTAAACTTCTTGCAATATGAAGGCCAGATCCGGAATATCCCACCTCTGCGAGATAATTTAAAAGACCCGGAAATCGCCCAGGCCATCGGCCAGATTATCACTCAAACCGGTGGGCATCCGCTGGCCCTGGGGCTGGTTACCCGCCAGCTAACTACGTTTTCGCTGGACCGGGTGCTGGAAGACCTGCGCACCGGCTATAATGAAGTTGCCAGCCTGCGCCACCGGCCGGCGGGCGGCCTTTACAGCTACCTCTTCAAGACTGCCTGGGACAACCTTACCCGGCCCGCCGGGCGGTTGTTAATGAAACTACCCGCCGCCCAGGGTAAATTCCTGACCGAAAACGAAATCGCCGTCCTGGCCGGTATCGCCCCGGACGAACGTGTCCGGTTCGACCTGTCCCTGGCCGAGTTGGTCCGCTATTCGCTATTGGAAGTTACCGGCGAATTCCAAAAACGCTACCGGCTCCATCCCCTGACTCACAACTTCCTGAGTACCGGCCTGATTACACAGTGGCAAAACAAGAATCAGAAGTAGGAAGAGGTCAGTAGTCAGTGGGACGGTGGAAGAGGGCGGGGGAAATGATTAGTTGTCGGGTTTTCAGATGGGCTACTTATTTGCCAGGAAGGCTAACTGAGAGGTAACCGGTAAACTCAAATTGAATCACAATTTTTAATAACCCATTACCTGACCAGCCCACTGACCTCTGAACTCTGAACTCTGCTCAAGGACTTAGGAAAAGATAAACCTGAATTTAATTATTCCTTTGACCGAATTATACGAAGGAATTCGCTTCGAAGAGGATTAGATTTACCGGGTAAACAGCGAATATTTCACCCAAATATTGCCTGTGATTGAGCCATAACCATTACACCATGCTGCTATAAAGAAGCCTGTTTGATATATATGGCAGACTATTCTTAAACTTTCCCTTCTACCAATCAATAATTTCTATCTCACCAACCAATTAATACAATGCGCGGTGGTTTTTCTGATGCCGTTCAGGGGTATATAATTGATTCATATTATTCTTTGGATGCTAACCCAAACCGCCTGGCGGCAACTTGCTCAAATATTTTAACCGGTGGTGCTAAATCAGCTTTTAGGGTTTGTCACCTGGCCTATTTAATAACCGGCTTGGAAAATAAAAAAACTGATGGCAGATTTAAATAATTCTTTAGATAAAAAAGGTTCGACTAAACAATTACCGTCGGATAACAAAAAAGTGGCCCTGGCCCTTTCCGGCATCATACTGAGTATCCTCCTTTCATCACTTGACCAAACAATTGTCCACCCGGCAATGCCCCGGATAGTTGAAGAACTACAGGGTTTCTCTTTATTTGCCTGGGTCACCACCGCTTACCTCTTAACTTCAACCGCGTCAATTCCGATTGCCGGTAAGTTCGGTGACATGTTCGGGCGAAAGTTAGTCCTTATCAGTGCGATTATAATTTTCCTGATAGGTTCGATGTTAAGTGGAGCCGCACCTAGCATGATCTGGCTGGTTATTTTCCGGGGTATCCAGGGTATCGGAGCCGGGGCCTTAATGGGCAACGCCTTTGCCCAGATTGCCGAATTGTTTCCCGACTCGGCCAAACGGGCCCGCTGGCAGGGTTTTATAACCGCCTGTTTCGGGGCCTCTTCCATGCTGGGGCCGACGCTAGGTGGCTTTATTACCGATAACCTGAGCTGGCGTTGGGTTTTTTATGTAAACCTGCCCGTAGGAGCCCTGGCGATATTATCGCTGGTTTTCAATCTGCCCAATGCCAACGCGACCGGCAGGCGCCGCATTGATTGGTGGGGCGCTTTTACGATTACCGGGGCGGTCGTGACCCTGCTTCTAGCCCTGACCTGGGGCGGCCAGAAACCACCTACCGGTTACAGCTGGGTCAGCCCGCAGATCCTGGGCTTGATTGGGGCCAGTATCCTCCTTACAGGACTGTTTATTTTTATCGAAAGGCGGGTTGAAGAACCCATCGTACCGCTCCAGCTATTCACTCTACCTACTTTACGGGTCGTAGTGATTATTAGCCTGGGTGTCGGCGGCTTAATGCTGGGAACTACCCTGTTCATCCCCCTGTTTGTGCAGGTGGTATTGGGCCAATCCGCTTCCAGCTCGGGCGCGATTACTACCCCCCTGGCCCTGGCCCAGATTAGCGCCAGCATCCTGACCACTCAATTTATCGGTCGAATTGGGAACTTAAAGATGCCGCTGGTAATGGGCGGCATTCTATCCGTGACCGGAGTGGGACTACTTTTCACTTTAGGTGTTAACTCACCTACCTGGCAAGTTACCATGTGTATGATTGTGATTGGCCTGGGATTGGGTCCGTTAATGCCTGGGACCACCATCCTGGTTCAGGAAAGTATTCCTCGTAAAAACCTGGGAGTGGGCATTTCTTCCATGCAGTTCTTCCGGGCGATTGGCAGCACCCTGGGAGTAGCCCTGATTGGCTCCTTTGTGACAAACAACTATGTAGCCAATATCAACGCCGCCGAGGCCAGTAAAAATTTGAACCCCCAGTTGCTGGCCGCTATCCAGGAACCGCAGAACTTGCTCAACAAGCAAATTTCCGGGAGCCTACCCCCGGATGTTATTGCAACGGTAAACCAGGCACTGGTAAATGCCACCCATCAGGGGTATTTTATATCGGCCGGTTTCGCCTTGCTGGTAGCGGTCCTGGTCATTTTCTTTGTGCCAAATCTCTGGATTATTACCCCACGCAAGCGTAAAGGCGCGGCTGAAACTTTGCCAGCCGAAGCACTGACCCAGCCTGAAGCCGTAATGGAGGAAAGCCTGGCGGCCAATCAAGGCGAAAAACAAAATTCCAGGCCCTGAACTTTAACCACGCATTTCAATAAGTAACAGTAAGGCTGGCCCGGTCGGAGATTTGTCCGACCGGGCCAGCCTTTTTAGCCGATAGTCTGCTTACCGTTTCCCAGGCAAAGTTACCCTTACTTCTCCAGGAAAGTAATAACAATTCTTAATATAAGGACACCCTGTACTGCTTCGGTGTGACCCCACAAATATTTTCAAAAGCCGTATAAAAACCGCTTAACGACTCAAACCCCGCTTCCAGGGCTATATCGAGAATTTTCCGGTCAGTAGTCGCCAGCAGCCGTTGAGCATGCAGCACACGGTATCGAATCAGATACTGGTTCATAGTCATGCCGTAAGCCTGGCGGAATATAGTCATCGCGTAGTTGGCATGCAATGCCACGTAGCTGGCAATCTGTTCAATATTGATTGGTTCGGTGTAATGTTCAACGATGAACAGGGCCATTTGCTCGACTTTGCCAGGCGTGGGACCGCCTTTCTTCTGGCCCGGTTCTTCCTTTTGTTTGGGAGTAGCGCTCCATTTAAGGGCCAGGCGGCGCAAGCGAGCCTCTATTTCAAGCAGCACAATACCCGGCTGGATACCGGAATCAGGTTTTAAGTCGGCATTCCATTGTTTGAAGGAAATCCGGTCGTGCGCGTTATAATCATTCTCCCGGTCTACCACCAGCTTGCCGTTTAAAATTATCTCGTTAAGAGGGTTGGGTAATTGCCATTGTAAAAAGGAGGCCAGGGGCAAATGAAGCCAGTACATCCGGGTGAGTTCCTGGGACATAACTAACTGGTGAGGCATAGTCGCCCAGAAAATAGTAAATTCCCCGGCTTCAACCGTAACCTGTTTCTCACCGAAAAGATAGGTGATTGACCCTTCTTCCAGGAAGTTTAACTCGACATCGTCGTGGCAGTGAGGCCGGGCCATCAGGCCGGGCGGGCCAAACCGGCATCCCAGGCTGGCCTTCAAAATTGACGGTTTCTGGTAAGTTATATTTTCTTTCATCTTAGGATACAGGAATTATTCTGGTGAAAACGAGAAGAAGTTTCCGAATACTTATTATACACTTCTTGGGAAGCAATACAATTCACAAATTTAAATGCATACAAGGGAGTTAATATGCCTAAGATTACCTTCATAGGTGCCGGTAGTACGGTGTTTGCCAAAAATCTTCTGGGCGACATCCTGGGTTTTCCTGAATTGGCCGGTTCAACTATTAGCCTGTTTGATATTGACCCGGAACGGCTCAAAACCTCCGAAATAGTGGCCCACAAAGTCGCGGAAGCCCTGGGTGCTAAACCGCTAATCGAGGCCACTACCGACCGGAAGAAAGCCCTGGACGGGGCCGACTATGCCATTTCCATGATCCAGGTCGGCGGGTACAAACCGTCCACAGTAATAGATTTTGATGTTCCCAAGAAATACGGTTTACAGCAAACAATCGCGGATACCCTGGGTATTGGGGGAATTATGCGCGGGTTGCGCACCATCCCGGTCCTGCTGGATATTACCAGGGATATGGAAGAGTTATGCCCTGATATTAACTTCCTGAATTATGCCAACCCGATGGCAATGAATTGCTGGGCCATTAATCGGGCCAGCAAGATTAAAACGGTCGGCCTCTGTCACAGCGTGCAGGGTACCGCCGAGCAAATTGCCCACGACATTAATGTACCGATTGAAGAAATCAATTACCTTAGCGCCGGTATCAACCACATGTCGTTCTACCTCAAATTCGAACGCAACGGAGAGAGCCTTTACCCGCAGATTCGCCAGGTGCTACAGGAAGGCCGGGTGCCGGATTGGAACAGGGTCCGTTATGAGGTCTTTAACCGGGTGGGGTACTTTGTGACCGAGTCCAGCGAGCATTTCAGTGAATATGTGCCCTGGTTTATCAAAAGGGACCGCCCGGACCTGATCGAGAAATTCAACATCCCGCTGGACGAGTACATTCGCCGCTGTGAGAATCAGATTGCGGGTTGGGAAAGTCTCCGAAAGGAATATGAAAGCAGCGATAAGCCAATTGAGGTCAAGCAAAGCCCTGAATACGGCTCGCTAATTATCCACAGTATCGAAACCGGGATGCCCCGCGTGGTCTATGGAAACGTCGCCAACCACGATATTATCAGCAATCTGCCGGAAGGTTGTACCGTTGAAGTACCCTGCCTGGTTGATAAGAACGGGGTTCAGCCGACCCGGATTGGCAAAATCCCGCCCCAACTGGCCGCCTTGATGCAGACCAACATCAATGTCCAGTCGCTTACCGTCGAAGCGGCCCTGACCGGCAACCGCGAACACGTTTACCACGCCGCCATGCTCGATCCCCATACCGCCGCCGAACTCGACCTGTCTCAGATCTGGAGCATGGTCGATGACCTGCTGGAAGCCCATGGCGATTACGTAAGAATCTAAATTTAGACAGAATGAAGCAAAACCAGGGTAGCCCATATGGGTTGCCCTTTTGGGTTTTATAATTTTAAGCGCATGAAGAAGTTTATTTAACCTGCCCTGGGATTTTTTTGCAGGTTTTTACCGGGCTATTGAAAATTTTTCTTGCTAACATATAATGATTTTAGAAAATTTCTCCCAAACAACTTAAGGTTTAAACAGTGCGGATAAAATTACGAGATATAGCCGAACGAGCAAATGTTTCGGCCTCTACCGTTTCCAGGGTAATTAATAATCATCCACAGGTGGACCAGCAGACACGTGAAACGGTTATGGTGGCCTTAACTCAACTTGGTTATCCACTGTTTAACACAAAAACTTCAAGTGAAGGCGAGCTTGAAGGTACTATTACGGTAATAACCCGGTCGGAGCCGGACCAGAACAATCAATCGGTTAACAATGAACAGCCGGTGGATAGTAACCGCTTTTATAACGATTTCAACCTGGCGATTACCGAAGGTATAGAGACGGTTATACGGAAACGTGGTTTGCGGACCCAGATGGAACGGATGTCGTTTGAAAAACCGACTGAAAAAGACCTGGCGCTTTTGATCCGGTCCAAAGGAGTAGTCATCGTCGGGGGTATGAAGGAACTCCAGCTTGTAAATAAACTGGAAAAAGCCGGTGTGCCTTTTGTTGTCGCCGGGGCCCACCTGGGCGAACACGAAGTAAACTGCGTATTGGGTAATTACCTTGAAGGGACCGCCAGGGCCGTGGCAGCTTTAATTGAACTCGGCCACACCCGGATTGCCCTTGTGAATGGCCCAACCACTACCACGACCAGCAAGGACAAACTAAAAGGGTACAAGCTGGGCTTGAGTGAAGCAAAACTGCCCTTTGACCCTGAATTAATCGTGACTTCCGGCGCGTTTCATCCAAATGGTTGCTATAAAGCAACCCAGGAATTATTGAACCGGAACCGGCACTTTACAGCAGTTATTTTCCCGGATGATTTATTGGCCCTGGGTGGTTTGAGGGCTATAAGGGAAAAAGGGCTGCGCGTGCCGGAAGATGTATCGGTAATTGGGTTCTACAATTATGCGATAACCCAGTTTACCGAGCCGCCGCTATCTACCATTCACCTGGAACGGCAAAGATTGGGAGAGATAGCAGCCCGGCGGTTACTGAATTTACTGGAACATTCCGATGGCGAACACCTGCAAATTATGCTTCCCATGAAGCTAATATTGCGAGCATCAACCGGTCCTGCTCCCGGTTAGAAATTCAAGTGATTTTGCAAACCCGGTAAAGGAACGCTTTAACCGTGTAACCTACACAGCTTTTCGTCTTTCAATAACCAAAGACTTCATTCACCCCAGGCTACCATGCCGCTCACCAGAAGCCCGCGGCTATATTCGAGGTGTGCCCGGGTTAAGGAATGCTGTTCAAAACAGAATATTTGGAGGAGATTTACCATGAAGAAAAGGACATTGTTTGTCCTGATAATGGCACTGACGCTAATAATGACCGCCTGTGGAGATGCCGCAACCTCTACGCCCCCGGCGGCCGCGCCAGCCGCCACTACTGCCGCCGCCCCGGCCGCTACTACTGCCGCCGCCCCGGTCGCCACTACTGCTGCTGCAACCCAGGCAGCGGACACCACTGCCGCCGCCCCGGCTGCCACTACCGCGGCATCCGCCGCGAACACCAGTGGTAAAGCAGTCACGCTGCGCTATGCAATCTGGTCTAAAAGCCAGCAACCGGCGGTAGAGCAACTGGTCGCTGAATTCAAAAAGACCCATCCCAATATTGATGTAAAAATTGAACTAACCCCTAACGATCAATATTGGACCAAGATGGACGCCGCCGCCACCGGTGGAGCGCTTCCGGATGTATTCTGGATGCATGCCAGTAATTTCGTGCGGTATGCCTCTAACAATATCATTGTGCCAATCGGTGATAAAGTTACGGCTGAAAAGATTGACACCGCCCGCTACCCGAGCCAGCTGGTCAATCTCTATACCTACAATAGCAAAATTTATGGCTTGCCCCGTAACTATAACCTGATCGGGTTGTGGTACAACAAAGCAATGTTTGACGCGGCCGGAGTTGCCTATCCTGACGCAAGCTGGGACTGGAACAAGCTGCGTGAAGTTGCCAAAAAACTGACCGACACTTCTAAAAACATCTATGGTTTTGCGGCTACCGGCGAGGACCAGACCGGCTTCTGGAACGTTATTTACCAGAATGGCGGCAGCATCATTTCCGACGACAAGAAATCCTCCGGCTACGATAAACCGGAAACGATTGCGGCTCTTAAGTACTGGTCAGAATTTGCCAGTGTGGATAAATCTTCACCGACTTACCAGCAATTGACGGAAACCAGCGCCCAGGATTTGTTCCAGTCCGGCAAGGTTGCAATGATGTTCGGCGGCGATTGGTTAGCCATTGATTTTGCCAAGAACACCTACACCAAAGACAAAGTAAATGTCGCGCCTTTGCCGCAGGGCAAGAAAAAGGCCGTCATCCTGCACGGCAGCTCTAACGTAATCAGTGCCAAGTCGCCTAACCAGGCGGAAGCCTGGGAATTCGTGAAGTTCCTTAGCTCCCGCGAAGCCCAGGATATTCAGTCGCAAGGCGGCGCCAGCGGCCCTCCGGCGGCCCGTGATGCCGTAGAGGTCTGGCTAAAGACTCTGCCCCAGTTCAAACTTAGTGTCTTTGTTGACCAGATACCGGATACTGTGCTCTACCCGCACTCGGTCAATACCAATAGCTGGTTGTCCCTCCAGAGGAAGTATATCGGCCCAATGCTTTCCGGGCAGTTATCTCCGGAAGAGGCGGGCAAAAAGATGGCCGCGGATATGAACGAGGCCCTGGCTAAAGAAGGGCGTTAAGCTAAACCCTGCCCGGATAGCCCCGGGTTACAAAAACCGGTGGTGGCTGGCTGAATTAAAATTCAGCCAGCTGCTGCCGTTTCAGGGAAAACAACAGGGTTGTCATCTTTATTATCCTGGAGAGCATCTATGAGTTTGCAGCCTATTTCCCGGCGGCACCGCCTGCAAACGGATATTAGGACCCGTTTCAGGTTTAAGCGGTCGCTTTCGAAGAGTGACCTTTTCTGGGCCTACATTATGGTAGCACCTAACCTGCTCGGATTGCTGATTTTTTACATCTGGCCAATCTTTCAGAATTTCTACTTCAGTTTTACCACCTGGGGTGATTTTGGTAAGTCTGCCTGGTCCGGCCTGGATAATTATAAAAATCTATTCAGTGACCCCGAAGTTTTACACGCTACCCAGAACACTTTTGCCTACGCCGTTATGACCATCCCTGTCAGTATGGCTATCTCCCTGGTAGTAGCCGCCTTTCTCAACCAGAAGATTCGCGGGATTGGACTCTACCGGGCTCTTTATTTCCTGCCAATGGTTACTATTCCGGCGGCGGTCGCCATGATGTGGCGCTGGCTTTTCAACGGAGACTACGGGCTGCTCAACTACCTGCTAAGCCTGGTGTCGCTGGGGCCGGTCCGCTGGCTGAGCGATGATACGGCGCTCTATGCGGTGGTGCTGGTCGGCATCTGGAGTTCGATTGGCTTCAACATGATTATTCTGCTGGCCGGGCTGCAAACCATTCCAACGGTCTATTACGAGGCCGCTTCGTTGGATGGGGCCGGGGCAACCCAGCGTTTCTTCCGGATTACCATGCCGCTGCTCTCACCGACAGTTTTCTTTCTAACTATTGTTTCCCTGATTAACGGCCTCCAGGTGTTCGATCAGATCTTTTTGATGATAAAACCAAAAAGCACCGCCATCGAAAATACCCAGTCGCTGGTCTATCTCTTTTACAAGACGGCGTTTATTGATGGGGATAAAGGTTACGGAGCGGCGATTGTCACACTTTTGTTTGTCATTATTCTCGCGATAACAATGGTGCAATTATGGTTCCAGAAAAAGTGGGTGCATTATGATTAGCCAGTCTCAAAGGAACCCTTCCGCTACGGCACCCTTCACCAGGTTAAAGGTCAGACCGGCTTCCCTGGCTATTCACCTGTTTCTCATCATAGGGGCCCTGACAATGGTCGGCCCTTTCATCTGGATGATTCTCACTTCGTTCAAATCCTTCACCGAGGCGACCCATGTCCCGCCGGTGTTTCTGCCTGCCGTTCCGGAATGGAGTAATTACAGCGAAGTCTTTAGCAGCCTGCCATTTTTCAATTTCTATGTTAATACCATCGTTATGGCCCTGGGCCGGGTCGTGGGGGTGCTTTTCTTCTGCTCGATGATGGCTTATGCCCTTGCCCGGATAGAGTTTCCCGGCCGGAATTTAATTTTCCTCCTGGTGCTTTCGGTATTCATGGTGCCGGGCCAGGTCCTGCTAATCCCCCAATACCTGTTAATGAGCCAGCTTGGCTGGCTTAACAGCCTGCAGGCCCTGATTGCCCCCGGCCTGTTTAGCGCCTTTGGTACTTTCCAGCTAAGGCAATATTTCCTGAGCCTGCCCAAAGAGTTGGAAGAGGCGGCCCGGTTGGACGGAGCCAACCATTTTCAAATCTACTGGCGGATAATGCTCCCGCTGGTAAAGTCCGGCCTGCTGGCCCTGGCAATCCTTAAAATCCTGTGGAGCTGGAACGAGTTGCTCTGGCCTTTAATTGTCAATAACTCGCCTGACAAGCTGACTCTTTCAGCCGGTCTGGCCTTTCTACAGGACGAATTTACTACCAATTACCCTCAAATGATGGCAGGCGCGACACTCGCAATTTTACCAATGATCGTCATGTTCGCGGTCCTGCAACGGTACTTCATTGAAGGTATCGCCATTTCCGGTTCTAAGGGTGGCTAATCAAGTGTTTAGTTCCGGTTATATTTACCGCCTGTCCTGACACAGCGCGATTGATTCGGACTCTGAATTTTTGATTTACTTCCGGCAGCACCGCTAAATATATACAAAGAGGCTTTGATAATGAACGTTACTCTAGACCAGACCAGTTTGCCCGTACTGTATCAGAGTGAAGTAGTAGTAGCTGGCGGGTCGCTGGCCGGTGTCGCGGCTGCTCTAAAATTTGCCAGCAGCGGCCGCCAGGTCGTTTTGGTGGAACCCCGCACTTATTTAGGGCGCGAAGTTACGGCGACTCTGCGGCCCTGGTTCAATTTAACTGAAGCGAATAAGGATAGGCTTCCCACGCTGATAGAAGCCTGTATCAGGGCCAACAGCAAAGCCATTGGCGAGGGCGAAATTCCGTTACAACCGGAAATAATCAAAACCATCCTGGAGGATTTACTGCTGGCGGCAGGCGTTAAACTACTGTATGCCAGCCTGCCGGTAGGGTTGCTTGGGTCTAAAGAGGCCGGGTTTGGCCTGATAATTGGCAACAAATCGGGCCGCCAGGTCGTAGCCTGCCGCCTGGTGGTGGATGCTACCGAAACAGCCCTGGTTGCCCGATTAGGCCAGGCTCCCTTTGAGCCGGGTCCAGAAGGAGCAATAACGGTCGCACGCACCCTCGAATTTGAAGGGGTGGGGCTCCTGGCGTCCGGCTTTCTACCGGTCCCGGCTTACCTGGGGATGCTGGACAACCGGGTAAAGCTGCACCAGGGCTATAACGGGCCTGACAACTGGCTCCTGGAATGCCGGATGCAACTTGAACGGGAAGAGGACAGTGGGTTTGGTTTTACCCGCCTGGAAGCCCTGGCCCGGGATAAAACCATGCAACTGGCTTCCTACCTGGTTTCCGAGGAACCGGCCTTTAATAAAGCCTTCCTGGGAGCCACGTCTTACGAGCTGGCTACCACCTATACCAGCCGGTTAGCCGGACCACTACCGGCCTGGGCTAAAGATTTTGAAGCAATCACCCTTAATGTGCCCGGTTATTCAACGCCCCCACAAAACAATATTAACGCGGCGGCATTCGCGGGGCCGCAGAGCGGCGTATGGTGTTTAAACGAAGCGGCCCGGCTAGAACAGGGCCTGGACTGGAACGACCCGGTGACATCCTCCAGCGTCGGGGCCGGGTTAGCCCAGGCGCTGATTGGGAAGTGGGAAACTGCCACCTTTTCACCTGCCCTAGTTCAGGCCGAAAACCCGGCGGCACCTAAAACACTGGTGTCCAAAGAGAGTTTGCAGGTAAAAGAACCGGCTTCACCACAGCAAGGACGCCTCTACGAACGCCGCACCGTACCGGCCCTGGTGGTAGATTTTGTAGTCCAAAGCCAGGTGTTAGTTGTGGGTGGCGGCTCAAGCGGCGCCACCGCCGCCAGGGTCGCCGCCAGCGAAGGGCTGGCAACGGTCCAGCTGGAAATGAACCCGGGGTTAGGCGGGACCGGCACTTATGGCGGGGTTGATAGTTACTGGTTCGGTCGCCGGGTGGGCTTTGCCAACGAGGTTAAGACCCTGGTTGAACAGGTAACCGCCAGTGGCCGGGACCGGGGCACTAAATGGAACATCGAGTGTAAAGCTTACGCCCTGTTGCAGGCTTCCCAGGCGAACGGTGTTGAATTGGTCCTCAACAGCTTGGTTATAGGCACTATTGTCAGCGCAAATACCGTCCGGGGAGTGGTGGCGGCAACCCGTACAGGCCTGGTCGCGGTCCTGGCCGATATTACGATAGACGCAACCGGCGATGGCGACGTTGCGGCCCATGCCGGGGCTGAATTCGTTTACGGAGCCGAGCGCGACCATGTAACTATGTGGTACTCACTGGCCCAATTTGGCCGCTCCGGCCGGACCAAAAACAACTTTACCAGTATGGTAGATGTTTCGAATATAGAAGATTACACGAGGGCCATTCTGGCCGGCCGCCGCCGTGGCACCGCCGGTTACGACCACGGTGTATACATTGCGCCCCGCGAAAGCCGCCACATCAAAGGCGCGGTAGTCCTTAATCTTACCGACCAGCTCCGGCACCGCCGCTGGCCCGATGCGGTCTATACCGCTTTTAGTAACCATGACATCAAAGGCCATAGTTCATCCGATTGGATACGGCTCGGCTTAATTCCCCCCAACCTGGAAGTCGAAATTCCCTACCGGGCCCTTTTGCCGGTCGGCCTGAACAATATCCTGGTGGTCGGTAAAGCTATTTCAGCAACCCATGACGCCTTACCCGCCATCCGAATGCAGGCCGATATGGAAAACCTGGGCGGGGTGGCTGCCCTGGCCGCTGCCCAGGCAATTCGTGGCAACCTTCCGCTACCCAGAATTGATATCCCGGCTCTACAGACCCAACTCCATGACAGGGGCGTGCTGCCCGGGGAAGCCCTTAACCGGAAGCTGGTGGACCGGGAATACAGCGAGGCGGAGCTTGAAGCAATGCTTAAGCAGCTAAACCCCAATAAGCCACTTTACAGCTATGGCGAGATGGGCATGGAAGAAGTTTTTCGTGATAAGATGGCCCTGGTGGAACTTTGCTGCGCCGGTCCGAGGGTTATACCCCTTTTGGAGCGGGCCATGCAGCAAGCCGAGGAAAGTAACCATAAATTACTGCTCGCCAGGATGCTGGCCCTGCTCGGTTCGCCGTCCAGCCTGCCGGTGCTGCTGGATACAATCAATAGCGAGTTGTCCGGCGACAGCCTGCCGGAACTGAATACCCATATCAGTCATGCCATCCTGCCCCCTGACCAGGGCGCGATGCCCGGCCTGGCGGCCTTGCTCTATGTAATGGGTATGGTGGATGATGAAAGTATTATCCCGGTTTACCGCCGGGTTATCGATTTGCTGGCGCACAATACCGAAGCGGACATCCGGTCCAGGGACAAAGGAATTTTTTACTATGTCGATGCGGTCTGCCTGGGTATTGAGCGCAAAGCCGGTCCGGCCACAATTCCGATGCTCCGCCAGTTGCACAGTTACGCACCTTTCCGCGACCAGGTCTGCCGGGAGGGTTTCCAGGCCGATTTCTTTTACGAGCGGCAGGCTTACCTTGAACTGGTCATCGGCCGGACCCTGGCCCGCTGCGGTAGCCTGGAAGGCTTTGATGTTTTGATAGCCTACCTGGACGATGTGCGGGCCTTACTGGCTGAACACGCCCATTCCGAATTAAAAGCCATCAGCGGGGAAGACCTGGGTAAAGATGCCGAAGCCTGGCACAGTTGGCTTGCCCGCCAGCGCTTTAATCTGCAACCGAAACCCTGGTTAGAACCGACCGAACCACAGCGGGCCTGGGGTAAATTGACCAGCACAAGAAGCACTTAAACCAGGTCTAAAATAAGGTGGTACGGTGGACTGGCATGCCAGGTGATTAACCTGGGTGCGAGCCCACTAAAAGTAATTATTACCAGTCACCATAGCTGGAACCGGGAACTTAAAATACAAATATCTAACCGGACCTGTTTTTATAAAATAGGTCCGGTTTTTATATAAATATAAGTCCGAAGCCTAAAACCTTAGTTTATTTTTTTAAAATTAGAGTTTTATGGCAAGTTGTATGCTCGCTATTTATTTTGATCTTTAGATCAACTTCTTTTAAATATTTACCTGTTTTTTATAGCGGCAACAGACTAGAGAGGAGAAAAGTTAAGTAATGGATCGTAGTACAGTAAAAACTATTACTTTAATTTTTGGTATCGTTTACCTGGCGGTAGGCATCCTGGGTTTTATTCCTGGTATAACCCAGGCTACCTCTGTAACGGGAACCTCCCCAAATGAAGGTTTATTGATGGGTATTTTTGGTGTAAACCTGTTGCATAACCTGTCTCACCTTCTTTTTGCGGCAATCCTGATTGGCGGAGCCTTAATGGATGAACATGTTTATACGGCCAACAAGATTTTGTTTGTCGTTTTTGTAGTGTTAGTGATTTCCAGCTTTATTGACCCGGTAGTTGATAGCCTCGCTTTAAATGTACCGGATTTGGCCCTGCACGCCGGGAGCGCCCTGTTGACCGGTTATCTTGGATTTCTATCTAACCGCGAAGCCCGAGTTGCACGCAGCTAGAATTTTCAAAGCATCAACCTGCTTATCCATATCCGTTATCAGGTTCTCGTAATAATAATCTAAAAGGCCCTATCCCAGGGTAGGGCCTTTTAGTATGCGGTATAATTTGTTTTTAGCATTAAACACCCTCATTAATTACAACGAAGCCCGCCTGGTTTAGTCGTTAAAACCGGCCCGGGTGGTTTGCAAAGTCCTGGACAAAAATAGCCGTGTCCCGGGCTTTTACCAGAGCCAACCAAACCCGGCAAACTAAAAATAACCAATAACCAATATAAGAAAGGCACCGGTTCAAAAAGTCTTTTATGAGCGATCATTTCAAACAAATTTACGCCGGGAAAGCAGACCAGTATGAAGCGCTGGTCAGTCGTGAGGATTACCGGCACAACCTGTTACCCGCCCTGGACGGGATAAAACCACTGGCTGGCCTGGAAGTGGTTGAGTTTGGGGCCGGGACCGGTCGGTTGACCCGGCTGCTGGCGCCCCTGGTTAAAAGTATCCGGGCCTTTGATAACGCCCCGGCCATGCTGGAAGTGTTAACCGGGAAATTGGCAAGCGAAGGTATTACCAATTGTATTGTGGCTGCTGGCGATAACCGGGCGCTACCGGCAGCCTCGCAAAGCGCCGACCTGGCAATCGAGGGCTGGAGCTTCGGCCACTTTTGCGGCTGGTATCCGAATACCTGGCGTGAGGAAATCGGCAAAGCCCTGGAAGAAATGTACCGGGTTGTACGGCCGGGCGGGACGGCTATCCTGCTTGAAACCCTTGGCACCGGGCTCGAAACGCCGGAACCGCCTACCTCCGAATTAGCCAATCTCTACCGGTGGTTGCAGGCTGAGCACGGCTTCGAACATACCTGGATCAGGACCGATTATCACTTTGCCTCGCTGGACGAAGCCATACAACTAACCCGTTTTTTCTTTGGCGACGAACTGGCCGGAGTGGTCCAACAGAATAACCTGGTTGTCCTGCCAGAATGTACCGGTATCTGGTGGTGGCACAAACCCGCATAACCTTCTACATTAGCAACCCTTAACAGGGGGACCGGGAAGGTCAGGCGGAAAGACCATCCGCTACATAATACTTATCCGCATTCTTTATTTCAGGCATTGCAGGCGAAACCTTTTTATGGGGATAGGATAAGAGGGGGAGCCAGGTAACGGAAACCCGTCATGACGAAAACCATTTCAGTAACCCGGTTGCCCTGAATGATTTACGCAATGCCGCCCAACGTTGCAATATATAACCTCATAAAAATAGGTCGAAACCTCGCCAAGTATGTGGGAATATCATTAAAGCACCGCTTATATTTGATACTCTCACCATACCGGGCGAAGTCACGACCAGTTTAAAAATTGATGGGTGTGGCCTAGCTGCCGTAGCGCCAGCTGTGGTAATGGCTTCCGACGTTACCCATTTCGACCTTGAATGCGGCCGGGTTATCGGGTGTGTAAGTCAGAATGCGCCGTTCGAAGGCCTGGACCAGCACGTCTTTTTCAACGCCGCCGACCCTGGACCTTACCCAGTAGGGCTCACTGATGGGGTACCCCATCGCGAAAAGCCATTCCACGACTTTTCCGTTACGCGGCCCGTTGTCTTCCCAGACCGGCCCGCTGCGCTCCATAAAGTCCCAGAAAGGTCCGGCTATATTATGGCCGCTTTCTGGTATGAACTTCGCCAATCGAATACCTTTAGCCGTATGGCCGGGGTTGGTACCAGGCTGGCCGCTCCCCGAAAGGGTAGCCAGGACCAGTTGACCGGTCCGGTCGCCCGACCGGTTATTGCCAGTCAGGGTACTGACTCTACCGAAAGCGGCATAAGTTGGGGTGTTGGGATTATTTTTAGGGTCACCTGCTACCGGAATATTAGCCGGGGAACGGCCCTCTTCCCGGTAATCGCCGGTCTTGAGCTTGCCGCTCATTAACTCCATCGGCAGCAAACCGTTCGTGACATAGAACAGGTCGTTGACATCAGGCGGCCCGCCCGGCCGGTTAATCTCCATCCGGCTCTTGTCAAAATAGTAGGTCATCCTGGCTCCGCCGGGGCTGTCCGCATACGGCTCGCGCTGCTGGTCGTTCAGGCCCGGACCCCACATCCAGGAACGGTCGGTTGCGCCGCGCGCCACGAGCAGGTCGGCCCGCAGCCAGGTCTTGAGAATACTTGCGTCACCCAGGCCGCTGGCCCCTTTATAGGCATTGGCCTTATCCCGGGTGATGTTCAGGTACAAATCGCCCCAATCCCGTCCGTTCTCGATAGAACTGCTTTCATACCATTCGTTCCATGTGCTGATCGTCACCAGGTCCGGCTGCACGTTCACGGCGGCATCCCAACTGGTGCGGTAATAATTGCCACCGGCCCGGTCGCGGTACTCGCCCGGCGAGCGGAACCGCCGGTCATCATAGCCGGGGGTGACGCTGGCGGTAGATAACCGGCGCGGCCCGCCATGACTGGCGTTATAGTTGTTTACCTGGTTTTTGACATTCTGGAAGGTTCCCTGTGGATTATCCGCCCACTTGGCCCCGCTGAAGTAATGGACCGAGTCGAAAATGTCGAGCATGCCAAAATCGGTGGTATCGACTGACCAGATCATTTCGTGGTTAGGGTCAACCTGGTTGCGAATATTGGTCCAGTTAGCCTTGACGTTACCCGGTACGCCTTGCGGCCACCAGAAATAAATCACCGGGCGGCCCTGGTAGCGGAAATAGCGGGAATGTCCGGTGTAGTTATTCTTGAGGGCGTTGAGGGCGTTGACAACCCCACCGACATTTTTATCCTGGTCGCGCATCATCGAAACTTCAAAGTGAGCCGCAATCGAAAAGCCTGGCGGCGCATTATTAAGCATAGCCCTGAAGCGGTCGGCCCAGGTGCCGGGAGCGGCGTTATAAGTCACGGCAAAAGCATCTATACCAACGCTCCGGGCCTGGTTCATCTGGTTTCGCATAACGTTCACATCGCCACTGTGGTAGAGGTTGCCCGGTTGCGAGGCCATTTTGCCGCTGTCCTGCCGCCAGGTGTTCAAATTACCCTCAACATCATACCAGGGGTAATAAAAAGCGGCTACCGCGCCGGGTGTCCGGCCGCCGTAAGCCTGGGCCGGTTGGCTTTGTCCGGCGGTCAGGACCAGGCTGCAGAGCATTAAAAGTGCCATTATGACACGCAGCCGGGAAGGGGCCTTAATTTTGAGTTCAGAAAAATTCACAAAAAAACTCCTTTTTTAGCAAAAGCTAAATCCGCCAGTCAAGCAGTTCGACTGGAAAAGTTCATGCCTTGATAAAAATCGGGATTGTGGTCTACACCATGAAACTACTGTAACTGGAATGAACTATAAAAGCGTTATTGGGGTGTACCTTTTACGAACAAGCACTATGAAATTTGTAAATGATTAAGCTGCGACGGCAAACTCAATCTACAGTATGTAGAGGCACTATACCACATTTTTTTGCAAAAGTAACTGAGAAACAAGTCCGGGGCCAGTCCTGCTAAGGAGAATAACAACCGGCCATCAAATGGTTTAGGCTTCAAGAAGGTAAAAATGAGTGGTTAAAGAGGCAAGCCGGGAGCCTGGTCTATTTCAATAAATTATTTTAAACTGGGAATTTTTCGTTTTAAACGAGCCGGATTTCGCCCGGATCCAGGTTATAAGGGGTAGGTTTGGCGATAAACTCTTTAATTTACCGGCCGCTAGTGTCTCCCGGCGGGGCCTCACCGGCGGATTAACCGGTAATTTTTAGTTTTCCCAGCCCCAGGTCGTCTGGCAGCTTTTTATTGGCGATCAGGTTTTCCAGGGTCTGGCAGACCCGGGCGGAGCGCAAGTCACCCTGTAACACAAATATTGCGGCGGCACCCCGGATGATCTCAATATACTCTTCCTGGGCAGCCTTACTGGCGACTTCAACGGCTTGCCGGATCTGGGTAAGCCGGTCGGTTAGCTGAAAATTATCCGACTCAGTGGGTAAAGGCCCGGGAGTTATCCTGATAGCTTCTAATATAGTCAGGTCATTTAAGTTTCCCGGCTTCTGGTTGGAGGCTTCCTCATCAAGGTTAGACCAAAACCAATCCTTGTATTTTTCCTGTTCTTCCAATGTCCGTTCCTTTCCTTATGTACTGCCAGGGAATCTTTACAGCCAATCAGGAACGTTAATCATTTAAAACCATCTTACCTTGAGCTGGCAAAGTCAGAATTTTTGACAACTCCTATAGAAGTATTAACGGGGTGAAGTATCTTCTTATGCAAGTATAATACCAATTTTAAGTAAACATTATATAATTTTGATTAATAGTCTACGGGATTTGGTTTTAAACTACCGGAGATTTTAAATTTGCGGGAAGCCGCCGGTTGTTTAAGGAATGGGATCAGGGTAATTTACTAAGGGTGGGGGAAATACCGGTCTTGCGGGCGAGGGTCTTGCAGAACCTTGAAAAATCGGCCCGGTGATAGACAGGGTTAGAAGGGGGATTCCTGGCTGACCTCCTTAAGGTTAAGCCAATCCTGCTTCAGGAGTGAATAAACTTTCAGGTCGCGAAACGCGCCTTTAAGGTAAAGTTGCTGGCGTAAAACGCCGTCCAGAATAAGCTGAGCTTTTTCCATCACCCGGGCCGAGGCGGTATTTTCGGCCAGGCAGCGGCCTTCCAGCCGGTTCAACTGCATTACTTCAAAAGCAAACCTTACCATGACGCTGACCACTTCCGAGGCGTACCCCTGGCCCCAGTAAGGCCGGCCCAGAGTGTAAGAAAGTTCGGCCCGGGCGTCCTTCGGGACCCATTCGAAAATGCCGCAGGTCCCGATGAGTTTCATATCGCTCTGGCGCAAAACAGCCCAATAAAGCACTTCCTGGCGGTCGTACCAGTCGTGGACCACCTGGATAAACCGCTCGGTATCGGACAGGCTCCGGTGAGTTTCCCAGGTGATATAGCGAGTTACTTCTTCGTCCGAAGCTACCTCAAAGAGGTCCGGAACATCCGACATAACCATCCGGCGCATAAGCAACCGGCCGGTTTGGAGTTCCGGAATATTCTGGAAGATTTGATATGGCTGGACTGCGCTCATAAAAAGCTCATTATTTCAGGGTACGAACCAGGTTCGGCTCGTCACCATGGCCTACCGGGTGGGAAATAGTCAGGACTTCAACCGGGGTCAGGCCGCGCTCGCGGTATTCATTTTCCAGGCGATGCGCTTCGCGCCGGAAGTGGCGCAACCTGGCAAAATATTCCAGCGAGTCATGCAGCGGTCGGACGCTGGAAGTTTTGTCGTAGCGTTTGATAAAAAGCGTGGGAATCTCAACGATTTTAAGGCCGCCAAAATAGCTGCGGGTCATCACCTCGGTATCCCAGAACCAGCCCGGGTCCACACACTCCTTCAAGAGCGGCATCGCCTGTTCCCGGTTGAAAAACTTGAAGCCGACTTCGGTATCCTTAAGCGGCAGGTGCAGGACCGAGGCAACCAGTTTATGATAGCCCATACTCAGCACCTGGCGGTAGAAAGTCCGCCACAAGAAGCGGTAAATCCGCATGGCGGAAACCACATCCGCCCCGCGCTCTATTTCCAGCACCGCGACCGGGATGTAATGGGCCGGTGTTTCCAGGTCGATATCCAAAAAGCCCATAATCCGGCCCTGGGCGGCTTCAAATCCGTCCATAACCGTCCGGCCCCGGCCCATGTTGCGCTCATGCCGAATAAGTTTAATTGGAATATGCCGGTATTTTTCAATTAGCTCCCGGATAATATCAACCGTATTATCCCGGCTGTGATCATCAACAAAAACAAGCTCATAATTTTCGGCATAGCGCGTCCCGGCCATTACGTCTACCACCCGCGTAATACTATCGCGCAATACCGGCCGCTCGTTATAGCAGGCTACGATTATTGAAACGTCGATTGCTTGTCCCGCCCGTGGCGGATTCCCTTCCTGCAACGATTCCTCCACTAAATTATTTACTTACTTTTTCCGATTATTACTTCCGATTGCCGATAATTTACTTACTGCTACAAATAATAATGGTCTGGGCGGTCAGCCTGGCGTAATAGGTAAAAGCATTCTCGACCTTAAAAAACGGCTCGACCAGGGCAATTTGTTCCTTGAGCGGCCGCACGTATTCGCCCCGGTCCTGGCTTGCCAGGAACTTGCTGACCGGGTTGGAGGGGTCCGGGTCCATATCCACGATTACAAAGCGGCCGGTAGTGACCTTGGCTACGGCGCCCAGGACCGCCTGATTTTGTTCCGCCGAGAGGTGGTGCAGGCTGTTAATCATCATCGCTTTAGGAAAGGTCAGACCCCTGGTTAAAAAGCTGGTGCCGGTGATGTCTTCGGCCAGGAACTCTCGTTCGGGATGTCCGCCGCCTGCGCCGTATTCCCTGGCGGCGTATTCGATGAACTTTTGATTGATGTCAATCCCCAGGTAAGGGCCGAGAGCCACGTCGGCAAACTCACCGGTGCCGCAGCAGACATCCAGCAGGCGTTCGCCCGGCATCAGGTTCAGACCTTCTCGGATAAGGCGCCGGGTTATGTTCTGCCGCCCGGCGACTGCCAGTTGCAACAGGTTAAACAGGCGGGGGTTATCCAGCGTGGCTTTTAATTTTGTAACAATCCCGGAATTAACACTCATCTTTTTTCTTTCACATCAAAAACAATAAAATTTAGCGCCGTTTGATAAAGACCCGGTCAAACCAGAGGGTCAGGGCCGAATAGGTCGTCCAGAGTATCAGGCCGGTGATTACCAGGCGGGTGCCGTAGTACAGGGCCGGTGTCTTGAAACGCTGCCAGGTCCAGACCGCGCCTACCCCGGCCAGGGCGGCTACCAGCGGCAGGACAAACCAGACCTGCTTATCAACCATGTCTACTTTCCACTGGGCCAGACCGAAAAACATAAAAATGAAAAACCACATCCCGGCCAGCCAGAGGTGGACCGGCCGCCGGAGAGCTGCCAGGTTAGCTTCGTCACTCTCTAAAAGCTCGCGGTTGGCCGGAGCTTCTCCGGCTTGTGGCTTCCGGTTAAACAACAACCAGGCGTAAACCACCAGGGCCGCCACGATAAAAATACCGGCCCCGTAGCGGAAGAATACATGGTCGGCGTAAAGGCCCAGGTAGAAATCCAGCGGCCGGTCACCAAACGCGCCCAGGGAACCTTTTTCGCTAAGCGACTTGTCAAAAGCACCCAGGGTCGCGGTCAGGTCCGGCAAGAACTGGATGTAGTAAAACAGTATCGAGAACAACGAGGCCGCCGCTACCGAAGCCAGCAGGAACAAACCAGGACGACGGTCGGCTTTTTCCCGGCGCCCGCCAAATAAGAAGACGCCAAGACCCCAGCCGCCTACCAATATTCCCATGAACACGGCCGTAACCGTGTAAGTCAGCATGGTCAGAATCAGGACGAAGGTAGTCAGTAACCAGGGCCAGAGTTTATCCAGGCGCTGCCAGTATATCAGGGCCAGCAGCAGGTAAACGGTGGACAGCCAGAAACTGACGGTGGTCGGCCAGTTACCCCAGCTATTCAGCATCCAGGTGCAGGGGATAATCAGGTAAAACCCGGCCGCCGCCACCGAGGCCCGGGTTCCGGCTCCCAGGGTCGCCGCCAGGCTAAAGACGATAAAGACCCGGAAGGCATCCAGCAGGGCGTTGAACAAATTCACGCTGATAGCCGGGTCAACCGGCAGGGCCGCTACCGGGGCCAGGTAGAAATAACTGATAGTTGAGTAGGGAATTACCGCCTGGTTGCCCCACTGGTCCGGCACTTTGGAAAGCGCTTTGTTTTGAAATTCATGGACCATCCCGGCCAACAAACCGCCCTTGTCGTTCAGGATATTGTTAATTTCGCGAAGGTGGTAGGGCGCGTCAATGACCTCGGTATGCGGGTACAGGACGCCGCCGCCCCGGCCAATCATCCCGATGATAAACATCACAAGAAGAGCCTGCCAGGCCCATTTGGGCAGCGGCAATTTCCAGAGGCGCAACAGGCGCGGCACCAGCCAGTCCAGAACAGGCAGCATCAGCACCGTGACCAGCAACAAAATAGCCAGCCGCCCGGTGTAGATAGTAAGGCTCAGGCGGCCAAAAGCCAGTATCAGGCCCAGAGCTACCAAACAGGCCGCCGCTGCGCCAAAGGCCCAATCACGGCGCACCCCGGCATAGGCCAGCCCAAAATAAAGCAGCCAGCTTGAAACCGCTACCGCCAGCAACACGCTCACCGGCGGCAGGACAAACCCGGCGGCGCCAGGGGCGGCTTCCACCCTGGCAGTGTAGAGTTTGAAACCGGTCTGGCCCTGGTAAAGGGTCTGACCATTTTGTTTATCGATGGCGATAAAGGTACCCGGATAGCGGGTAATCAGGGCCGTGTCCGGCTGGCCGAGCGGCTTAACCCGCATTTCAAGGGCCAGGTTGCCGCCGTTTAGCCGGGAGGCCGGAATATCAAACGTCTTTATTACCGCCGGGCCGGGTTTCAATTCAAAGTTGCTGAAAGGCTGGCCGTTGACCAGCACTTCGACCTGCTGACCGGCAGTGTAAAGCGGGGAACCGCTCGCCTGTAAAGTCAGGCGGGCCGGTGCCGCCCCAATTCCCGGTAAGAGCAGGATAGGGCGCTCGCGGGTCCAGCGGTAGCTCAGGTTGGTTTCTTCGGGAGCAGTCGCCAGGGTCGCGGCTGCCTGGGCATTTTCGCGGCTGTTGCTTTCGCCTTCAGCCGCTTCAGCCGGGGCAACCCGGGTAGCTACGGGCCGTCCGAAGCCGCCTTCGGTCTGGTTGAGGTAAGGCGTATCAAAGCCGCCTCCCAGTTTAATATCGTAAGTGGGTCGAGCCTGATAAGCCAGCGTAACCACCACCAGACTCAAAGCCAGGATTGCCAGTCCAAAAGGGGATTTTAAAGCTTTCCAGGCTTTGGCCCGGATTTCAAGCAAATCAGGGCAGTAACGCTCGAGTAGGGGCGGAGTAGCGGCTTGCGCGCCGGAACCGGCCGGGGCATCAACTGCCAGGTGGCCGGGTTGGGTAGCGGAAGCCGGGTCGGATTTCTTGCGAGTATTTTTGACTGAAAAGGCCAAGCTGCTATGTTCTCTCCTGATATAATGGCCGGGTTGGTCCCGCATTGTAAATAAGCCCGGTATTATGGCTCATTACTTTGTAAGAACGCCCGGCAGCGCTTTTTTGTTGCCCTGGTAAAACCAGGATTTCCTGGGCTATTATCCATCGCTTCGGGGCAAACCAAACTCGATTTTAACAGCTTTGACCGGGCAAGGCAAACCGGGACAAAGGCTATAACCGGACCTTAATAATCGGGATAAATCAAAAGCCCGCCGTTCACTTAAAAAGCATGGACCGGCGGGCTTTTGATAGGTTTTTGGGCCTAACGGTAGGCGTTGGCCTGTAGATTAAACAACTGGGCGTAGCGGCCTTCCAGGGCCAGCAGTTCCTGGTGCGAACCTTCCTCTTTCAACTCGCCTTCCTCGATTACGAAGATGCGATCGGCCAGACGGACGGTACTGAACCGGTGCGAGATAAAGACTGCGGTCTTCCCGGCGGTTAACTCGCGGAACTTGGCAAAGACATCATATTCGGCCTGGGCGTCCAGGGAACTGGTCGGCTCGTCCAGCACCAGAATCCGGGCGTCGCGCATAAAGGCACGGGCCAGGGCAATTTTTTGCCACTCGCCGCCGCTAAGCTGGGTGCCTTCGTTGAACCAGCGGCCCAGCATGGTGTCATAACCTTTAGGCAGCTTTTCAATGACTTCGTTCGCGCCGCTCTTGGTAGCGGCCTCTTTTACCAGCCCGGTATTATCAATCTGGCCGAGTTGCCCGATACCGATATTGGCCTGGGCCGACATGAAGTAGGTCACATAGTCCTGGAAAATAACCCCCACCTGCGACCGCAATTCGGCCAGGTCATAGTCTTTGACGTTCCGGCCGCCCACCAGAATTTCGCCTTCGTCTGGGTCGTAGAGCCGGTTCAACAGCTTGACTATAGTGGTCTTTCCGGCACCATTGCGCCCGACCAGGGCGATTGCCTCACCCGAGTCTACTTTGAAGCTGACCTTATTAAGGGCCGGTTCCGCCTTGCCGGGATAGGTGAAGCTGACGTTGCGAAACTCCAGGCTGAGGCCGCGCGAACCCGGCTCGCTATTGCCGTTGATTGGGAAAGTTTTCTCCGGCGATTTGATAGCCGGTTGGTATTCCAGGAATTCAAACAGCGTGCCTACGAACAAATTATTCTCGTAGGTGCTGGAAATCCCGGTCAGCAAGCCCTGAAAACTGGTGCTGACTTGCTGGGCGGCCTGGCTGTAGAGGGTCAGGTCGCCCAGGGTAATTCGCCCGCCGACCGCTTGCAGGGCCACGTAAAGATAAATCGCGGCATTGGCTCCCAGGCTGAGACTCATCCACATAAAACTGGTCAGGTAGCGCTTGATTAAAATCAGCTTGTTTTCGGTATAGACCTGGTTAGCCAGCTTGCGAAAGCGCTCCACGAAGAAATCGCCCAGGTTATAAAGCTTGACCTCCTTGTTAAAGGTGTCGGTGGTCATAACGTTTTCATAGTAGCTCATCTGGCGGCGCTCAGGCGACTGTCGGCGCATCCGCTGGTAGCCCATCCAGCCGTAGCGGCTGTCGGCGATAAAGGCCGGGATTGGCACGACCAGGGCCACGACCGCAATCCACCACTCCAACCTGACCAGTAAGAAAATCATCGAGAGAAAGGTGATTAAGGTCCGGACCAGGTCAAAGGTCTGTGAAACCATCATTACCGGGCGGAAAGTGGCCTGTTCCTGGGCCTGGCGCAATTTATCATAAAACTCAGGGTTCTCGAAAAAGGACAGGTCCAGGGTATTGGCCTTTTCCATGACCATCAAACGGACTCGGTTGGCAACCAGTTCCTGGAGCAGTTGTTGGACTATATTGCTCAGGGTGCCGAGCAAGCTGCTGCCTACAGTAATAACCAGTTGGAGCAGCACCAGCCACATAACTTCGCTGACCGGGGCGTTTCGGGGCGGCAGGGCCGCAATGACGCTGTCTATTACCAGCTTGGTAACCCAGGCCGAGGCGGCCGGAGCAAAGCCGCGCAACACCGTTATGATGCCCAGGCATAAAGTGTAAAAGGCGTTCGTGGACCAGACCAGTTTTAAGACACGCGGTAAACTGCTGAACGCCTGAAAGACCATGCTGAGGTTGAAACCGTCTTCGGAATTGGAGCGCCCGCGGCCCCGGCCGCTGCCAGGTCCCTCACCGCCCCCATGCGGCATTGTCGTAAAATTTCTCATAAGTTGATTTAATTTCTTTCTATAATTCCCGCTGTCCTGGCCCAGTCTATTTTATATTTTTATATCTTCGCCGGTCAGGTCATCACTTTTGACACGGGTGGTTTTTTCCGGCGGGCGTGCATTCTAAATGAGTATGAAAAGTACCGGGAGCCTTTTTAGCCGTTTCGCCTGAGAGAGAATAAAGGTTCAATGCGGTCAACTTTTGGAATGGGCCCCTTTTTCTCAAAAGGCAAATTACCGTAGCAGGATTTTAAATTTTTAACAGGAACTTTTGCCTGGGGCGCGGGCCGGGACGCGGCTTACAGGCCGTTACACCCATCAAGTAACAGGCGAAAACAATACAAAGCCCGCTGGGCGGCCAAAAGCCTGAGTTCCAGGTAGAGTGGGCCGGTACTTTGGAAAAGGCTCTTATAGATATTTCAGCCAAAAGCCAGGATAATCAAAAGGGGACGGAAAACCGTACGCTCTGCAAAGTACCAAAAATTGCCAGGTTACCCTATGGCTATATTATATAGTCTGGAATGTTATAAATGTATTTGAATCGGAGAAGAAATAAAAGAATATAAGAGAAACCGGAATATTATGAAAATAAAAACCGCGCTCTGTTCTGAATTTAATGGCGGAGAGGGAGGGATTCGAACCCTCGATAGCGGATTAGGCTATAACCGCTTAGCAGGCGGCCCCATTCGACCTCTCTGGCACCTCCCCATTGGTAGGCAACTCAGTCTATCGCGCGGAAATTATTTTATTGTAGTGATGGCGGGTGGTGAGGGAATTGAACCCCCAACCCTCGCGGGCGACTGTTTTCAAGACAGCGTGCTAAGCCAGTTCGCGTACCACCCGTAAAAACCAGCCTCCCGGCAAAGCACAGCGTCAGCAACAGCCTCACCGAATACGCCGCATTATACCTTTTTGGAAGGGCCTTGTCAACCAAGAACCGGGTACCAATCTAATTATCCCTGAACTCGTGAGCCCCTTATGGTCAGGCTACGGACCACCCGGCCAATCTGACCTGCCCGGAGAAGTGTTTATCGTCCAATTCCAGCCCGAAACCGGGCCGGTCCGGCACCATAACCCGGCCATCTTTGATCCGGTAGGCCGTGTCGTCCAGACCTGCAGCGAAACCGCCATCCCATTCCACGAACAGGAAACCCCGGATGGCCGGGGCAATATGGGCCGAAGCATAGTTGCCGTAGAGTCCACCATAATTATGCGGGGCGCTCCTGACCCCGGCCGCATCCAGTACGGGCCCCAGGGCCAGCCAGCGTTCAAACCCGTAATACCTTAAATCGTACTGGATAATATCTACCAACCCGGCTTCCGCCCAGATAAGCAGGTCAGGGTCGGGATGTCCTTCACCGTCGGCCAGTAAAACGCCAAGTTGCTCCGCCGCCAGCCATTCCTTCAGGTGTTTATAAAGTACGGCATCTTCATGAAAGGGTTCCTCCAGCCAGAAGATGTTTGCCGGGCGGGTGCGCAGCAGCAAGTCTTTGATTAGATTGAAGTTGTACCCGTTATTGGCGTCAATCATCAGGGTGGCCGAACTCCCGGCGGTTTCCCGGATTCCGTTTACTACGGCGATATCTCGTTGCAGACCTTCATTTAAAGGCATATAGAAAGCGCCCCGGCCTACCTTGATTTTGAAAGCCCGGTGGCCCCGCGACAAACCCTCCTGTGCCTGCGCCTGCATGAGTTCAACCGCCGCTTTGTCATCATTAAGGTGCAGGTCATCGAAATAAAAAGAGGTATCATAGCAGGGTACGCTAAACGGGCCGGGGGTGTCCTCAAACGAGGCAGGCGCAACCAGCCGGTAGACCGGTTGGCTATTCACCCGGCCAAGCCAGTCCAGCAGTGGGAATTCCAGGTCAAAGTACTCGGGCCTGACCCGGCCTTCCGTGGTAAACATCGCTTTTAGCGGTTGGCCCAGCAAAGCCCCGGCCCGGTCATGGGTAAGGACTGACCAGCCAAAGGCCTGGATGCCCCCGGCGGTTATTCTCACCAGGGAAACCGCCACCGCTTTCCCGTGAACTCCTAACCGGGCGTTACAACCGGCGTTTCGCCAGCGCTCCCCCGGCAGGGCCGCCCATTCCACTTTATCCAATCTAACGCCGGTACCAAATTCCATATTCATAATATTTTTTATTTTCTTTTTCTTCTGAGCCGGGTTAATTTGAAAGTGTCGCGGTTTTAGCTGGTTGCAAAGCAGTTTAATATGCTAAAATAAGCATATTCCAATCAAAATAATTCTGCAACCCTAAATCAAATTGGAGCAGGTTCAAGGCGGATGCAAGCAGTCGAAAACTACGCAAAAATCAGTAACCCACTGGGCATAGACGGCAGTTCCTTTGCTTTTGTTTACCGCCGCCTATCATTAGAAAACTTCTCTGGCACATTTCATACTCACCAGGGCATGGAGTTTTTATACGTGCATGAGGGTAAGGGCCAGCTAACCCTGGAGCAAAAGACCTATAAAGTCAGTTCCGGGATGCTGCTTTACTTCCAGCCTTTTCAATTACACCAGTTGCAAATGGAAGTAACCAGGGACTCGCCATTTATCCGGTCGATTGTGGTTTTCGAACCCAGCCTGCTCGACCCCTATCTAACTTCCCTGCGGCACCTGCAAAAATTTTTCCGCCATATCTGGCACGATACGCTGGATGTAAAATTTATTGAGCAGTTGGAAGACGGCAACGATTTAGACCTGTTGCTGCGCCAGTTCCACCGGAGTTTCTCAACACCCTGGGCCTCAAATGAAGAAAAGTTCGAAGAGACGATCTTATTTTTGATAAATTTCCTGCGGACCCAGCGGCCCTACTGGCAAAAAACCGACCTGCTAAATGATACGGCTTTAAAACATCCCAGCCACCCGGTTGAAGAGATTATCCAGTGGATTGAGCAGCATTATAGCGAGGAATTCCGGCTGGAAACCCTGGCAAGCGCGCTGCATCTTTCCCCGTTTTACCTTTCCCGGCTGTTTCACACGGCAACCGGCAGTAGTATCACCCGCTATATAACCGCCCGCCGTATAAGAGAAGCTTGCCTGTTACTCCAGGCAAGCTCACTATCTATCAGCGCGGTCGGGCAAGCCGTCGGGCTTAATAACCCTTCTTACTTCAACCAGCTCTTTAAAAAAGCCACCGGGATAACGCCTCACCAGTACCGTTTGAACGCTTTAAGCTCAAACCGCTAACTGGGTGCGTATGGCCGAACGGTATTTTTTTGTCGCTTTATGCGCTTCAAGCGCCTCAATCCAGTCCCGGCGCCAGTTCTCAAAATCTGGCTGGACCAATTCGGGCTGCTTCCGGCTGCGTACCACAAAGTCCGGGTAAAAGGCCCGCCCGGTCGAACTGCCTACCGCCTGGTAGCGCAAATCAAGACTCCACCGCACTTTATCGGACAGGTTAGGCAAGCCCCGGTGCGGCGTGTATTTGCTCATTATGACGATGCCACCTTTTTTACAGGGGACCGGCTGCGGGGCAATATCCGGCAGCGCGGAAGGCACAATGGTCAAACCGGCCACATTTTCGTGCTCTAAAAGGCCCAGTTTAAAAGCTTCGGGCAAAACTTCCATACAGCCGGTCTCCTGGTTGGCATCAACCAGCGGTATCCAGAAGGTAAAAATGTTGTACGGGTCGGCATCTTCCTGGGTAACCGCGGCGTCCTGGTGCCAGGGCACATTGTGTATATAGTGCGGCACGCCCTGAGCGATAATCTTTGTAGGTATTTTGGCCCGGATGTGCTGAATTGGGCTGCAGATAAGCTCACTGCCAAGCAGGCTTTCCGCTACATCCAACAGTTTTGGATTGAATAAAAAGTTGTACATACGCTCAAGGCGCGACCGCATGATGTCCAAATCATCTTCGATGTCGTGACTCTGGGCGTAGAGGACCGCGAACCGCTTTTCAAAAGGCAAGCCCTCACCCAAATCATGGATTTTGCCCTGGTGCTTAAGTTCAACGGCGCGTTGGTCTATAAATTCAGCATAAGCCGCGATAACGGGGTCGAGATCTTCGGCAGGCGAAAATACATTTTCAACTACCAGGTAACCCTTGTTGAAAAAATGCTCGATCTGCTCACTTTGAAGTTTCATGAGTAGGTTAAACCTTTCCAGACTTACTATTTATTTGCGGAGCAAAGTTGGGCCGGTTAAATTATACTTAAGAAAATCTGATATCAATGTCATAAAATTGCGCTTTTATGTTGTTATGATGACTACCGCTGCTCATTCATCCGTGCGGCGGGCGCAATAGAAGAAACTAAACTATTTAAGTTAAAAGTGTATAATAGCCGGGTTAGAAAAAGGCAGATTTAAATTAGGCCAGAGCAGCAAAGCGGCTGCCCAAGGAGGCGGAAATTGGCGGAAAATGTGACAGCCCAGGGAGCGGTAATCGAACGGGTCCGGTGGCGGCGGTTAATCCTGCCGGTATTCCTGGTGTTAGGAGTTTTCTTTTGCGGATATGCGGGACTCTTTGTCGGCGTTAAAGAAGATTTACCGGCGCCGCCAAACGCAGCCCGCTTCCCACTCAGTATCACAAACCAGAATACGGTCCTGAGCCAGTTTGCCGCCGATACCAAAAACCTTAAAACCCTGGATGTATCGGTCTACGTGCTGCGCGATACGCCCCAGGAAGCGGCTGATTACTGGCGCAGCGCTTTTGTCAGCAAGCGAAACTGGAAAGAACTGCCGCCGCCCCAATTACCCACCGAACGGGGAGCCGTCAATTTTAGCACCGTGGCGTTTAACCGGTCGGCCAGTAAAGTTATTCTGGCCATTGCCCCGGCTGACCAGTTGCTAACCCTGGATAACGAATTTTCCCGCGCCCTGAAATCCGCGAAATACCGGGCCGGAGATACCGTAGCGGTTATGATCGCGGGCGACATCAAGTAAGGATTCCTTTCCGGAAAAGTTGTTTTTTTTCAAAAAACATACCGCGCATGGCCTGGTTTTCGGCTGCCCCTTATCATGTTTTATATTTTGCCCTTTTGCCAGGGTAAATTTTAAGCTAAAATAATACCCGGTGTTATCACTGAAAGCTCTTATAAAAATTTAATCCTAAAACTACAATAGTAAAGGGACAAAAGCAGTATGCCTATCCGATACTTAGACGAGCAGCGCCTTTTCTTGCTGGAAACCGACCGGACCGCCTATGTAATTTACCTGGCCGAACACGGCCAGCTTTTGCACCTTTATTGGGGTGAGAAATTAGTTTTTCCGGCCGATTATCCCGGCCCGCCGCTCAACCACGCCCACAGCGCTTTTAATACCTGGGGTAATGATATGGCCGCCGAATTCCCGGTGCCTTACAACGTCCAGGAAATTGAAACTTGCCTGCGCCTGCGTTTTGCCGATGGCACCCGCGACCTGCGCCTGAAATATAGCGAACACATTATTGACGGTGATAATTTAGCTATCACCCTTAAAGATGAATTTTACGGCTTTACCCTGCGCCTGGTTTACCGGGTCTACCCCGAATGCGATATTCTGACCCGGCGCGCTGAAATTATTAATTCCGGCCAGGAAATTATTCGCCTGGACGAAGTACTCAGCGGTAGTGTGCCGCTGCCCTATGACAGGGGTGACTTCCGCCTGTCGCATCTCTCCGGGACGCACGTCACCGAGTTCCAGTTGGACCGTGAGCCGGTCAAACCCGGCCGCAAAGTGCTGGAAGGCCGCCAGAACTATACCGGCCACGCCCATAATCCTTTTTTCGCCCTGGATCTGGTCGACTCCCAGGGCGGCGCGACCGAAACCGGCGGCGAGGTCTGGTTCGGCGGGTTGCAATGGAGCGGTAACTGGAAAATTGTAGTGGAGCAAACCCGCAGCCCGCTTAAAAGGACGCGGGTCGCCGCCGGGATTAACGACTGGGACTTTGAATGGCAGCTCTGGCCCGGCCAGACCTTTGAAACGCCCTGGATGACCCTGGGCTACACATCGGCCGGGTTTGGGCAGGTCACACGCAACCTGCACCGCTACCAGCTTGCTCACATTCTGCCGCAGGATAAAGCCGCCGACCTGCGCCCGGTCCTTTACAATAGCTGGGAGGCCGTCCTTTTCAATGTGAATGAAACCACCCAGATGGCCCTGGCCGAAAAAGCGGCCCGCTGCGGTGTCGAACTTTTCGTGGTTGATGACGGCTGGTTTGGCGCCCGCGAACATGACCGGGCCGGATTGGGCGATTGGACCGTCAACCCGCAGCGCTTTCCCCGTGGCTTGCAGCCTTTAATTGACCACGTGAACCGCCTGGGAATGCAATTCGGCCTGTGGGTGGAACCCGAAATGGTCAATCCCGACAGCGACCTCTACCGGGCGCACCCAGATTGGGCCTATCACTATCCCAACCGGGTGCCTACCGAAGCCCGCAACCAGCTTATTCTGAACCTGGGCCGGTTGGATGTGCAGGAATATCTTTTCGGGGTGCTGGACGGCATCCTGAGCAAATACAATATTGACTATATCAAGTGGGACTATAACCGGGCGATAAGCGAAGCCGGGGGAGCCCAGATACCGGCCGGAAACCAGCGGGAACACTGGGTCCGGCACTACCAGGGACTTTACCGGCTGGTGGACCGCTTGCGCGAGCGCCACCCTCAAGTTATTTTCGAAAACTGCTCCGGTGGAGGCGGCCGGGTAGATATGGGCATGTTGAGCCATTTTGACCAGAGCTGGACCAGCGATAATACCGACCCGCTGGACCGCCTGGCTATTCAGCAGGGTTACTCATTGGTCTACCCGGTCAAGACAATGTTCTGCTGGGTAACCGACATGAACCAGAACGCGGCCCCTTACAGCCTGCGCTACCGGTTCCTATCGTCTTTTATGGGTGGCCTGGGTATCGGGTCAAACCTTAATCACTTTAGTGATGGACAGATCCAGGAAGCGGCTTACTGGGTGGCCGAATACAAGCGGCTGCGCCCGGTTATTCAGCATGGCGAGCTTTACCGGTTGCTGCCCTTAAATGCTGAAACCGAGCAGCAGGACAGCTTTGCTGTGGGGTATGTCGCCCCTGACAAAAGCCAGGCGGTGGTTATCGCCCTGGACCGGCGCAGCCATCACTGGCGCAATCCCCGCCGCCTGCGCCTGCCCGGCCTCGACCCGGCCGCCCATTACCGGTTGGCCGGGGATGTAGCCGACCGCGAACCCCAGGTATTAAGCGGACAGGCTATCCAGGCCAGGGGAATATTACCGAAACTGGAAGGCGAGCTGGCTGCGGCCTTGATTACTTTGACCAGGGAAAGCTGAGAGGAACATAGATTATAGGATGTCGTTAAAACAATTTGATTTATTTCCGTTATAACCTATTGCTTTTTCCGGCAGTAATATTTATCCTATAACTATAAGCTCAACTTTTTGGTAGCAATTAATCCAAGGAGAAGTAAAATGCGCAGCGGCACTAATCTACCACGCGTCCGGGACTACAACCAGGGGGTGGTCCTTGAAGCTATCCGGGTCGGTAGCGGGGTCAGCCGGGTTGAAATTGCCGAAAACACCGGCCTGACCGCCCAGACGGTATCGAATATTGTGCGCCGCCTGCTGGATGATGAACTGGTTATCGAGGACGGAGTAGACCCTTCCGGCCGCAAACCCCGCGTTAAATTACGCATCAAACCCGATTCGCGTTACGCCATCGGGGCCCTGATTGACCGGGACGAAACCTCACTGGTCCTGATGGATCTTGACGGCCGGATTGTTGGCCGCGAGTCCCGCCCGGTTGACCAGCAACAGGGCGCCCAGGGCGTGCTGGACCAGGTGGCCGAAGCTACCCAGACCCTGGTCCAGAATGCTAAAGTTGACCCTTCTAAATTACTGGGAGTTGGCCTGGGCTGTCCCGGGCCAATGGACCACGAACAGGGCATTCTCTACGAACCACTGGACCTTTTCGGCTGGAACTGGCACGAAGTCGCCCTGAAGCAAGACCTGTCAGGCCGCATCGGTCTGCCGGTTATCGTTGATAATGACGCGACCGCCGCCGCCGTAGGCGAACGCTGGGTCGGTGGCGCCCAGGGCGTGCGCAACTTTGCCTATATCTTCATGAGTATGGGCCTGGGTGCGGGGATTTTTATCGAAAACCAGCTCTACCGGGGCGATACAACCAACGCCGGGGAGTTGGGCCACATGACTATTAACATCGACGGCCCCTTATGTTTTTGCGGTAACCGGGGCTGCCTGGAAATCTATAGCTCGCCGGTCCGGATCCTTACGGAAGTCCGCCACCGTTTGAAGCAGGGAGAACCCAGCAGCCTGGCCGCCCTGCTGGATGTCACCTTGCCTGACATCCGCCGGGCGGCCATGAATGGCGACCCTTTAGCCCTGGAAGAAGTGCGCTATTCCGCCCGGATGCTGGCTAACGGTGTGGTAAACATGGTCAGCCTGCTGGACTTGCGGCTGGTGGTCCTGGGCGGGCGGCACCTGGCCGAAGTCGGACCGATTTACAAGCAAGAAGTTGAACGCGCCCTGAATAACCGGCTGCTCACCCGCAACTTGCGCCGGGTTAACGTCGAACTTTCAGTGGCCGGACGAGATGCCGGGGCGGTGGGAGCGGCCGCGCTGGTCCTTCACGAAATCTTTGCCCCGCGCATGACCGAATTAAACATGGTTTCCCAGTTCTAACCCTTAAACGCCTTTACCTGACCTGATATAACTTTCGTAACCTGTTCCAACGTTTTAGTTTTACGGAGGGTAATAAATGGAACAGCCTGCCGCCTCCAGGCTCCGGCAAGCTGCCAGCCTCGCTACCAGGGGTATGCAGCCGGAAGCAGCGGGCCTTTGCCGCCAGGTACTTGCCACAGAACCGGATAATTTAACGGCGTTGCTCTGGCTGGGTTACAGCTCACCCAACCAGCTAGAGGCGGAAGAAGCCATCGCTTCGGCTTATGAGCGCTACCCCCAGCACCCGGCGGTCCTGCAAGCGGTCAACTGGTACAACACCTACTTTATAGAAATACCGGTGGAACAGCCCGCCCCAGTACCACCCACGCCAGAACCTGTCCAACCGGCCGGGAATATAAGGCACACCCCGGTGGGCGAAGCCATACCAGACAACTTCAATTTCTTTTTGAGCCAGACCGGGAGCATATTAATCGGCGCAGCGATATTCCTGGTCATAAACCTGTTTGTTTTCCTGTACTATACCTTCTTCCGTGGCATTGCCTGGACCCCTTTTGGGCTACCCAGGCTGTTTTATGCCGTATTTGCCCTGGGAAGTGGCCTCGTAACCGGGGGTTTTCTGGTTTACATTATCCGGGACGTATTTACACCGCCTGTCAAAGGTCCCGGTTATATAAGCAATCGCCGGGTAAACCGCCGCCGGGTGAAGTCGGAAAGCGGGCCGAGCACCGAGGAATATTACGAACTGGATTTTATGGCCGATGAAGTGGTCGGACAGCCCGGTAAAATAGTGCGCCTGACCCTGACTAAACAGCAGTACGAGGCCAGTGAACGGACCAACCGGGCCTTTGTGGTTTACAGCCCGCGGTTGGGTGCGGTCAAATTATACCAACCCCTTCGCTCGATTTATTAAGCCGTCCTGATCTTTTTATAAGCTTAAATCACCCGCTTATAGCAGTGCCAGGGGTAGATGATTTAGGCATTAATGGTTAAATAATACCCTGGCACACATTCTGCATTAGGGTTGGCATAAGCTTATGGAAACGCAACCAGGGAAACAGATTTAAGTAATGTTTTACTTGTTAAGTAGCGTGATGTTTGGAAAGGGGACAAAAGATGAGCACATTTTTAGTCGGTCAGAGTGTCAATATTGATGGCACTAATCTTTTATGGTGGCTTATAGTTGGTCTGATTGCAGGTGTGCTGGCCAGCGCGATTACCCGCAGCAGTAACGGTATTATCGGGGATATTATCCTGGGTATTATCGGGGCTTTCGTGGGCGGTTTTATTCTAAGCCTGCTTAATATTACTACTTACGGCCTGCTGGGGACCATCCTGGCCGCAACCTTAGGTGCGATAGTAGTTATCCTACTGGTACGCGCCATTACCGGCCGCGGCCGTCGTAGAGTTTTCTAATTCTTTCAACTAAAAAAGCCCTTCCGGTTCTGGAGGGGCTTTTTTATTACCAGACTAATACCAGCGTCAAATCATTTACATTGGTGTTGGTCGGTCCGGTCTTTAGCAAGCCGCCCGCCCGCTCGAAGAAATGGTAAGCGTCATTTCTTTGCAAGTAGTCAAATGGGTCAATGTTATTAGCCCGGGCTTGCCTGACCGTATCACCTTCGGCAAAGGCGCCCGCCGCGTCGGTTGGCCCATCGCTGCCATCGGTCGCCAGCGGCACTATCAGTACATTTTCCAACCCTTCGATAGCCAATGACGCCGCCAGGGCTAATTCCTGGTTCCGGCCGCCCAGGCCGTCACCCCGGACAGTTACCGTTGTTTCGCCACCGGCAATCAGACATGCCGGGCGCTTTACAGGTTCATCTGTCGCCAGGATTTCGCGGGCTACCCCGGCCAGCACTTTGGCTACCTCGCGGGCTTCACCTTCAACAAAAGTCGAAAGCAGCAGGGTATTAAACCCAAGCTCACGGGCTTTAGCCAGCCCGGCCTGGGCCGCCACCCGGTTATCACCGACAATTACCGTAACAACCCGCTCGAACAGTGGGTCGCCCGGTTTAGGAGTTTCCGGGACCTGTCCGGCCAATCCTTTTTCAAAATAGTGGTGGATAGACGCTGGAATAAGGCCAGGCGCGGTTAATCCCAACCGCCGTAAAATATCCCAGGCATCCTGAAAGGTGGTCGTGTCCGGTACAGTCGGGCCGCTGGCAATCACATCCAGCGGGCTGCCTACCACGTCTGAAAGTATCAGGCCGATCAGGCGAGCCGGGGCGGCCAACCGGGCCAGTTGTCCGCCCTTCACCCGTGACAGGTGTTTGCGGACCGTATTCATTTCGTTAATTGTCGCGCCGCTTTTGAGCATGGCGTTCGCCAGGGCTTGCATATCGGCAAGCGAAACCCCGTCAACCGGTTCTTCCAGCAAAGCCGAACCGCCGCCGCTAATAAGGGCCACGACCGTATCGCGCTCGTCCAAACCTTTTAGCCACCCGGTAATCTCCCCGGTGGCGCTGATACCTGCCTCGTCCAGGACCGGGTGACCGGCTTCCCTGAACTGGACCGGTCCGGCCGTATTCATTTCGGCCGGGCCGTATCCATACTTAACCGTCACCACCCCACCCGCCAGGCGTTCGCCTAAAATCTGAGCAACCGCCTGGGCCATCGGCGTACCGGCCTTACCCGCTCCGACCACAATCATTTTGCCAGCCGGGTTAAGCTGAAATTCCCGGCCGCCAACCACCAGCCGGTTTTGGGCCGGGTCAAAAGTAAAAGCCCGGCGGACCGCCTCAAATGGGTCAACCGCTGTCAGGGCCGCACCCAGGATTTCCAGGGCCTGTTTTCGCCTCCGCAAACTGGGACCGGCTACCTGCAACAAATTTCGGGTGAGTGGATTCTCGATCAGGTCCATTATGTAGTGTGATTTAGAAAGTATTATTTAGTAACCAGGAAAATGAATCTTGGTAACCTGACCTGGCATAACTAGCTGATTGAAATATTCAAGAGCCGTCTGGACCACTTTACGCTGCAAGTCCGGCTGGTTTGGGCGACCTAACGAATTACCAACCGCAAAACCTTCCGGTTCTATTGCTCGCGGGGGCCGCATCTGGGCCGATTCTTCGGCGGAAACCGTTACCAGGACCGTAGGAATACCGATTGCTTCAATAGCACGCTGAATCGCTACAACTGAGCGATGACATACATGCGGTCAGCCAGCGGTAAGAATAACACCATCGGTGTTCGAACGTTCTAATTCTTTGGCTATGGCGGGAACAGTTTCGTCATAAACCTTTTTCAGGCGCATCGTATAACCCATAAGGGCAATATGTTTCTTGGACACGCCGCCAATCACACCCGCCTCAGCCAGTTCCCGTAACCGGTCCAGCGGAAATACGACATTAATATCTTTAAGGGAGTCGCTAAAATTATAATTAGCCGGGGTCGCATAGTTGACCGTCAAATCGGACGTCTGTGCATCACCGGGAATTACGTAAAAACGCTCATCCCCTTCGTCATTATAAGGTTCCTGGGTATTAAGCCGTACCCCAGCCGTGGTAACGATGCTAATATTCATCTTTTCCAGGGGTTTAAATAAAGGGGTATAAGGCACACACCGGCGCGATAGTTCCATTTTCTTTCCTCACAAAACTCAATTTGGCAACTTACAGGAAATACAACCACCGGCATTCTGCTGCAAATGACAGGCTTACCGGTGGTTGTATTTCCCACCTAATTCTTAAAGCTGGCGCAGCACTTCGAAGAGATCTTCATTGTCGGGCTGTTTGCTGATATCGTGGACATCGATATAAACAACCTTGCCTTCTTTATTGACAATAAAAATCGCCCGCTCGGCCATACCTTCCGAACGTAAAACGCCATATTTTTCTGCAACGGCCCCATGAGGCCAGAAGTCGGAAAGAAGAGGATAATCCAGTCCACCAAGGCTCTTGGCCCAGGCTGAATTGGCATGTACGCTATCAATCGAGATACCCAAAACTTGGGCATCATAGCCTTCAAACTTCGCCAGGTCGGCGTTGTAAGCAGGCATTTGCGCGGTTCAAACAGGGGTATAAGCGAAGGGATAAAATACTAATACTACGTTTTTCTCTCCACGGAAATCACTCAAAGAAACTTTTTCCTTGTCGGAGGTTCCTTTGGCGGTAGAGAGAGTAAAATCAGGAGCAGAATCGCCGACTTTCAGCGTTTTAGTCTCCTGTGCAACGCTATCGCTAGGCATAGCTTGCACTCTCCTTTCAATTCAATAAACTAACCAATACATTATGCTTAAGACATCTTAAGTATACTATTTCTGCTAAATATTAGTGGTCTAGCAGACATCAAATGCTATCAGTCTCACCTCAAAAAGTCAAATGAAATAGGGCTTATATCCATTGAAAATGGCAATAGTAATAATAATTTAATCTGGATTCCTAAATAGTAATGCTTTTTAATAAAAAGAAGGCCACTTTGACAGAGCAGGTTTTGCAACACTACACTGTCAAAGTGGCCCTTAATATACTCTGACTTCCAGCCAGGTTATGCCGTTCGCTTAAACGAATAAAGACGCCATTTCGCGCTCGACCGCCAGTTCGGCGATCTTCTCTTTTACGTCGGCGTTATTCGGGTCAAACTGGGAAGCCGCTTCTAGAACCCTCGGCAGAATGTTGATGTCTCCAACCGTATTCAGGAAGACCTGCGGGTTGCTCAAGACCCAATGGACGGCTGCCCGGATGTCCTCCGGCGCCTCCAAAGGCTCATACCAGGTAGAGCGAGTCCTGGGCACGTCAATTCCCCAGGGGCGGCGGGCAATCGCTTTAATAGTCTGGACTGCTATATTGCGTTCCTGGCAAATTTTTAGCAGCGCATCGAAATCGGCGTTGTAATTGGCATACTGGTAGGTTACGTAATTATAGGGCAGCAGGACTGAGGCGAAATCGAACGCCTCCAGGCTCTTCCGGTGCAGCGCCGCAATTCCCAACCCATGACCGGTTACCCCAATAAACCGGACCAACCCCTGCTCACGAGCTTCTACGACCGCTTCAAGGGCCCCGCCGCTACTCATGGCAGTTTGCCATTCCATTACGTCGGCCAGGTTGTGCAGTTGGATTAAATCTAGCTTGTCTACTTTTAACCGGTCTAACGAGCGGTGAATTTCTTCTTTGGCTTTCGCGTAGGTGCGCTCCCCGGTTTTAGTAGCCAGAAAAAATTTCTGGCGGTGTTCGGCCATCCAGGGACCAATTCGCAGTTCGGACTCGCCATAACTGGCCGCCGTATCAATATGATTTATGCCATACTGAAGCAGCACTTCCAGGGTCCGGTCGGCATCGGCCTGGCTGACGCTACCCAGCGCGGCGGCGCCAAAAATAACCCGCGTGCTTTCGTGGCCTGTTTTCCCAAAATTTTTCTTTGTAATCATCTTTACCCCTGACTTTTTATGCTATTTGACTATCAGGGTTATAGTCCAGTGGGCTTACCCATTGAACCTATTCCCCAACGAAACCAGTGCTTAATTCTGTAGCGTTATTGGATAAACTATGGTAACAGGTCTGACCGGTTCTTTGCAAGGAAAATGCCCTTCTATTAAAAAAGGTTTGCCGGTACGTAACCATATTTAATTAAAAAAAGGAATTTTGCCGGGGCAAGTTTACTTGGATAACGGCCGCAAGACCGCGTTACAAGCTGGAAAATGGGGTAAATTAAAACTGAGTGCGCGGAAGCTTCACCGTAAATGTGGTTCCCTGGCCTTCAATACTCTCGAAAGTAATGGTGCCTTTATGTAACTCAACACATTGCCGGACTATCGCCAGGCCCAACCCGGAACCCTGTATATTTGAAAAGTTCGAGCCTCTATAGAAAACATCAAAAACCCGGGCCTGGTCCTTTAGTGGAATACCAATTCCCTGGTCAGTAACTCTCAATACTATAGTGTCAGCCTGGTAAGCCAGGTTCAATTCAATAACACCGGGGGCAATACCGTACCTGGCAGCGTTCGAAAGCAGGTGGGAAAGCATTTGCCGGATAAGTTTTTTATCTAAAACTACGCAACCCGGGTCGGCTTCACAGGTAAAACCAAGGCTTTGACCTGATTCTGCTAGCGCCTGGGCCTCAAATTCGGCGGCAAATTCTTTACAAAAATCAGTCAGGAAGAAAGCCTCTGGCTGAAATTGTAATTTCCCGGACCCGGCCTGGTCAATAAGCACGACGTCATTTAACAGGCCGGTTAAGTTCCGCACGCTCCTATTAATCCGCTCGAAGATCTCTAGTTTTTTCTCAGCCGAAAACCGGTCTGAATAATACCGGAGCAAGTCGCTTGAAGACTGAATTGAAGTAAGGGGAGTGCGTAAATCATGGGAAATCCTAGAAACAAACTGGGTGGAAATTTCGTGCGATTTCTGTTCTTTTGCCAGGCTGGCCCGTAATTCTTCTTCAAGGCGCACGCGCCGGTCGAGCTCCATAGTCAGAGCCAGGTTAGTCTTTATCAACTCTATCGTGCGCGGATCGAGCCGGGTGTCAATTTGTTCGTGTAAAGGTTCGTTGTGGGTAGGCTGGTTTTGCCGGTCCTGAACATCATAGATTTTAATCATTGTAGCACTTGCCAATCCGGCCATTAGCTTTAAAGTCTGCACTTCCGGCTCGGTGAAAGCGCCGACCCTGGCCGACACAACTTTCAAAACCCCGATTACCTGGCACTCCGAATAGAGTAAAGGGACCAGCAGCAAAGAACGAACGCCTACTTTGCGGCAAACCTCACGGTTTACATGCTCGTCACTTTCTATATCAAGGCAATTTTGGGGTTCACCTGTATGCACACACCTGGTGGAAAGACCAGAAGTCAAAGGGAAACGCATTCGCAGGTAAGGTGTAGCCAGCCCGGTTGCCGCCAGTTCGAATAATTCATTATCTCCGGCAATTTCAACGGTAGCTCCATCAGCAAAACAAAGTTCCTGGGTGCGCCGTGCGATCAATTCCATTATAGAGGGAAGGTTAAGGTCCATGCGGGCTATTTCAAGCTGGGTTGAAATTATGGAATTTAACCGGTTATCATCTACTTGCAAACTTACCTGATTTGTTGAATTCGCCTTAATAATTTAAGTTAAGAGGAATTATATCACGGAAAAGGCGCCTCTAAAAATTACCCTGACTCACTAGCTCTCGTTACCGGGTGGAAAATCTGCAGCCTTGTTCAGCGGGCGTATTAAGCCAATTATTAAGATTCTTTTACTGTTCTACACTATAACAAACCAACATTACAATACAGCTAACATTTAAATATTCAACTTAAATAATAAATCTCCGCATCAAACGTGATACCTGACAGCCTGCTATTAACCGTCAACTAGCTTCAAGAAACCTTCCAGCACCAGGCGGCGGGCTAGAACAATTTTACCCCTATCATCCAATGACCCCTGGATTTCTTCAATTCTAAAAGTGCTTTCCTCCTGTGCCAGGATAAAGCGCAATGACGGCTCAACATAGTCCGGGAAGCTCACGGCTTTACCGTGAAATTCAAGCAGGATTTGGTCGGCTTCCTGTTTCAGACAATAAACATTACCGGGCCGCTGCCTGACACACTGGTCCCTTCGCAGGTCATCCAGGCGGGGTAGGTCCAGCAAATAGCCCTCCAGCAGGGCTCCCCGGTTGTTAATAAAACGTTGTTGGAGTTGGTAAGCAACCTTACCCAGGTCACTCTGGCGCAAATGGTCCGTAACCAGTTCAATCAGGCGTTCCTTTAATTCACCTGAAACTTCTTCTTCCCCGGTAAATCCGACCGGTAAAGACCGGCGGAAAGCCGCTTCCTGTTTTAGGCTCTGAATGGCCCCATTCATCACCTCGTTGATTAGCTCAATATATGTAAAGGCGGTAATCCCAACGGTGATATGCAGGGACTCGCTCTTAGAAGTCAGGGCCTCGTGGACAAAACCACGCGGCAGGTACAACAAATCACCGGCTTTAAGCTCAAATTCCATCACAAGGTTGCCTGGGTCATTGCGCAGTCTGGCATTATCCGGGGGCTGGCTCCGGTGCGGTAAAGTTAGCGGTGGCTCATAGACGCGCCAGTGTTTTTGCCCGGCAATTTGCAGGATAAAAACATCATGGGTGTCATAGTGCGGTTTAAATCCCTGGGCCGCTTTGGGCGTGAGATAAACATTAGTCTGGACATGATGATGAAAGAACTTCTCCAGGTGGCGGCAAAACAAAGCCAGGGGCTGCCAGGCCCGGTGCAAAGCCTGGAATACGGCGCTTGCCCCTTCCCGGTACTCAAGATAAAACTTTTCCGGAATAATGGTGCCCTGGTAAACGTCATTACCCCAGGCCACATCTTCGGCAAAACGTGCCAGGGGAATACTCTGGCCCTCTTTTACCATCCGGACAGCCGGGAAGCGTAAATCGGTGGAGGAAATAATGTAATCAAGGTCGCGTAAAGAGAATAGCGAATCATAATACCCGGCATCTTCACGAGCTAAAAGCAGTGGCTGTTTCTCCCAGTAATCTTCCAGAAAATTAGCGGTTTTGACCGGATGAAGCACGCGTTCCAGGTCAAACCGGCTTGCCTGAGCCTTTATTAGTGAGTTACCAGGCATAAAATCCGCAATGCTCATTGATTTTCCTTCCCGCATCCAGTGTTCCCAGGAGTTACCCATCAATCCGTAAACCAAGAAGGAATACCCTTTGAGCTTTAGGTCAAAAGAATATTCCTTCTTAAAGTTCCAGACCTCGCCGGAAGGTAAGGTATCCGGCAGGTCTTATCCAACTGCTGAAACTAATCTTAACTAATTATTGGGGTCCGGGGTCGCGCCCGGTATCTTCGCCGGGTCCGCCGGGGTCGCGGTCAGTGGTTGGATTAGCATTCCCCAGGTTCGAGCCGCCCGGGTCAAGGCTGGTATCCTCACCAGGTCCACCAGGGTCACGCCCGGTGTCACCACTGGACTGAGCGTTCATCCCAGAACTTCCACTCGTTGAACCGGAACCGTCCGGGTCAAGGCTGGTATCCTCTCCAGGTCCGCCCGGGTCGCGTCCGGTATCGCTGCTGGAAGATTGGCCGCTGGAGGATTGGCCGGACCGGTTGGTAGACATTTGATTATCGTTTAAAGACCGGGATTGCTCGTCAGACATGTTGACTGCCTCCTTATTATCATTTAATGAAATATTACCGCCCAAAGTCAGGACTTTTCCTATGATTTTTATAAAAGTCCGGTCAGTTGAACTTTTGATTCAACCATCTCTCGCGGCGTAGAGAAGTTAAAAGCGAAAGAATATACTTTTGCTCTCGTGCGGTAAATACATCTGCATAACTTATTCCAACGAAGCTAAATTAAAGCCTTTAAGTGAAATCAATCCTTAATAATAATCAGTATTTAATTATTATTTTATTCTTGTTCCTACCTTTTTTTGCCGGTAATAAGCCTGGCTCCCCGGTCGTATGTAAAATAATTATAGGCCCAGTTCATCAGGACGATTAGCCGGTTTCGGAAGCCCACCAGCGACATGAGGTGTACAAACAGCCAGCTCAACCAGGCCGGTAGACCGCTCATGTGGATCCCAAAAGCGTCAAAGATCGCGTTGCGCCGTCCAATTGTTGCCATGTTCCCTTTGTCAAAATATTTAAATTTTGCCAGGGGCCGGTTGTGCTGTAAAGCTAATACATTAGCCCCGGCCAGTTTACCCATCTGGATTGCTACCGGGGCCACCATCGGGTAAGCCTGTTTTTCCTTGAACCCTTCCAGGTAAGCCATATCACCGATTACAAAGACTTCCGGGTGATCTTTTAGCTGTAAGGTCGGTTCTACCGGGACCCGTGCCTGGCGGGCCAGTTCAACTCCCAGGCTATCGGCAATTTCGGCGGACCTTACCCCGGCTGCCCAAACAATGGTGTTCGCTTCAATCTCGTTACCATCTTTCAGGCGAATACGGCCGTTTTCTACCGTTTCAACCGGAATGCCAAGCCGGACTTCGACCCCCATTTTCTCCAGGGTGTGCAAAGCCTTTTGCTGGAGTGAATCGCGGAAAGTGCCAAGAATTTTAGGCAGGGCCTCTAACAGGATAACCCGGGCCTTATAGACATCCAATGAAGGATAATCTTTATTCAAAACATGCCGGATGAGTTCGGAAATAGCCCCTGAAAGCTCTACGCCGGTCGGCCCGCCGCCTATTACAACAAAAGTGAGTAACTTGGCCCTTTTAACCGGGTCCTGCTCACGAACCGCCAGCTCAAATGACTCCAATAAACGGTTGCGAAGACGGCTGGCATCATCCAGGTCTTTAAGGCCCAGCGTTTCCCTGGCCAGGCTTTTATTGCCAAAATAGCTATTTGCGCTACCGGCTGACAAAATCAGGTAGTCATATTCGATCAATTCATCCTGGGTAATGACCTGTTTGTTCTCGAGATTAACGCCTGTTACCTCGTTTAGCTGAAAATCAACGTTGACATACTTTCTCAAAAGACCCCTGACCGGGTAAGCTACCGATTGAGGTTCCAACCCGGCCGTAGCTACCTGGTACAGCAGAGGCCAGAACCCATGATAATTATTGCGGTCTATAACCAGCACATCCATATCCGAATTTGAAAGGCTCGCTGCGGCATTCGTCCCACCAAAACCTGCCCCCAGGATAACCACTTTTGGCCGCCGGTCTACCCGCTTTTTGGTAACCGGTTGGCCCTTTTCAAGGGACTTGTTATCTTGTAAAATTTCAGTTTTGTTATGATTGAGAACGACCGTATCATTAAGCTGTTCACTCATATATTTACTTCTTTCTTAAATAACAAACAGTCCAGGAAAAGCTCTAAACTATTTTCTTGTCCAATTGCTTTCCTACCTTATATTGAATTCCTGAAGTAATTCCAAAATCATTGCGCACCTTATAAACTGTCCTTACTTAGCCTGAGCGGGCCCGTAACCAAATTCTGGTTACTTCCCATCAAAAACCTTGCCACCCCCTATTATTATAACAGATTGTGATTTTTTACACATAGTTTTGAGTAAAATACAATATCAAGTTTTAAAAGTACAGTAATCCACATTGTTAAACCCCAATATGCAACTATATTTAGCGGCCAAAAAGAGCCACTAATTTGCCCCAAAACCTATTGACAGGTGAAAAAACCAATGTTATGATACGTATCATACGATACGATTTTGTAAATACGTATCTTTGCATTAACCAGGTGAATTAGAACCTCAAACGCCGTTATTAAATTAGTAACAGAATAAATAGTTTATAATTCGCTGCAAGTGGAATTAAAGACAACAGCAATAAAAGATTCCGTCAATCAAATCGGGTAATTTAACTTTTTAAAATTTTTTTATTACTTCAAAAAGAACGAAAATAGCTTATGGGGGAACCAAAACGGCGTCCG
>JAQBPB010000128.1 GCA_028287745.1 Chloroflexota bacterium
CCTTTTTTCCTGGCGTGGCAGGAATTTGTTGAGCTAAGAAATCAGAAATTATTCGCAAAATTGCGCCGGAAATATCCGTAGGCACCGGGATAACCGCCTTTTCCATGGCGTAAAGCCGCTCAGGCCGCAAATAGTAATCGCAGGCATCCAGGGCCGCCGGGAAAGTATTACCGACCAGGGCCGCTTTACCGGCTTCAACCAGGTAGTTCCATTCGGTTTCCTGGCGCAAGACTAAAACCGGGCGGCCCAGGAAGGCCGCTTCTTCTTGCAGCCCGCCGGAGTCGGTTAATACGGCCTGGGCCTGGCTGATTAAGCAGAGCATATCGAGATAGCCCAGTGGTTTTAGCTGGATTACACTGGGAGAGAGGACCAGGCCCAACCCGCTAATCATGGCGCTGGTCCGGGGATGCAGCGGGAAAACTACCGGCCGGTAGGCCGCCAGGCTATTGATAGTCTTTACCAGGCCGGGCAAAATCTGCGGGGTGGTATTTTCGGCCCGGTGCAGGGTCAGGGCCAGGTAGCCCCCCGCTTGCAAATTCAAACCGTCCAGCAGGGGCCGCCGGTCGGACAATTCCACGGCCCGGCGGCAGGCTTCCAGCCCGGTCGAACCGACCACCGCTATTTGGGCATGGTGCTGGCAGCCTTCGGCCAGCAGGTTTTTACGGGCAATCTCATCCGGGGCCAGGAGCAACCGGGCGACATGGTCCACCATTACCCGGTTGATTTCTTCCGGCATTGCGCGGTTAAAAGAGCGGCACCCGGCTTCGAGGTGCAGGACCGGGATGCCAAGCTTGACCGAGGCCAGCGTCCCGGCCAGGGTTGTATTGGTATCGCCCTGGACCAACGTAAGGCAGGGCTGCTCCTTTTTGAGAACCGGTTCCAGTCCGGCCAGCATCCGGGCAGTCTGTTCCCCCGGCCCAAGCCCTTCCGCCCCGGCGTTAAGCCGGTACTGCGGCAAACCCAACCTCAATTCTTCAAAGAAAAGGGCATCCATTTCGTAGGAATAATGCTGGCCCGAATGCACTACGACTACCCGGTCGCAAATTTCGCCCAGGCGTGGCAGTAACGGCGAAAACTTGATTATTTCAGGCCGGGTTCCCAGGACAACCAGGAGCGTGCGAGTGGTCATGGCCGGCGTTCTCCCCGGCTATTAAAGTTCAGGTGGCCCCGGCCAACCAGGCTGGACAGCCGGTAGAAAAGCACCTGGCGCTGGAACCTGATATGCGAGCGGGTAATGCTGGCGACCCGCGCTTTGGACTGGCCGTAGCGGCGGACTTGCAGGCGGCAGGGATGCTCGGCGACTTTAGCGCCGTTAAGCATGGCCCGCACCAGTATTTCCGTTACTCCCAAAAACCCATCATGCTTATGGCGGGCCTGGAGTAGTACGGGCCGCCGGTACGCCCGGAACATACTGGTATAGGTATGCAAGTGCGGGTTAACCAGTACCCGGTAAAGGGCCGAAGCCCCTTTGCTAAGAAAAATCCGGTAGCCCGGCACGTTATCTACCCCGCCCTGCGGATGGTAGGGTGACGCCGTAACAATATCTACATTATAAGTAAGGCGCTTTAGTAAAGGTTCTATTTCAGAGAAAGAATAGGTGGCGTCACTATCGGTTGTAACAACCACGTCCCCGGTACAGGCCTCGAAACCGGTCCGCAGGGCCGCGCCCAGGCCCCGGTTACGGGCGTGGCGCAGCAGCCCTACTTCTTCAATGCCTGCAAACTCCCTGGTTAGAAGCTCGACGGTGTTATCGCTGCTGCCGTCATCCACAAAAATGACTTCCACCGCCTGCCAGTGGCCGGTCTTTTGTAACCGCTGGACAACCGGCCATAAGTCTGCTTTAAGACCGGCCACATTGGCGGCCTCGTTATAACAGGGTATTACCACGGATAATTTCAAGACATTACTCCCTCAAACTGGTTACAGGTGGCCGGTAATTAGTTTGGACTTAACGGGCTTAAGCCGGTCTGTCCCGGTTGGTGGTGCAGGCCCATTGGCAGTACCGGGCTGGTATGGACCTTGACCTGCCGCCATTCTTCGTCCGTTTTGAAGGTGTAATAAATTTCTTCTTTAACCAGCCGGATTTTCTCCTCGATTTTTCGCCGGGTTTCCAGCGCCAGCACCAGGGCAGCCAGGCCGTCCGTGCCGGTAACCTGCGGGGAAGTCCCTTTTTTTATAGATTGGATGAAATCGCTCAGTTCCAGTTGCAGCGGTTCGGTGCTGGGTACATAGATTCTTTCGATAAAATCTTCCTGGCGATAGCTGGGCGTTTCCCGGTTGGAGTAATGCGGCACGAACCGGCGGTGAATCGAAAGGTTTTTATGCAAGAGGTCGGTTTCCACGTAAGACTCGGAAGTAGTCACTTCGATAGCCCGGATTTTTTGCTGGGTGACCCGCGAAGCGGTCAGGCTGACGACCGGCCCATCCTGGTAATAAAGGGTGGCTACGGCGTGGTCAATTGTGCTGGTAAAGACAGACCGGCCAAAGGTTTCGATAGCATCCGGAACCCGTCCCGTCATTTTCAGGACCAGGTCCAGGTCGTGAATCATTAAATCACTGACCACATCCACATCGGTCTGGCTGCCGTCAAAGGGGCTAAGGCGGCGAATATTGATGGCGACCGGTTCTTCGGTCTGGTGCGAGGCCAGCAAGCTTTGCAATTCGGCAAAGGCCGGATTATAGCGCTCGATATGCCCGACCATTAACAAACACCTGGATACCAGGGCCTGGTCGACCATTTCCTGGGCCTGGGCGGCGGTCAGGGCCAGTGGTTTTTCCACCAGAAGGTGCTTGCCCTGCCGCAGGCATTCCATGCCAATAGGATAATGACCCGGTGTGGTAGTAGCCAGGCTAACCGCGTCCACCTGTGAAAGCAGGTCGTGGTAGTCCGAGAAATATTGAATCTCATATTTCTCCTGGGCCAATCGTCCCCGGCTTTCCATCAGGTCACTGACACCTACCAGGGTTACATGGGGTAAAGTGCTGTATACCCGGCAATGCCGTTCGCCCATATTACCGATGCCAATAACTCCCACCCTGATTTTATCTATCATTTTATCCCCACATTCAGGTCAACTACTATTTGGTCTTACAAAGTCGCAATAAAGAATAAAACATCCACTAAAAGCGTTGATTACCAAAATTGCTTATGTTTTTAGGGCAAACTGGAAAGGAACGGCTGTGCGTTTCAGGGGAAGTATAATTTTCAGCTATGAGAAGGATGTGAAACTTTTATTAACAGGCGTGAGTGTATTTTCAGATTTAGGACTCTTTTAAGATATTAATCGAGCTTTTGGGGTGTATGAATAATTTTAAAGCTGAATCTTAGAGCCGCTCATATTTTGATAATCTGCGCCCCCCATAATAATGCCAACACTATACTGGCAACCCCTGACCAAGAATCAAGGATTAGGAAAATAAGTAATGTCTTTCTCAACCGTTGTTACCAGGCCGGGACATTTTCAAAAGAATTTATTCTTTAGAATTTGTCTGTGTACCTGTCTATTAGTTACGGCCTGCGGTACTGAACCGTCGCCCTCTACACCTGCCAGAGCCGGACTTGCCGCTTACGCGGCTGCTATAACCCAGGTTGCGCAGCCTACCCCTACGGTTAACCCAAAACTTCCCTGGCTTGTTAATCCGCTCTTTCAATTAATTAATACGCCCTTCACCAGTGAAATGAGTTCGGATGGGTTTACCTGGTCCCAGGCTTACCCTATCCAGGTAGACCGCTACAACAATATTTTTGTCCTGGCCCAGCAAAATAATAGCGGCGACCATAAGTTCATCTTTAGTAACGATGCCGGTAAAAGCTGGGCTGAAAACTCGCTGGAAGAAAAATATATGACCAGGGGGTCAGCCGCTTACGACAGCCGCAACGATAAGATTCATGTGCTCTGGAACGCCGCGATGCCTAATGATGGCATAATCTACCGCCGGTACGATATCAAGCGGAATAAATCGAACGAGATTCTGTCGATAACGCCCGATGCTCGTATAAATCTGCAACTGGACTTTCAAACCGGCGGCACAATGCTCTACGAGCACCCCGTGTTGCTCTGGCTGGGTGATAAAGAGTCTGGGAAAGATGGCCGCCTGGTCGCTGTCTGGAGTGCCCATAACGACGCGGCCCCGGTAACAAATGAAATCAGGGTCAGCCAGCGGCTTCTCTCAAATTCAGCCGAAGATGGGCGGGCCAATGCCTGGCGGGCCTTTATGTCCGACTCGAGTCCCCCGGTTGCTACGGGTGCTATCTCCCCAACGGCAGTAGATAATCTACCCCAGGTAGCTTACAGTCCCATCTTCGCAAGCACCAAAGCCGGTATCCCTTATAGCTCCGCCCTGGTTAAAACTTCCGGGAAACATGCCAGGGATGTCTATTTCTTTTATTCCAATGGCACTACTACCTGGGAATGGCGGCGGGCCGGTTGGAACAGTCAGACCAACGACTGGTCAAACGGGCTGACGCCGCCGGACGTCATTTCAAAAATCAGCCGGTCCGGCACCGATAGCGGTTATACCCTCAAACAACAGTTGGGAAGTAAGCCGGTAGAAGATATCCGTAATGACCGGGTGTTCTTTGGATTTGCCACCTGGAAAGACAATACCCAGGGCGACACCTGGAGCCATGTCTTTGTTGATGCCAGCGATAATTTGAGCGAAGTTGCGGATGTTTATTCGGCCGGAAAAATCCATAGTTACGCTCCAACCGGCGATATAACCTTCGACCAGGTTTCCGGCAAGCTTGTTACCCTTTATCTAAAAACCGATAAAGCTGGCATCTATGCCCAGCTTTATGATGGCAAATTACCCGTGGGTCCGGAAAGCCTGGTCTTTAACTCGGAAGAAGGCGATATCCCGTTGTTGTGGCAGGGCGGCCGGTATGAGGTGAACAACCAGGCTAAATTGCTGGTGCTTTTCCGCAGTATAACCCGGCCCTATCACGGATACTTTGGCACAATCGACCTGTTAAGACCGGCCCGGTAACGCCGGCCAGGGGCCGGGCGCGCCTGGCCGGGTCTGCTCTAAAATGCTCAGTCTTCTATAAAACATGAAGTTAACAGGTGTGAATTCTATGGGAAAATTCAGATCGTTTGTTATCCTGTGCATGCTGTGCGGTTTAATTTTACTCAGTAATGGGGTAGGGTTATTTCGCCAATTCTCCGGCGGCCCGGCTGTTGCCACCGCCGCCGCTTATACTTCTTTCCCGGTCGGCGCGGGCGGAGCCGACGTAATACCTCATCAAATCGTGCGCACCGCCTCTGACCGGCTGTATATTTTTGCCTACCAGGGCGCTTTCTCCAGCAATATTCACGCTTATTGGACTAACACTACCGGCTTACCTGACCCGAATACTACCTTTTCCAGCACTTCCCTGGTTGAAACCGCCAATCCTTTATCGGTCGAAGTAGCTTATGACGGTGGGCACATTATCCATGTTTTAGATAACACGGTGGACGGCAAGCTAAATGACCACATTTTCGATACTTCCACGAATACGTTCAAGGCTACTATTTCGATAGCTACCGGTAATCCGGCTGTGGCCGGGGATTATGTCGGCACCAGCGGCCTTTCAGCCATGATTGGGTCCGACCAGTCGTTAAATATTGCCTTCTGGTCCGCCGGAGGGAATATAACTTACCGGGCTTACGTTTATAATGACCAGGCTTTAACCCTGAACCCTGTAAACGGTTCGGCCCAGCAAGTTAACACCCTTGGAAGCGCCAATCACCCGGCCCTGGCAATCTCGCCGGTGGACGGCTCAATAACGGTCGCCTGGATTTCGGAGGCCGATAACACCCCGAAAATCCTGGCCCGGAGCAAGAGCGGCGGGAGTTGGGGCGCGGTCGAAAC
>JAQBPB010000003.1 GCA_028287745.1 Chloroflexota bacterium
GCCACTATTTCGCCTGGCTGCCACTGCGGACCCTGGGCGCTAGAACCGGTAGGACTGGTATATTTATAACCCGCCGTTACAAGCGCCACGTGCAAAGTCTCAATAAATCGGTCGGTCTTTTCCGCATGGGCGTAGAAACTTACCGCCGGGTTAACAGGCTGTACCGATAGCGGTAGCCCTGAACGGGTGTAGGTAATCGGAACCGCTTGCAACCCTTCCACAACCACGTTGTCGGTCCCAGCCAGCCTGGGGCCCGGTGTCGCCATGGGCGCGGCCTGAGTGTTAACGGCCGGAGTGGGGGTCGAGGTCGTCCCCGGAGTAGTAGGGCTGGCCTGGGACGTCGGTGATACCGCCCCGGCGTTATTTCCAAATCCGGGTTGTGGTGATGGGACGGGTTGAGCGGTGGCCGGGTTGGCGGTTGCCGTTACCGAGGCAGGCCGGTTGCCCACCCCCGGGCCGCTGCCCTGACCCCTGCTTATCACCAGGCTGGCTACCAGGATTAGACCGGCAATAAGCGTAAGCATAGCTAAACCGCCTGCCAGCGCTCCGGCCCAACCCCAGCGGACAGGCTTTTCAGGTAAATTTGGTCCGGCTTCCACCGGGTCAAATAAAGGTGTCCGGCTGTTCATATAATAATCCCTTTTACTTTTTTGCTTACCTGACCGGAAACCAAATCGCCCGGGTTTAACCGTGCTCGGTTCAAGTTGCTTCCATAACCGCTCAGCCCGGTCCGAGGGGGTTACCTGCCGGGCATAATATGCTCTTAAAAGCGGCTCAATATCGGCCGGTTCACCGTTTATATTGGTTTGATTAAAGTTTTTCGCCATAATTTATTCCCCAACTATCTGCATTTTGGTTTGCAGGCGGGCGCGTAATTTTTCAATCGTCCGGTGCAGGCGTGACTTAATCGTGCCTGCCGGTTGGCCGGTTATCCCGGCGATTTCATTAACTTCCAACCCGACAAAGTACCTTAATTCCATTATGAGCCGCAGTTCCGGGCTTAATTCGCCCAGCAGGGCTTTAATCTCGGCCCTGGTTTCGGCCCGCAGCACCGGCGTGGCGGCGTCCTCGACGGCCGGGTTAGCGTACAAATCCAGTTGGTCCAACGGTACGGTTTGAAAGTGGCGGCGGCGCTGGTTCATGCGGCAGCGATTGGCGACCAGCTTGCAAATCCAGGGCCGGAACGGTTTATCCAACTGAAAGCGGTTCAGGCTGCGCCAGGCATCCAACCAGGCTTCCTGTAAGGCATCTTCGGCCGCCCGCCGGTCGCCGCCCAATAGAGTTTCGGCCAACCGCCCGGTTAAGTCGGCATAAGCATCCACCAGCTGCCGGAAAGCCTCGCTGTCACCAGCCCGGGCTAACCTGATTAATTCGTATTCCAACAATTTGTTTCCCATAACTTATCGCTGTCAGGCCGCTTCCCCAAACCGGAGTCCTGCCCAATTGTTTTATAGTTTCACTTATAATATGCGGTAAGGAAGCAAAACGTTCCGCGTTTGGCAGGTCAAATATCAAATTGATTAAATGGAAATTCAGGGCCGGTTTTTGATTTATAATTCCAGCCTATCTATTCAATCATAAGGTTCTATCATTTTCTTAGTAAATTTTGTAACAATCTGTTTGACACTTATCTTCTAAGTAACTAGAATGAATTAGCTTGTTAGATAGAAATTAAAATGCAAATTCCAAAAAGGAGAGGCCATGAAGATACACGAGTATCAGGCCAAGCAGATTCTGAGCCGGTACAATATTCCGGTCCAGAGAGGCGAAGTTGCCAGCAGTCCTGAAGAAGCCCGTGAGATTGCTAAAACGATTGGCGGGATGGTTGTAGTCAAAGCCCAGGTGCATGCCGGTGGGCGCGGTAAAGCGGGTGGCGTAAAGCTAGCTAAGACCCCTGACGAGGCCGAAGAGAAGGCCCAGGCCATTCTTGGAATGGACATTAAGGGTAGCACCGTCCGCAGGGTACTGATCACCCAGGCTGCCGATATTGCCAAGGAATTCTACCTGGGCGTCATTATTGACCGCGGTGTCCGGGGCATCACCCTGATGGGCAGCAGCGAAGGCGGCGTCGAGATCGAAGAAGTTGCCAAGACCAATCCTGAAAAAATTATTAAAGTAACGGCCGACCCGTTCCTGGGATTGAGTGATTTCCAGGCTCGCGAACTGGCTTTCGGAATGGGCATTGAAAACGACAAGATTAATGGTTTCGTAACCATTGCCAAGGAACTCTACCGGGCATTCGTTGAGAACGACGCTGACATCCTGGAAATCAACCCGCTCATCTTGAACGACAAAGGCGAGTGGCAGGCCCTGGATGCCAAGATGGTCTACGACGATAACGCCCTCTACCGCCACAAAGAAGCCGAAGATTTGCGCGACCTTGGCGAAGAAGAACAGGCCGAAATCGAAGCCCGCAAGGCTGGACTGTCTTATGTCAAGCTTGATGGCGATATCGGCTGCGTGGTAAACGGCGCCGGTCTGGCTATGGCGACCATGGACACCCTGTTGCTCTACGGTGGTCAACCGGCCAACTTCCTGGACATCGGTGGTGGCGCGAAAGCCGACAAAGTAGCTGCCGCTATCCGCATTATCCTGAGTGAGCCTAAAGTTAAAGCCATCCTCTTCAATATATTTGGCGGTATCACCCGTGGTGATGACGTAGCCAAGGGTATTATCGCCGGACTTGAACAGGTCAAAACCGATGTACCGATTGTCATCCGTCTGGTCGGAACCAACAGCGAAGAAGGACGCAAGATTTTAGAGGAAGCTAACCTGAAGTCTGCCGAAACACTGGCCGAAGCAGCGCAGAAGGTCGTTAATGTGGCGAAGGAGCGCAAATAATGAGTATCCTGATTGATAAGAATACCCGCCTCCTGGTCCAGGGCATCACCGGCCGTGAAGGTGCTTATCACACCAAGCAAATGCTTGAGTATGGTACAAACGTAGTCGCCGGTACCAACCCGGGCCGTGGCGGCACCAAGACCGAAGGCGTACCGGTCTTTAACACCGTTAAAGAAGCGGTTGAAAAGACCAAAGCCAACGCTTCCGTTATCTATGTCCCGGCGCGTTTCGCCCCGGACTCGATTATCGAAGCAGTTGATGCCGGTATCCCCCTGGTAGTCTGCATCACCGAAGGTATCCCGGTTAAGGACATGGTCCCGGTCTACCACTACGTGAAGATGAAGGGTGCCCGCCTGATCGGCCCTAACTGCCCCGGTCTGATTACTCCCGGTGAATCTAAAGTCGGTATTATCCCCGGCTATATCCTGACCCCGGGTAACATCGGTGTGGTTTCCAAGAGCGGCACTTTGACTTACGAAGTGGTCAACGCTTTAACCCTCAAAGGCATGGGCCAGAGTACCGCCGTTGGTATCGGTGGTGACCCGATCATCGGCACCAGCTTTATTGATATACTCGAACTGTTCCAGAATGACCCCAATACCGAGAAAATCGTTATGTTGGGTGAAATCGGTGGCAATGCCGAAATCCTGGCCGCCGAGTATGTCAAAGCCCACGTCACCAAACCGGTCTACGGCTTCATCGCCGGACAGACCGCCCCGCCAGGCAAGCGTATGGGCCACGCGGGCGCGATCATCAGTGGTGGTGAAGGTACCGCCGCCGAAAAGATCAAAGCCTTCAGAGATAATGGCATTAAGGTCGGGGAAAGCCCGGCTCAAATCGCCGACATTATTTAAATAATGTAGTTTCGGAAAAAAGGCTTGAGGGAAAGCAATATTTCTCTTAAGCCTTTTTTTGCTTAATTTCCCTCAACATAATTTTGGCCTGGCATGGCTATAAATCTCAATAAAATAATAATATATACAGGAAAGATATTTATAAATGCTCAAACCCGCCGTTGCTATCCCTGCTCAAGAAGTTACCAGGCCCAGCAAGCTTGGTTTAGTCCTGATGATTGGCGCCCTTTCAGCGTTTGGCCCTATATCGATTGATATGTACCTGCCTGGCTTACCGGCCCTGGCTAATGAACTGGGTAGCACCGCCTGGCAGGTCCAACTAACCCTGACCGGCTGTTTGCTTGGCCTGGCTGGAGGGCAAATAATCGCCGGGCCGTTAAGTGATACCCTGGGCCGCCGGAAACCCCTGCTAATTGGCCTGACTTTGTATGCCATTGCTTCTTTACTTTGCGCCATTGCCCCGTCCACACCTTTCCTTATTTTCCTGCGCCTGATTCAGGGTGCTTCCGGCGCAGCCGGTATCGTCATTTCCCGGGCCATCGTACGCGACCTTTATTCGGGAGCCGAAGTCGCCCGGTTCTTTTCCATGACCATGATGATAACCGGGGTGGCCCCAATCCTGGCTCCTATAATAGGGGGACAACTGCTTAACTTCACTTCCTGGCGCGGCATCTTCCTGGCCCTTACCGCCTTTGGAATTGTCCTTCTGACCCTGGTAGCCTTTAGACTAAAAGAAACCTTACCGGTGGAACGCCGCCGGACCGGTGGATTGCGCGAAACCCTTTCGGCTTTTGGCATGTTGCTCTCGGACCGCTACTTTGTCGGCTACGCCCTGGCGGCCGGTTTGGCTTTTGCGGCCCTTTTCGCGTATATTTCTGGCTCACCCTTCGTACTGGAAGAAATCTACCACGTTTCACCGCAGCTCTTCAGCCTGGTTTTTGGTATAAACGCTACCGGGTTAGTTATCAGCAGCCAGGTCAGCGGGCGGCTGGTTGGACGGGTGGGCCCCCGCAAGTTGCTGGCTTTTGGTTTAAGCAGTTCCCTGTTTGGCGGGTTGCTACTGGTGTTGGTTGTCCTTACTAATGTCGGGCTAATAGGAATATTGCCGGCCTTCTTCATCGTAGTTTCCAGCATCGGCTTTATCACACCGAACGCGGCTGCCCTGGCTTTAGCGGAACATCCCCAGGTGGCGGGCAGCGCCTCCGGCCTGATGGGTGTTTCCCAATTTATCATTGGGGCGGCCGTCTCCCCGTTGGTCAGTATCGGCGGGACAGGTACCGCCCTGCCACTGGCAATTATTATGGCAAGTGTCAGCTTATGTGGGGTTTTGATGTTTACTTTTATGACCCGTAGCCGGGTTACTAATAGTTAGGTGAAAAAGCTAAAATGATACTTGAAACCTTAAAAGTAGCGCCGGACGAGCTTTTGCGCCGGACGGGCTGGGAAATCAAACCGCAAGGGGCCTGCAAAGCTGAAATTTGTGTCCCGCTTCCGGAGAGTGTAACCACCAGTGGCGGGTTAATTGATATCGAAAAATTAGCCCGGAGACTGGCAATGCCGCTGGTGCATGAAGAAGCGGCCGGGCTGTGGAGCCTGGGTCCTGAAAGCGGGGCAAAAGCCCTGACCAGCGCCACCGCGCCCGATTTTGAATTACCCGATTGGAAAGGCCAACCTTTCCGCCTAAGTTCTTTGCGTGGTAAGAAAGTCTTACTGGTCACCTGGGCCTCTTGGTGAGGGTGCCGTTCTGACCTGCCCGTGTGGCAGGCACTCCGTGAGGAGTTATACCCGCAGGGCCTGGAAATTGTTTCCGTGGCCCTGGATACCCTGGCCGAAAAAGCCCTGCCTTTTATCGAGGCGGCTAACCCGGCCCATCCCTCCCTCATAGACACCGCCCACCGGGTAGATGAGCTCTTTGGCTTTTTGAACGTGCCATGCGCCGTCTGGATTGATGAACAGGGCGTGCTAGTCAGGCCGCCCGAAACGGCCTGGATAAGGAATACCGAAGACATTAAATTTGGTGAGAGTGTCGCCAAAGATGTAAAAGTATTATACGCCACTATAAACAGCCGCAGGTACTGGGATAAGTATCCCGCCGCCTTGCGCGATTGGGTGGCTAACGGTGCCAAAAGCCGTTATGCCCTGACGCCGGAAGCAGTCCTGGCCCGCAGCCAGCCTCGCCCGGTAGAAGAAGCCCTGGGTGCCGCCCATTTTGAACTCGGGCAGCACCTGTACCTCCAGGGCCTAAAAGACCTGGCGGTTGAACATTTCAAACAGGCCCACCGGTTGCAGCCCGATAACTGGACCTACCGCCGCCAGGCCTGGAGTATGGTTAATCCCCAGCAGGGACCGACCGAGCTTTACGAAAGTGATTGGCTGACCGATGTGCGCAAAATTGGGGCCGAAAACTACTATGCCCCGCTGGACATGGATTAAGCCGCAAAACCTTTTATAAATCTTGCGGCACTACGCCAGGCTTCAAATTCTCTTGAGGTTTGCAAAAGTCTGGTTAAGCACGTCAAAAGCCTCCTTAAACAACCCGGCCTTTTTAAGGGCGTCGGCATAAAGCTTATAAACCCGCCGGGTAAATTCAAATGAGTCGGTCTGTCTGAGGCTAGCCAGGGCATCTTCAAAAAGCGGGCAAACCTCTTCAATTGCCGAACCCCGGGCTAACCGCACATCGGCCAGTTGGGCCTGGACCAGTCCCAGGGTCTGCTTATTGCCGGTCTGGTGAGCCAGGGCCAGCCCCGTCAGAATATAATTTTCGGCGACTTCGCCACTACCTCTTTTTTGATAAAGAAAACCCAGGTTAGAATTAAGAAGGGCCTGGTCGTGAATATTTTTGGTCTTTTTAATGGCTTCGCCCAGACCGGATTTAAGGATTTTCTCAGCCTGGTCATACTCGCCCATCGAAATTAGCACCCAGCCAAGCGTGTTTTTAATTCCTGGCATCCTTTCCCATGCACCGGCCTTTTTGTAGTGCTTTAGCCCCTTTTGAAGGGCCTTATGGGCCTGATTATAATCTTCCAACAACCGGTAAGTTAAACCCATCCCCCAAAAAATGGCTCCCCGGTCACACTCGTCATCCACTTCCTCGGCCACTTTTAACGCTTCCTGGTAATACTGGAGCGCTGTTGTCAGGTGGCCTAGCAAGAAGTTTTCTATACCCAGGTTGTTATAAAGTTTGAGGATATACCGTGGTTCGGTAATGTACCCGTCTAGCACCCCCTGCAAGCACAGCAAGTGCAAATCAAGGGCTTTTTGGTGCTGGTTTTGCCCGTAGTAGCTTCCGGCCAAAAAGTTACGTAATTGGGCGATCCTCAGGGGCGTAGCCACGTCCCCTTCCGGGTGGCGATAGAGTTGAAGGGCCGTTTCAAGGTTAATCCGGGCCTTCTCATACTGCCCCAGCCAGTAGCAAGCTTCCCCGGCGATCGCAAAATATCCGGCTTGCAGGGACGGCGATAAATCCATTACCTCCAGGCTTCCCAGTAACTTCAGGGCTCGCTCTCCCTGGTTGGTTTGCGCAGCAATATCAGCGTTCAACAAAACTAACCGGTAGGTATCTTCCTGCTGTTTAGTTATATTTGGCATATGTATTTACTTATTATTTATAATAGATGGTTCTTGTTTAAGGCTTGCAAATCTCTCGCTGACTAATTGACCTCATGATTGGACTATCCTTACTTGCCGACCAGTCCTGAAAATAAAGTTTTAGTGGATAGATTAAGGCTAACATAAACTCTTCACGCAAGCAACTATATTGATCATTTGCTTTTAATGATTTAGCTTACCCGACGCGCTGCCCTTTTAGGGTTGACCGCATTCTGGCTGGATTAATTTTACGATAATCTGTCAGGTAAATATAGCTGAAACTAGCAACCAAAAAGAAAGAAGCTGGCTTTCTACCACAAAACCCGGTGCCTTTGCTCCCGCCCCGATGCCACGGAGAGTAATTAATTCATAAAAAAATAATAAGTGCCATAAACCTTATCAAACTCAATAACCCGGCTAATGGCGTAAAGATTGCTTGATTAATTTTGGGCAAATTTACCGGGCCTACCGGTTATCTTGCCTGATTTTGGGGGATATGCAAACTGTTAAACCGGGAACCCATGACTTTTTTAAAGCCCAACAAGTGGAACGATTTTAGTAAATTATTCAGATTTGACCGCCTGGCCCTATCGTCGGCGGTACGTACCGTAGCGGCGGCATTGGTTCCGTTGATAATCGCCCGGCTGCTCGGGCAAGGTAATTTCGGTCTGTTGATGGCCCTGGCCGGGTTAAATGTATCCCGGACCGACCCAGGCGGACCCTACCGGGCCAAAGCCCAGGCCATGACCCTGGCTATCCTGGGGGTCGCCCTCTCAGCCTTCGTCGCAACCTGGGCCAGCACCGCCGGGTGGTGGGCTGTACCACTGGTGTTTGTCTGGGGATTTGCCGGGGGACTGGCTGGCGGGTTTGGCAACACCTCGGCCATTGTCAGCTTTGCCTTTGTCCAGATATTTGTAATCACGGTTGGGCTGCCCGGCGGCGGGCCGGAAGCCGCCCCGGAGCATTTCCTGGCCTGCCTGATAGGCGGCCTCTGGGCGATGGTTCTATCCCTCTGGCTGTGGCCGCTGGTGCCTTACCGGCCCATAAGAGAGAGCGTAGCTGACTATTACCAGGCCATAAGTAAATATATTGAAGAAATATGCCGGTTTAGCCAGGATGGTAAAGCTTCCGAAGCCCTGACCAAAAACCGGTCCGCCGCTTTTGAAGCCCGCCACCGCGCTACCGGCTTTTTGATAAGTTCACGCGCCTCGCGCCAGGGAGGCAGCCGCTTGAGCCGGAACCTTTTGACCCTGACTGTCAACGGTGGCGAACTTTTCGATAACGCGCTGCGCCTGGCCCATGAACTTGAAATAGCAACCGGTCATAGCCAGTATGAGCAGGTGCGCCCCCAGGTGGAAAAAGTCAGCCGGGAACTGACCGCCATCACCGCCCGTATCTCCCTTTTAGTTCGTACCGGGGGCGGCGACATGGCCCTTGAAAACCTCGAGCAAGCTATAGCCGAGTTTAGCGACAAAGTAACCGGGATACGCCAGCAGTCAGTCAACCTTGAAGCGGATTATGCCAGTATCGTGGACTTCCGTAATACGGTTTACGCCTTTGAAAATATGGCCGGGATTGTCCGAACCGCTACCGAAATTGCCCGCGACCTGGAAGAAACAGCCCCGCCACCTCGCCCGGCTTATCCCGAAATTCAATTTGAAAATCGCCGGTTTAGCAAAACCCTGGATACCTTGCGGGATAACCTGACCATAAATTCCCTTATCTTCCGCCACGCCCTACGCCTGGGCCTGTTAACTGCCCTGGCTGTAACCCTTTACCTGGCCCTGGACCTCACTCACGGCTACTGGATTACCCTGACCGTGGTGGTTATCCTTAAACCGGATTTTGGCGGCACCTTCAAGCGGACCTACTACCGGGTAATCGGCACCGTGGTTGGCGGCATCGTGGGAGCGGTGCTGGCTGCGACCATCCACTTTGACCCATTAATTTATCTCCTGATGGCCGTGCTGGGTGTGCTGGCTTTTGCCCAACTGCCATCAAACTACGGCCTGTTTGTGGTCCTGCTGACACCCTTTGTTATCCTGTTGATTGACCTATCTCAACCGGGAAACTGGGAAGTGGCCCTAATCCGTATCCTGAATACGGTCGTTGGCGGGTTGCTGGCCCTGGCCGCCAGTTATGTGTTCTTACCTGGCTGGCAGCGCCGCTTTCTACCGGAACAACTGGGCCGGACGATAGGGGCTAACCGGGTGTACTTTGGGGAAGTTATGGCGGTATACCTGGGCCGGGAACTTAATCCGGTGCGCCTCCTGAAAGCCCGGGAAAATGCTAACATCGAAACCGCTAACGCCGAAACCGCCTTTCAATTGCTGCTTAGCGAACCCAAAAGGCAGCAGGCCAACGTCCCCCATTTTTACGCCCTGGTTACCTATAACCGGCATTTTCTGGACAGCATGACAACTATGGCCGCTCACCTGCCCCAATTTAGCGGGCAGCATCGGCTGGCGGGTCTGGATAACTATGTGGCACGAATTATTACTATTCTGGAACAATTGGAAGGGTCGGTCCGGCGCGGCGAGCATCCCGGCCAACCGCCCGCGCTGGAAGATAGCGTCCGGGCGGTCCAGGCTGCCATGCGAAAACTTTCGTCCAGCCGGATTGCCGAGCTGAAAGATAATCTTGCCGGTCCGCCGGATACTTCTAACCGGCAAGCTATCTTTGATTTTGCGGCTGTTACCCGGGTCATGGAGCGGCTATCCCAGGATATTTCCATGATGTTCCGGGAACAAAACCAGGTTAATCCGGAGGAATAATTAATCCAATTCCTGTATTTTCCGGATAATCGCGTCCGCTTCCTCTTTGGTGCCGACCGCGGACGGATCCTTGCGATCGGTTTTCATATCGGCGGTCACGTCTTTACCTTCTTCGATGACCGCTTCAATTGCCCTTTCCAGCCGGTTAGCCGCGTCAAATTCCTGTAAATAGCGCAGCATCATCACCCCAGAGAGAATCATACCCAGCGGATTGGCCTTGTTCTGTCCGGCAATATCCGGCGCGCTGCCGTGCGTTGCCTCGAATATGGCGTATTCATCCCCGATGTTAGCGCCGGGGGCCATACCCAACCCGCCGATAAGACCCGCTCCCAGGTCGGAAATAATATCGCCATACAGGTTTGGCAGCACCAGCACATCGTAATCTTCCGGGTACTGGACCAATTGCATGCACATATTATCCACGATTACATCCTGGAACTTGATATCGGGGTATTCCAGGGCCACATCACGGGCAATTCGCAGAAATAAACCGTCGGTGAACTTCATGATATTGGCTTTATGGACCGCCGTTACTTTGTGGCGATTGTTGGCCCGGGCGTAATCGAAAGCGGCCCGCACAATCCGGCGGCTGCCAAACTCACTAATCGGCTTAATGCTGATACCGACATCATCCCGGATTTTGATGTTCTTGATTTTTTCAATCAGGGCCACCTCAATCAGGGCTTCCGTAGAACCCATTTCAAATTCTATCCCCGAGTAGAGGTCTTCGGTATTCTCCCGGACCACCACCAGGTCAACTTTATCAAACCGGGTCCGGACCCCCTTGTACAAGCGGCAGGGCCGGAAACAGGCGTACAGGTCCAATTGCTGGCGCAGGGAAACATTGATGCTTCTGAACCCAGTGCCGACCGGGGTAGTAATAGGTCCTTTGAGAGCCACTTTATTATGGCGAATGGAGGCCAGGGTTTCTTCGGGAAGCAGTTCGCCGCTCCGCTCCAATTCCTCACTCCCTGCATTTTTTATATCCCAATTAAATTTAATACCGGTTGCTTCCAAAACGCGGCGGGCGGCCTCCGCCACTTCCGGCCCGATGCCATCACCCGGTATCAAAGTTACGTTGTAGCTCATTTCAATCTTGCTCCTTTCGAGGAAACCGTCCCCCTAACCAGCAATTCCGAGGGCTTTTGGTCTGGAGAAGTATGCCAACTTATATAATTTCTTAACAATTAAACTTTTGAGCAAATATTATAACCTGTTGCCCTAAACCTGCTTCATTGCCTGGTTGCTTAGATTTTACTCTCTGTTAGGCCAGGAAGCCAATTTATCCCGGCATTAAAAAAAACCCCCGGACAATTTCCAGAGGTTTTGGCGCCATTCGGCATTATTCGATAGAAGAGAATTGTCAGGAGAAGTTTATGCCTGGCCCCGGCGCAGGACGCGTCCGGCGTTTACCCCGGTGTCCTGACCATTTTCAATCACGACCTGTCCGTTGACAATTACGTGGCTGATGCCCCTGGCGTACTGGTGCGGGTCGGCGTAAGAAGTGCCTTCGTTGACATTTTCAGGGTCAAACACCACCAGGTCGGCCTGGCAGCCGGGCCGGATCAGGCCCATGTCGAAGCGCCCTAACCGCCGGGCCGGTAAAGAAGTCATCTTGCGGATAGCTTCTTCCAGGGTGAGAATCTTTTCGTCGCGGACGTACTTGCCCAGTACGCGGGGGAAAGTGCCATAGGTCCGGGGATGCGGCTTGCCTCCGGCAGTGGGGTTGATACCCGTACCGTCTGTCCCGATCGAAACGACCGGGTGCTGCATTACCTCTTTTATATCGTCTTCCGACATAATGAATACGATCATGGCAATGCCCCCGGGGGTATCCCTTAGCATCAACAGGGCCGTATCGACCGGGTCTTCACCCCTGATCTCAGCAATCTCAGTCACCATTTTGCCTTCGTAAGCCTGGAACGGCCCATCAGCCACCTTGCCAATCATAATCGTATCAATCGAGAACTGGCTGGCTCCACTATCGGCCTCCTGGTTTGCGATTGACGCCTTAATCCTGGCGTAGGTTTCCGGGTTGCGCAGGCGTTCTTTCATAGCTGCCACGCCACCTTCCAGCGCCCACTGGGGCAGGAGTGCGGTTAGAGTGGTGCTACCGGCCGTGTAGGGATACTGGTCGGCCTGGACATCTTGCCCGGCAGCGCGAGCCTGGTCAATCATCTGCAGCGAGGTCTTGACCTTGCCCCAGTTGTTTTTCCCGGCCGCTTTGTGGTGGCTGAGTTGTACCCCAACTCCCGCCTCTTTCCCAACCGTCAGGGCTTCATCAACCGCTTCCAGCAAGGTCTGGCCTTCACCGCGAATGTGGCTGGAGTAAAAACCGCCGTAGCGCTGCCCGACCTCGGCCAGGGCGACCAGTTCCGGGGTCTGGCTGTAGCTGCCCGGTACGTAAATCAACCCACTTGAAAAGCCAAACACGCCTGCTTCAAAAGACTCGGCCACCAGCTTTTTCATAAACGCCAGTTCCGACTCGGTCGGCACCCGGTTATCGTAGCCCATGGCAGCAATTCTGACCGCGCCGTGCCCTACCTGGAGCGCTACGTTCCCGGACAGCGGCAGGCTGTCCAGGTGCTTCATAAAAGTAGCCGCGTCATTCCAATCAAAACTAAGCGAAGGGCCGCTAAAAAAGATGTAGCTTTTCAGCAGGTCAATCCGCTCAGGCACAATCGGAAAGGGTGACATTCCGCAGTTACCCACCAATTGGGTGGTAATACCCTGCGTAATCATTGACTCGCCGCGTGGGAAATCCGAGAAAGTCACATCCGAGTGCGAGTGTAGGTCAATAAAGCCCGGTGCCACCACCGAACCGGCTACGTCAATCGTCCGTTTTGCCGCCGCCGCGCCCAGGTCGCCCATCGCGACAATTTTGTTGCCTTCAACGGCTACATCACCCTTAATCCAGGGATTACCGCTTCCGTCTACAATTCGGGCATTTTTTAAAAGTAAGTCAAACATTAAATGTTACTCCTTAAACAGCGCTGCTTTTCTGAGCGCGGGCAATCCGGCCGCCAAACCGGAACCAGCTAATCTGACCGTCATCTTCGCGGATGAATTCGCCAATGGCGCCCTTGTAAGGTTCGTCCAGGGCCACCACCCGGTCCCCGTTAATGATAGCCAGTTTAGTTGGCGGCGGCGGAGCGTGTTTGCCCAGGGCCGGAATATCTTTCGGGGTGGACTTCAGGACCAGGCCGTTGTCTTCCAGGACAATATCAAGCGTCGAACCGTAGCCGGAGTAAGTCCCGGCAAACGCCGCCAGTTCTTCACTGGACAGGTTGATATGCTCGTTATCCGGAATTTCCCAGCCCAGGATGTTTTCCAGGGCCCATTTCACGATGTAACCGTGCAGCGCCCCACCGGAAGTGGAGTTTGTAAAGACTGTAATGGCAAAGCCCTCGCTCGGCACCATCTGGAAGGCCGACAATTGGCCGTTAGTGGTACCGCCGTGTCCAACCGTCTTCTTGTCGCCAAAATGCCGGATTAACCAACTTACGCCTACTTCATCGGCGATACTGCCCGCCTTGGCTACCGGCTGCTGCATTAAAGTGATAGTTTCAGACTTCAGGAATTGGCTGCCATCTTCGGCTTTACCGTCGCCCATGTGCAGGCGGGCATATTTCAACTGGTCTTTGACCGTGGAGATAAGTGCCCCGGCCGGGTTGACCGAACGCGGCAAGGCCCAGGGCCGCAGGACGCGCGGTTTCTGGCCCGGCAGAGACTCGTGGCCGACAGCGAACGAATAAGTGATTACTTCATTGGCGAAAAAGAAGGAGTTATTCATGCCCAGCGGCTCAAGTACCAGCTCTTTAACGGCCGCTTCATAAGTCTTGCCGGTCACCGCTTCAATTACCCGCCCAGCCAGGGTGAACCCGGCATTGTTATATGACCAGATTTTCCCCAGCGGCGTTAATTGTTCCAGCCCGTTCATTTTCGCAACATATTTGGCAACCGCGTCATCGCCAGGTCCAAAATCGTCAAAAACATCGCCCACCCAGCCGCTGGTATGCGCGAAAAGGTCGCGCAAAGTTACCTTCGAAGTAATCTCATCGCTGGATAGCTTGAGGTCAGGCAAATAGTTGACGATAGGGGCGGTCAGGTCCAGTTTGCCCTGTTCGACCAGCCGCATAACTGCTGTCGCGGTAAAGGTCTTGGTGGTAGAACCAATCTGGAACAGGGTGTCGGGTTCAACTGGCTGCGGGTGGTCTACATTGGTAACCCCAAACCCGGCGGTATATTCCTGGCCCTTGTAATAAATCCCAACCGCTACTCCTGGAACCTGCAGCCGTTCCATTTCAGCCCTGATAACATCATTAATTTTTTCAAATTCCGGCCTGGTACCGGCTGAGGAAGTTAAAGAATCTGTCATTTCCATCTCCAAATATCTTAATCTTAGATTTTCGCCCGGCCTAAACGGGCCAGGTTGAACCGGACAGAATTAATCTTTCTAATCAGGTTCAACCGGGCCGTTTGGGGTGCAACGTTGCACTACCGGGTTCTAAATTTTGTTTAGTGCTTTTAAAGACTAACGCCCGCGTTGTTGAGGATCGAGCAGATCACGCAGTGCGTTACCAAGCAGGTTGCTACCCATAACCGTAATAAATATCGCCAATCCTGGGAAGTTAAACAGCCACGGAGCTGTCCTCAGATAGACCTGTCCTTCAACCAACTGGGCGCCCCAGTCCGGTGAGGGCGGTTGCGCTCCCAGCCCGATAAAGGACAAACCGGCCGAAGCCAGAACGGCGGCCGGGAAAACCAGGGTCACAAGCACAATAATTGGAGCCATGGTATTTGGTAGGACAGTCTTTATTAAAATCCGCCGGTTCGGTGAACCAGTTGCCTGGGCTGCCAGAACATAGTCCTGGGCTGTAACAGTTAAAACCGCTCCCCGGACTACCCGGGCAAAGTTCGGAATTGTGCTGATACCGATAGCAATAATGCCATTCGTCAGGCCGGTCCCCAGAACCGACAGAATTAATAAAGCCAGGAATATTGAAGGGAAAGCTAATAGCAGGTCGGTGATACGCATCAGGACCACATCCAGCCATCCGCCATAATACCCGCTGACCAACCCGATTAATGTACCGACGACGGCTGCAATAACAATCGTAATGAAACCGGCCTGCAACGCGGTTTGTGACCCGAAAATTATCCGGCTAAAAAGGTCGCGTCCCAGGGCATCGGTTCCGAAAAGATGCTGCAATGTTGGTCCCTGCAAGCGCGGACCCACACCCAATTTGTCAATCGGGTAGGGCGCGATCCAGGGAGCGAAAGCCGCCGATCCAATTACCAAAAACAGTAAAAAGAGACCTACCAGGGCTGTCCGGTTCCGGAACAGCCGTCTCATAAAATCCAACCAACCACGCTCTGTTTTGGATTTGGTTGCTTTAAGAAAGGCTGCCGTAGGTTCCCCGGGGGGGACTGGACTTTGTTGAGTCACCGGCTCGTTGGATACCTCCATAATTATATTCCACCGTTATCTAATGAGCCTTGAGGCGCGGGTCTATCCAGAAGTAAAGTAAATCTACTATCAGGTTCACAAGTACGTAAGTTATTGCGGCCAGCAAGACGATGCCCTGGATTACCGGGTAATCGCGCGCGCTGATTGCCTTGACTGCCAGTTGACCCAAACCAGGCCAGGCAAAAATATTCTCGACAATTACCGCACCACCCAACAACCCACCGAACTGCAGACCCAGGATAGTTACCACCGGGATCATTGCGTTTCGATAGGCATGACGGGTCATAACCTTATTTAATTGCAACCCTTTAGCGGTTGCCGTCCGGATATAGTCCTGACCCAGCACTTCCAGCAGGCTTGACCGCACAAAACGGGAAATGACCGCTGCTTGAATAATACCCAGGGTCATGGCTGGCATAATCAACTGCACAAGGTCGCCATTTCCTACCACTGGTAGAATTCTAAGCTGAACCCCTAGCAAGTTAATCAGTACCAGCCCCAACCAGATGGGGGAAAGAGAAAGGCCGATAAGGCTTAGAGCAGTTATGCCTGTATCGATTGCAGTGTTCTTGTAGCGGGCCGCCATTGTACCGAATATGAGGCCGAGTACCAGGCCTACCAGGAGGCTTGTAATGGCTAATCCGACTGTTTTAACGTAGCGGTCGCCCAGTTCATCGATTACATAGCGCCGGGTAGTCAACGACTTGCCCAGGTCGCCTTGAGCTGCCCCAATAATGTAGTTGAAATATTGGACCGGAAGCGGCTTATCCAGCCCCAACTCGGCCCGCATGTTTTTTACTACTTCTTCTGTCTTGGGTTGCCCGAAAAGCAAAGTATCGATTGGATCACCCGGTATTATCACCCTCATCATAAAGACGAGAGTGATAATACCAAGGGCCACCACGATCAATGCCAATAAACGTCGTATGATGAAGGAAATCATCGTGAGCAGTCCTTGCCAGTTAGTTTAAGAAGCAATGGTCACATCATTGAACAGGTGGTTTTGCAATGCGTCCAATTTGAAACCAAGTACCTTTTTCTGAAGACCAAACAGAACAAATGGAGTGTAGACCGGTACTATCTTGGCATTCTCCAGCAGAGCCTTTTGAGCTTGCTTGGCAACTTCAAGCCGCTGTACGGGCTCAAGAGTCTGGTCGGACTTCAAGATCAGGTCATCAATGGTTTTGTCTTCGACCCGTTTGAAAATCGCGCCGCCCTTGCCCAGGTAGGACAGGGACAGGAACGAAGTATCCGGCCAGCCAACCCCAATCAGGGACAGGTCATAATCGCCTTTGCTTAACAGGGGCACCACCGCGCTGATTTCCATGATCTGGACTTTCAGGTCGATACCGATGGATTTCATGTTAGCCTGGAGAATTTCGGTTGTCCGTTTGATACTGCTGTCACCGGAGTAAGTTACCAGGTTGAAGCTGGCTGATTTACCGCCCTTAGCAACAATTCCATCAGCACCGGCAACCCAACCGCCATCCTTGAGGGTTTGCTTGGCTTTTGCAACATCGAAAGGATAAGGGTTCAGGGTCGGGTCGTAACCGGCGACACCGTTCGGCAAGGGAGCGGTAATCGCGGTGGCATAACCGTTTACGGCATTGTCAACTACGGTCTTGCGGTCGACGGCATAAGATACGGCTTTGCGCAGGGCTACGTCATCGGTCGGTGCTTTATCGGCAAAGTTGATAAATACTAGCTGGGTGCCTTGCTTTACTTCAAGCAGGTTCAGGGCGTTGTTCGACTTAATCGAAGCGGCGTTATCGGTCTGGACCGGGAACACGATGTCAGTCGAGCCGCGTTCGAGCGAAGCCAACTGAGTAGACGGTTCTGGGATAATCTGGTAATTCAGGGTATCGATGCTAACTGGGCCTTTGTTATCAACGTCGGTCCGGAAGTTTTTGTACTCGGAGTTGCGTTCCAGGACAATTGACTGGCCGGTGGTCCAGGATTTGAAGCGGAACGGGCCGGAACCAACCGGGTTGCGCCCATACTGGTCGCCGTGTTTAGTAACAGCCGTCGGGGAAACAATTCCACCGTAAGCGATGCTGGCATTGGTAAAGAAAGCCGCGAAAGGAGCTTCAAAGCGGAAAATCGCGGTGGCTTCATCAGGCGCCTCTACCGACTTTAACGTACCAAAGAAGGACTTGGTCGCGGAAGCGGTTTTCGGGTCCAAAATGCGGTCGAAGTTGGCTTTTACGGCGGCAGCATTTAACGGGGTGCCGTCGTGGAATTTCTGGCCGACGCGAATTTTGAAGTTAATGGTTTTACCTTCATCCGCGATAGTCCAGGACTCGGCAATCCAGGGCTTGGGCAAGCCGTCGGAGCCGATGTAAACTAACCGGTCGTAAATCTGGGAATTGACCTGGTTCGAAACACCAAGTACGGTTTTGGCCGGGTCAAGCTGATCCGGTTCCTGAGAAATAGCCTGGTTGATAGTACCACCGACCTTACCGGCGGCGGCAGCAGTAGTGGCACTGGCGGCTGCGGTGGTCGCGGCGGCAGTAGTGGCACCGGCGGCTGCGGTAGTCGCGGCGGCAGTAGTGGCAGCAGCAGTGGTCGCGGCAGCAGCAGTGGTCGCGCCTGCGGCAGTGGTTGCAAAGGCGTTACCCGCCTGGACAACAGTAGCTGCCGGAGTGGCAGTCGGCAGGTTGGTGGTAGGAGTAGCCGCGTCCCCACAGGCGGCCAGCACCAGGCTGGTGGCAAACACCAGAGCCATTACCAGGGCCACTCGCGCCTGTAAAAACCGCCAACGTCTACCGTTAGTGGCTGAGCAGGCCACCTTCCGGCCTTCTTCGAAATTAGTCATCTTCTTCTCCGTTAATTATACTTTCCCCTGTTTAAGGGAAAGTTCTTGTTGTGGACTAAAAACTTTAACCATGCTTAAAACTTGTTCGGCGCAACCCCAGGAAATAGTTACCCCGGCCCCACCGTGACCATAGTTATGGATGACCACACCGGCATCGGGCAGTACTTCCGCTTCCAACCGGACCGCTTTTCGAGCTGGCCTTAATCCTACCAGGTGTTCCAGAATGTTAGCCTGGGCTACCTCCGGTACCAGCTCAGTACAGTCATCCAAAATTCTCTGGGCAGTCGCGGCATCCGGCTCAAGCGACCAGTTCTCGACGTCTGCGGTGCCGCCTAAGATACAGTCGTTTGTGCGGGGTATGACGTAATTGGCGACCCCTTTATTATCGGCGCTGACAAAAAAGTCTTTAATCGAGTCTCGCATTACCCGGATAACCTGCCCGCGAATAGGATAAACTTCCTTATCCCCAATCAACGAACGCGCTCCCAGACCCGAACAATTTATTACAATATCACTTCCCTGGAAAGCTTCTGACAGCGAGTTAATCTGACGCTGTTCAATCTGCCCACCCAGGCTTTTACACCGTTGTACCAGGTAAGCCATGTATACACCCGTATCAATTACCGGGGACTCGAAATAATAGCCGTCTTGATAGTCGCCTGTAATTTCATGCGGCAGTGCGCGGCGGAAATTGCGCACGTAACTAGCCCAGACCGGGTCGGAGGCGGGTTCCCTGAAAAGCTCAACCCCCGGTAAAACTTTGATACCGGTCCCTTCTTGTTCAGCCAGTTCACAAAATATTATGTAACTGCGCTGGCCCCATTCGGCTACTTTTAGTTCCGGGGCGACCTTATACGGATACCAGACCGCCGCCGCAATATTCGAAGTCGTGTGCGGGGGTAAATCCTTCGCCCACACTCTAACCTGATAACCCGCTTCTAAGAGCATAATCGCACTGGATAGACCTACTACTCCGCAGCCTATTACCGTAATCATTGGTTTAGTTTCTTCCATTGGCATAGTTAACTTTAACTTTACTTTCCCGGCTAAATATCCTGGCGGGCGGCTGCTCTACCACCAAACCGAAGCCAGGCTAACTTTCCATCTTTATTCCTGATAAAGTCCCCCCTGGTACCCTTGTAAGGTTCATCCAGGGCCGTGATTTTATCGTCACCATAAAAAGCCAGCCGAATACCACTTATAGGAGGCGGGTCTTTTTCGAATAATCCGTTGGTGTGATACATAAAAGTACCTAACAGCATCCCGTCACTTTCAGACGGAATGACTTTCAGGCTGGTCAAAACTGCCGAATAAGTGCCTTCGTAAGCTGTCAGGTCGCTTGCCGGGATATTAATCAGTTCCGGCTCGGTGTTTTCCGCACCCAGGAAATGTTTAAAGGCCCATTTGGTAACAATTTCGTTAACCATACCGCCCTGGTCGGAATTGGTCACCACCGCGATAGCAAACTTCTGGTCTGGAGCCAGCATAAAGGCCGAAATCTGGCCGAAAGTCCCGCCGCCGTGCTTCACTACCCGCACATTCCCAATATTGGCGATAAACCAGCTCAAACCAATCTTTTCGTCACCACCGGCACTGGTCACCGGGGTCTGCATTAAGGCTACCGATTCGGGGTTCAGCAGCCGTGTACCATCTTCGGCCGTTCCATCGCCCATGTGAAACCGGGCATACTTCATCTGGTCTTTAACGGTCGTACACAAACCACCCGCCGCATTGGCCGACCGGGGCAAAGCCCAGGGGCGGGTAACAACCGGTCCGGACTCTTCATTACGGTGCCCGGCGGCAGCCCGGTAAGTAATCACCTCGGATGAAAAGAAAAATGATTTCGTCATACCCAGAGGTTCAAGCAGTAATTCTTTCAAGCTGGCTTCGTAGGTTTTGCCGGTAACGGCTTCAATAACACGCCCGGCCAGGCTAAAGGCGGCATTGTTATACGACCACAGCTCGCCCAGGGGTGAACTTTGTCCCGCCTCGGTCAACCGGGCGACAAACTTTGCCAGGGAATCATCACCAACCCCGGTATCGGCGAAGAAATCGCCCATCCAACCGGCAGTGTGCGTCAGCAGGTGCTTGACAGTGACGTTTGCCGCAACCGACTCATCCTCCAGCGTCAAATCAGGCAGGTAACGCCGGACCGGGGCATCCAACTCCAGTTTGCCCATTTCAACCAACCGGACAATAGCCGTAGCGGTCAGGGTCTTGGTAGTCGAGCCAATCTGGAAAAAAGTATCGGGTGTTACCGGCAGCGGATTTTCAACGTTGGTGGTGCCATAGCCCGCAAAATATTCTTTACCGCCATAAGTAATACCAAGTGCAACGCCGGGCACACCAAAACGTTCCATCGCGGCCTGGACTTCCTGGTCCAAAACCCTAAAGTTTTCTTCTGTAAACTTACTATAATCCAATAAAGCCTCGGCCATTAGAGTGTGCCCTTTCTCTGTTGGTATCAGGAGAATTCATTATGGAATCCTAATACTTATTAAGTTGCTAAAGCAAGTCAGGTAATTTAGAATGGAGGTATAAGCATTTCTAATTTTGAGTATCAATGTATTAAGAATTTATACCAGAAAAAAATGGCTGTTGGCAGTACCTTTGTTTCCGGTTTTAAATTCTTGGTGTTTCCGGTAATTTCCGGTTTTAGGGAGTTTGAGTTTGGTTTCTTCGTCTGCTATCAACCATCTTGCTAATACATCACCAGGCGAACTCTTAAAAAGATTGCGCATCCGGACCAGGCTTACCCAAACTGAATTGGGTTTGCTTATTTCCATCAGTGAAAAAATGATCCGGAATTGGGAAACCGATGCTAATCTTCCTAAAGCTAAAAATCTTAAAAAACTAATTGAAATATTCCTGGATCAGGCCATTTTCATTCCCGGCATCGAGCGGGAGGAAGCTTTAAACCTCTGGAACTCTATTAAATCCGTCTTTGACGCCACAACCAAAACCTATGGCGAATATCCCGGCTTTGATGATGCCTGGTTCGATAACCTATCCCGGACTACCAGCCCTGTCCTCAACCAACCGTTCATAAACCCCGCTACAAAAGCCAACGAAAGCCAGTTTAAGGATTGGGGTGAAGCTCCCGGCCTGGAGACTTTCTATGGGCGCGAAAAAGAGCTTGCCTTGCTGGCTAAATGGATTGTCGAAGATGGCTGCCGCCTGGTGGCCCTCCTGGGAATGGGCGGAATCGGCAAAACTACCCTCTCGGTAAAACTCAGCCAGCATGTAAAAGACCACTTCGAAGTGGTGCTGTGGCGGTCGTTACGCAACGCTCCGCTGGTCGAAAACTTTGTTGATGATTGTCTGGAGTTTTTGACCAGGCAGCCCAAAATTGCTCTGCCGGAAACCCTTGATGGCAAAATTTCCCTTTTGATAGACAACCTGCGCAAGACCCGCTGTCTTTTAGTACTGGATAACGCCGAAAGTATCCTGCAGGAGGGCCAGCAAAGCCGGGTCGGCCATTATCGCAAAGGCTATGAGGGTTACAGCCAGCTAATCGAGCGCATCGGCGAAACGACCCATTCAAGTTGCCTGGTTGTCACCACCCGCGAGAAACCCCGCGAATTTAACCGGCTAGGCGGCAGCAAATCGCCGGTCAGGGTGCTCAACCTGCAAGGGCTGGCCGACCGGGAAGCCCGCGAAATCCTGGAAGATAAAGGTTTATCCGGTTCAGATATTGCGACCACCGACACCCTCATAAAGCGCTATTCGGGCAACCCTTTAGCCTTGAAAATCGTGGCCGAATTTATCCACGAAGTTTTCAACGGCCAGGTCGGCGCGTTCCTCAAAAGTAGCAAAATGGTCTTTGGCGATATTGCCGACCTGGTGGACGAGCAGTTTGAACGCCTCTCGGACCTTGAAAAGCAGGTAATGTACTGGCTGGCTATCGAGCGAGAACCGGTATCCCTGGATATGCTGGCGGCCAATTTACTCCTGTCCGAACCGGACAAAGAGTTATTAGAAGCCCTTAGCTCCCTGCGCCGCCGTTCGATGCTGGAAACCGGCGAAATTTCGAACGTCTTTACCTTGCAGCCGGTCGTGATGGAATATGTAACCGAAAGGTTCACCGGCCAGGTTTGTCAGGAAATTCAGGCCGGGAAGTTCCAGGTTCTAATCTCTCATGCCCTCATGAAAGCCCAGGCCAGGGAATATGTCCGCAATAACCAGGTCCATTTTATTCTCAAGCCGGTCCTGGCTCGCCTGATGGTCAGCAGCAAGGATCCCCTGGCCCTGCAAAAAAAGATCGTCGGACTGCTGGGCGTGCTGCGCGGTATGCGCATGTCCGAGCAAGGTTACGCCGGAGGTAACCTGGTTAACCTGCTTTACCATTTGACCAGGGATTTAAGAGGCTACGATTTTTCAGGTCTGAACATCTGGCAAGCTTACCTGCAAGGCGTTGAATTACAGGAGGTCAACTTTAGCGGCTCAAACCTGACCGGGTCGGTCTTTACCGAGACCTTCAATGTAATCTGGTCGGTCGCTTTTAGCCCGGACGGTCAATTCCTGGCCGCCGGTGGTATAAACGGCGAAGTACGCTTCTGGCGGCTTACCGATGGACAGCAAGTGCTTACCCTGGCCGGGCATACCGATTGGGTCGGCTCGGTCGCGTATAGCCCAGATGGCAAATTGTTTGTCAGCGCCAGTCACGACCGGACCATCAAGTTCTGGGATGTCCATACCGGCAGGTGTATTAGGACCATCGTAGCTCACGAAGATATGATCTGGTCGGTCGCCTTTAGTCCTGATGGCAAGCTGCTTGCCAGTGCGGGAAAGGACCATCGCGCCAAATTATGGGAAGTCAGCAGCGGCCTGTGCCTGCAAACCCTGGTAGGCCACACCAATTGGGTAAATTCGGTTGCCTTTAGTCCGGACGGAAAATTACTTGCCAGCGGCAGCAACGATCAAAGTGTCAGGGTCTGGGATGTCGCCGGGGGCCAGTGCCTGCGGACTCTGGAAACCGACCTGGATATGTTCTGGTCGGTCGCCTTTAGCCCTGACAGCCGCATGCTGGCGGCTTGCGGAAACCGGCCCGCGATTACTCTCTGGGATGTCAATAGCGGCCGGGAGTTAAAAGTTTTAGTGACCCAGGAAAGCGTGGTCCATTCGATTGCCTTCAATCCTGACGGCACCAGCCTGGTTAGTGGCAGTAAAGACGGCACAATGCACCTATGGGACTTGCGGAGCGGGACTGTATTTAAAGCCTGGCAAGGCCATAATAGCTGGGTAAGGTCGGTGGCATTTAGCCCGGATGGCCGTTTCCTGGCAAGCTGCGGTGAAGAACAAACCGTCAAGCTCTGGGAAGTCCAGACCACTACCGGCGAATGCTACCGGACCTTACAGGGTTACTCGCACCGGATAGGTGCGGTAACTTTTAGTCCGGACGGTGGGTTGCTCGCCAGCGGTGGAGATGAACAGTTTATCCGGTTGTGGAAATTGGAAGACGGTCCGGCCGGTGAAGAGGCGTACCGCTGTATCAAAACAGTTCCCTGGCCGACCAGCTTTATCTTATCCCTCTTATTCAGTCCGGACGGTCAGTGGTTAGTCGGTGGCAGTTACGATTGGACCGTAAATATCTGGAAAGCCAGTAGCGGCGAGAAACTGCGCACCCTCCGGGGCGAAGGTGGTTTAACCTGGGGAGTGGCCTTCAGCCCTGATAGCCGTTACCTGGCTACCAGCGATTACACCAATACCATCAAGTTGTGGGAGGTTAGCACCGGCGAGCCTTATAAAGTTTTGGGAGGCCATAAAGAGCAGGTCTGGTCAGTCGCCTTCAGCCCTGACGGCCAACTCCTCGCCAGCGCCAGTGACGACCAGACAATCCGGTTGTGGGAAGTGTCTAGCGGGAAATGCCTGGCTATATTAGAAGGGCATACCGGCCTGGTCTGGAAGGTTGCCTTCAGCCCTGATGGCAAGCGCCTTGCCAGCGGCAGTGATGACCGGACCGTCCGCCTGTGGGATATTGAGACAGGGGCTTGTTTAAATGTTCTGGCCGGGCATACCGAACGCTTGCGAGCGCTTGCCTACAGTCCCGATGGGCGGTTCATTGCCAGCGGCAGCTATGACCAGACGGCCCGGGTATGGGATGCCGAAACCGGGGAATGCCTGGCCCACTTGCTCGGCCACCGCGAAGTTGTACGCAGCCTGGCATTTAAACCGGACAGCCAGACCCTGGTTACCGGCAGCGAAGATGGCACGATAAGATTGTGGCAGGTACCGGAGTGGAACTGCTTTAAAGTATTAAGAAGCGCACGGCCTTACGAACGAATGGATATCCGCAATATCAGCGGCCTGACCGGTCCACAAAAAGAAAGCCTCAAGGGCCTGGGTGCGATTGAAAGCCAAGTAGATTTTAATTCGGTTAGAGAATACATCGGGTTAGGTGTCTAAACCCCGGAGACCTGACCCTTTAACATTCGCGTACCTATAAATAGTCCGCGCCTTCTCCCCAAACCCTACCGGTAAGCAGCCGCCAAACCCTACACTCTTCCACCAAAACCTGAATACCTCCTCCCTAGGACTCCTTAACCAAGAGTCGCCACACTTAATCCTGATTACTGCGTAAACTAAGATGTGCCACACCTCCGTTTAACTAAATCGGCAACCCTCAAGCCATGTCATCCTGAGCCGAAGCGAAGGCACCCAGAGGGAACCCGGATTCCGCGACTACCACCGGAATGACAAAGCACAAACCGGGAATAAAACCCGGCACCGTTACAGGAATGCCTGCAATAACAACTGGCACACCCCGGCGCTTACTGATCCATATTTTCATATGTGCAATAACTACAACTATAAATATTCATTACCCGTCAATATCAAAATAAATCTATAAAATACCTGGCGTATTGAAAATTTTGTCACATATCAAGCCGAAATTGAAGGAAATATTCATTCTTGTAATTCATTTGCCTTTTATACCAAAACGGGCAGAAAATGTTATAATATTTGTGCAACTTGCACAAGAGCATTGAGTCTATGTTGTGCCTGTGGCCTATTGCACCCTGATAGCAGGTAATGTTATACTCCTTTTGGCATCTCGTTACGGACATTCTGCACAATTTAATTTGGAAAGACCAACATTGGATAATAATCACACAAAAAGCGAAGATATTTCAAACTTAAAAGAAACCGTTACCCCCGACCCCGTAATAATGGGCAAATCCAGTTCAACCACCATTGACTTACCTGGCCGGGTAATAGAAAGTAATATCCGCTTTATTGATTTGCAGTTTACCGATATTTTCGGGACCATTAAAAGCGTCACCATTCCGGCCAGCCAGCTCTCGGCTGCCCTTGAGAACGGGGTCTGGTTCGATGGCTCGGCCATTGAGGGCTTTGCGCGGGTCGCCGAAAACGATATGTACCTGGTGCCTGACCCCACTACCTGGGCCGTTGTACCCTGGACTTCCGGCGAAGAAAAAACCGCCCGCCTGTTATGCTGGGTCTATACTCCCCGTGGCGAACGCTTCCTGGGCGACCCCCGTTTTGCCCTGGACCGGGTCCTTAAAGAAGCCTCCGCCCTGGGCTACCAGTACAACGCCGGGCCGGAACTTGAATTTTTCCTCTTCGGCAATAATTTAGCCAGCGGCTTGCCGCAGGTACTCGAAACCGACCGGGGCAGCTATTTCGACAATACTACCGATGCCGGGAGCAGCCTGCGCCGAAAAGCGGCCCGTGCCCTGGAAGAAATGGGCGTAGAGTTCGAAAGTTTTCACCATGAAGTCGCGCCCGGCCAGCACGAAATCGACCTGGAAGTGGGTCCGGCCCTCCGTACGGCCGATTATGTAATGACCGCCAAATACGTCATCCGGGCCCTGGCCCAGCAGAACGGCATGAAGGCTACTTTTATGCCCAAGCCGATCTTTGGTTTATCCGGCTCCGGCATGCACACCCACCAGAGCATGACCCTGTTGGGAGACATCCCCACCGCGCGTACCTCTAAAGCTAAAATCTTACCCAGCACCGTGCAACCGGGCGAGAACGTCTTTACCAACCTGAACGAGCAATACAACCTGAGCGCCGTAGCCCGGCATTTTATCGCCGGACAGCTTTATCACGCCAAGGCTATGACCGTCATCCTGGCGCCCCTGGTCAATTCGTACAAACGCCTGGTCGCCGGGTACGAGGCCCCGGTCTACATTAGCTGGGCCAGGGTCAACCGGGGTGCCTTAATCCGAGTACCCCACAGTGGCCCCGGCGCCAATCAGCGCTATACCGCCCGGGTGGAACTCCGCTGCCCGGACCCATCCTGCAACCCTTACCTGGCTTTTGCGGTAATGCTCAAAGCCGGTCTGGACGGTATCAAACGGCGCTTGCCCCTGCCCGAACCGGTCGAAGAAAGTATCTTCCAGTTTGATCCGAACGAGCTACAGCGGCGTTCGATTGAAACCCTGCCTTCGACTATGGACGAAGCCCTGGACGAGTTGCGCAAGGACGAAGTCATCCAGGAAGCCCTGGGCGAAGTTATCTATGAAAACTTCATGGAAGCTAAACAGGCCGAATGGAGCGAATACGGCCGGCATGTCAGCCCCTGGGAGGTCGAACGCTACCTGGATATTGGCTAAAAATAACCCGGGGGTAATAACCTGGTTTTTTGGTTCTGGATTTTATTTTATCAAATTATTTTTTTTAAACCTTACAGTCCTAATAAAAAATGGTAACCGTTCAAGAATTACAACAACATATTCTGCCTGATGGTACCGACCTATTAGCCGGGCAGGGAGGCCTGGCTCACGAAGTCAGCTGGGTGCTGGCCGGGCGCAGCCGTCCGCCAATCTTTGATGGGCTAAAAGGGAACGAACTGGTCCTGATTTCGGTCCGGGTTTTGCGGGCGCTCGATGAAGAATTCCATATTTCACGCCTTTTTAATTACCTGTCCGAAAAAGGCGTGGCGGCGGCGGCGGTCCTCGGGGAAATTTCCGACGTGGGCATTGAAGCCGCCAACGAACTGAACCTGCCCCTTTTCGCCCTGCCCGAAGGCACCAGCCTGCCAGAACTCGAACGAAATGTTACCAAGTACATCGCCGAAAACAACCAGCAGTTACAGCACTGGAACCAGGAAGTATACCGGCAGTTTACCGAACTGGCGATTGAAGGCAAAGGTATCGCCGTAATTGCCGAACTACTGTGTAAGCTGAGCGGTAAAGCGGTTGTAGTTGAAGATGCGAACTTCCGGGCCAGGGTCCAGTTCACGCCTGAACGCGACCATAATATTGTGCTGGCCGGGGTTAGTGAAAGCCGCAACGGCCAGTACAATGCGCTCAACCCGGAAATAAACCCGGTCCCATCGGAAACCGGCGGCCTTAATTCGGTGCTGCATAATAACCTTTCGGTATTGCGGGATTGGCTGCACAACAAAGATTTACGGGCCAGCGACCCGCCAATGCATGTTTTTGAAATGCCCTTGACCGGGCACAACCCTTTGTACCAGTTGACTGCTCCAATTATTGCTCAGTCGACCATAGCGGGCTATGTTTCCTTAATCGGCAGTGATTTTGACCGCCGCCAGCGCGTGGCCCTCAGCCGGGCCGCCAGTGCCCTCGCCATCGAACGGGCGCGTGAGATGGCGGTTAGCGCGGTGGAAGACAAGTTCCAGGCCAACGTGCTGGACGAATTACTTGATGGAGCGTTTACCAGTCCGGAGGTCATAATCGAGCGGGCCAAACGGCTCGGGTATAACCTGCAACTCTCCTACTGGGTGGCCTCTTTCGCCTTCCGGCAGCAGGAAAAGACCCTGCGCAAGAAACCACTAACGATTGTGCTGGACGGCCGTGAAATGGAACTTGATCTCCCGGTAAGTGAGACTATGGGCCGGGAACTACAGCGGTTAGTGGAACAGGAATCGGCCCGCCGCAACTGGGCCACTATAACCAGGGTGCGGGACGACCGCTTCGTGGTCTTCTTCGCCAATGCAAATGGAAAAGAGTTTGGCGGACCCGTCGAAGCTAAAAAAGCGGTCATGATCTTCCAGGAACGCTTTGTAGACAGCTACCCGGACATCAGTGTTTCGGCCGGGTTGGGCCGGTTCCAGGAAGGCGGCGTAGAAGGCTTGCCCAAGCAAAGCGCCGAAGCCGAAAAAGCGGTTATGATGGGCCTGCGGCTCTTTGGGCCGGGCCAGCTAACCTACTTTGGCGACCTGGGCGTCTACCGCTTGCTGCTGACTATCGGGAACAACCGCGAGTTGCGCGAGTTTTACCAGGAAGTGCTGGGCCGCCTGCTTGAACACGACTCCCGCAACGGCGGCGAGTTGATGCGCACACTGGAAGCTTACTTCCGCTACCAGGGCTCGCCCAGTGAAATGGCCCGGAAGATAGATGTCCACCGCAATACCCTGCTTTACCGCTTGCGCCGCATCCAGGATATTACCGGGTTTGACCTGGAAGACTCCGAAACGGCCCTGGCCCTACACCTGGCCTTGCGCATCCAGGAAGTCCTGGGTGAAAAAAGATAGTTTTTCGCCGGGCGTCCGTCCCCTGGCTTACAACTGAAAATTTATCCTAACCCCTTTTCCTTATTGGTTTCAAAGTTAAGTAGGTTGTGAAGAAGAAATCCAGCGCAGGCTGGATTTCTTCTTGTGCGCAGCCTGGCCCGGAAAATGATTATATCTGGGATTAAATAAACGGACAGCCGGAAAGTCCCGCTTGCGGGCCCTTTCGCAAAACCAGGTCGTAAAGGGGATAAATGTTGGAAACGGTTAAAACTAACGGGAATCTTACGGTGGAAGAAAATAATATAAAAATTGGCTGCTGCGGGTTTTCGGCTGCCCAGGCCCGCTATCGTGAGCTTTTCCCGGTCATTGAGGTTCAGCAAACTTTCTACCAGCCGCCTCAACCGGCCACCCTGGAACGCTGGCGGGCCGACTTCCCGACCGACTTCGAATTTACCCTGAAAGCCTGGCAGCTTATTACCCATAAGCCCTGGAGCAAGACCTACCAGCGTTTAAAGGTCAAGCTAAACGACCAGGAACTAAAGGACTGCGGCTTTTTCCAGGATACGGCGATAGTCCGTCAGGCCTGGGAAACCACCTTGCTATGCGCCAACATCCTGGAGGCCCGGTTGGTCCTGTTTCAGTGCCCGGCTACTTTCAAACCTACGCCTGCCAACCTGGAACTGCTTAAGAATTTCTTTAGTACAGTCCGGCGTGGTAACTTAAAATTCCTCTGGGAACCGCGTGGTGATTGGCCCGACGAATTGCTAATTGAACTCTGCCAGGACCTTGACCTGGTGCATGTCTCGGACCCCTTCATCCGCCCGACCGTCACCCCATCCCTGACTTATTACCGCTTGCATGGTGGCGAAGGCTTCCGGCACGTCTACGAGGACTTTGAGCTGGAAAATCTGCTCAACAGCCTCCAACCACAGAAGAAGAATTACGTGATGTTCAACAATATAAACATGCTTGAGGATGCCCAAAGATTTCAGGCTCTGGTAAAGACAAAAACCCCCTAACAGGCTAAATCATTCCTGTTGAAAAAATTCCCATGACCAATTTTGGGTGTCTGGTACCGTACATAACTCGTTCCCAAAAGTTGTAGCTATTCGCCACCGGCACCCAGTGGGTACCCGGATTCCTCGATTTCGCTCTTAAAGACGGCTCACTAATAACGCGACCAGTACCGTTCGATTTACTCAGCCAATTACCCTATTACTATTGCAAGCCGTGCTAGACTATAATAGAAGTACTATCTTCAAATCTATTTACAGCTAATGGAAAGGAACCCGACAACTTATGTAAAGTTGCCCTAGAATAATTGATGAGGGTACATTTATGACCTCGAAGAATTTAGTAATAACCGTATCCCGCGAACACGGCAGCGGAGGCCGCCAGGTCGCCCAGGAAGTCGCCCGCAAGCTTAAATTCACCTATATCGACAGCCAGCTTATCCGCCAGGCCACCCAGCATCTCGGAATCACTCCTACCGAACTGGCCGATTTTGACGAAAGGGTCGAGCCCCAACTTGACCAGATTGCCGAACTGGTCAGCCGCAGGCAGGCCCACGAGGACCGTATCTCTATAAGCGAAGTCCTGGTGCCGGACCGCCAGCCCCGCGACTTCAGTGGGAAACGCTCCTTTTCCAGCCTGATTGAAACCGACCCCTCCCTTGAAAAAAAAGCCGCCATCCAAAAAGGCTATCACGAACTCGTGGCTGGTCTTATCCGGGAAGTGGCAGCCAAGGGCCACGCCGTAATCCTGGGGCGCGGTTCCCAGTTCCAGCTCAGGAACCGGCCGCAAACCCTGCATATTCATATTGGCGCGCCATTTGAATTCCGCATCAAACGCCTGATGACGCTCCAGCATATTGACCGGGCCGAGGCTGAAAAAGCTATCCTGGAGAGCGACCAGCAGCGCGACGGCTATACTCGCCGCTACTACCAGACCGATTGGCGAAACCCCTATCACTACCACCTGGTCCTGAACACCGCCCACCTGCCCCTGGCAGCGGCCGTAGGCACGGTAGTGCATATGGCTCAAAACCTGCCGGTAGTCCCGCTTCATGAAGAAATTCATTCGACCTACGACCGGCTTGACCAGGAAAGCTACAGCCTGAAGGAAGCCGCCGACTTGTTCTGGATAAGCCCGGACCTTTTGAAGCAAGCCGCCTATAAGGGAAAACTAAGGGTGAGCATGGTCGACCACCAGGTACAGCGCATCAGCCGGGACGCCCTGTTAGAGTGGCTGCAAAAGACCAACATCTAGGTCCGGCCTTCTATCCGCGCGAGCAAGACGTAACCGGAAGCTTCCGCTTGCTTGCGCCACTGGCCGGTAGCCAGGATTTCGGCCGCCAGTTGGGCTTCCTCGGATGCCGGGTTTCGGACATCCGCGAAAATAAACTTAGCCGACTGTTCCGGGTGCATGGAATAAAGGGCGCGCCGGGCGAACAGCCAAAGGCCCTGGCGTGGCGGCACATAAGGTGCCCAGGTGTTTGATATTGCCAGGGGAGCATCAGCGGGGACCTGCTTGAGCAGTTCTTTACCGCCCGCCCAGCGAGCGTCATCTTTTCTGCTTAAAATGGCCGCCCAGCCGTTTTTAACCGGCGGTACCCCAGGCACCTCAATTCTAACCAGGTTCACCCAGATATTGACCAGCAGGACCAGCCCGATTAACCCGGCGCTGAACACTACAACCGGTTTCGGTCCTAAACGCCGCAGGAACCGGGGCGGCCTTTCGGTCAGTGCGGCCAGGGCAAAAATCGTCGCCACCATCAGCCAGGGTATTACCGAAGCCTGGTAGTGGTAGTCAAAGGGGTTCCACTGGATTTCGCGCCGCTCACCGGCCAAAAGATTAAGGCCCACCGGCGGCAAGGCCATCAAAAGCGGAAGTGGCCGGAGTAGCGGCAGGAAGGCCAGCGGCAGCAGCAGAAGCGGGATATAAAGCAGCTTGCCCAGGAGGACCTGGCCGGTCGGGAAAAGCTGGCGAAATCCTTCTACCGGGTTTGTAAAAATAGTCGTAACCGCGCTGATGGGCGAACCCCCGGCAAAGGTGCTGCCCAGGGCAAAATTCCCGCCCACTGAAGCTGCCCGGATGACAAGCAAGGCCGCGCCAAACCAGGCCAGGCCCAGCACAACCGGTAGCCAGATGCGCCAATAGTTTGGTTTTTCTTTGGTAGCAGGTTCGCCGGTAAGTTGTTCCGGCTGGACTGGTTTTGGTCGTTTACCTGTAAGCCAGGGTTTGCCGGAAAGCCAGCCGTACAGCCCGAGCATAACCAGCACCAATCCGTTCTCGGGGCGGCAGCACAGGGCTAGCACCGCGAAAAGACTAAACCAGCCCAACCGCTGCTTGTACCAGAAATAAAAGGCAAAAAGCAGGCAGGCTGCGGCCATCTGGCGTTCGCGCAGTTCGTACAAATTCCCGTTCTGAACCACCGGCAGCAGCAAATAGACCAGCGCCAGGCCCAACCCGGCCCAGGCGTTTTTTAATTTGTCCCTTGCCAGTAAATAGATTGGCACCGCGCCCAACCCCACCACGATAGTTTCCAGCACCAATAATGTCAGCGGAGAAGGTAACAGCAGGTAGAAAGGGGCCATCAGAGTGTAAATCAGCACTACATCCGTACCCAGGAGGGACGAGCTAAAATCGGTAGCTGAAACTTCCAGGAAGCGGCCCTGGGTGGTATTCCAGATCGCTTGCTGGTAAAAGGCCAGGTCAAACCCATTCATGAAATGGCTCAGGCGCAGGGCATGCAGCCAGGTCAGGACCGCTACATATAAAAATATAACCAGTCCCAGCCATAAGCCGGGTAAAGTAAGGGGTTTTAAAGAATAGAATCGGTTCAAAATTTGATTATCTGGGCAGATTTAGAAAATAAGTAGGAGCGCTATCTTGCGATGGCGCTCCTACTCCACAGGTCAAAACTTAGTTTGTGCCGGTTACAACCAGCAGAATGCTGGTATCAGGACTTGCTTCCGTACCAAGTTCCGCTCCCGCCAGGGCGCTTGGAAGCAGAATTATTACCGCGATGTTGGGTACTTTGGCATACGCCAGCGCCCAACCACCCAGGCTGTTAATCGGCTCCAATTGCGAAGCCGCCGCCGCCGTGGCATCGATCCAACCCGCTTTGGTAAACTCGGCCTGGTAGAAGGTTTTGATCTTTTCCGGCGTATCCTTGATCGAATATGCTTTCAAAGCAGTATTCTTGGCGCTACCGCCGACCGAAGAAGTAAACTGGTCCTGTACGCTGGCTGGCAGGTTCAAAACCGTAGAATTCGGGTAAACCGGCGTGGCAGCCGACCCGGCATTGGATGCCGCCGGAGTCGAACTGGTGGACCTGGTAGGCGTCACCGCCCGGGTGGTCGTAGCGGCCCTTGTAGGGGTCGCCGCCCTGGTGGGGGTCGCCGCCCGGGTTGTAGTTGCCGCCGAAGTCCCTGAAGGACCGACAGTTGGCAGGTTGTTTCCGGCTGTCGCTGCGGGTACGGCGGTCGCTGTTGCTAAAGCGGCCGGAGTATTCAGACCGGCCGTGGCTGCTACCGTGGTGCCCGTGCTGACATTTGTCCCAGCCGTAACGGTCGGAGTGGTGTTCACGGCAATCTGATTTTGCTCGGACGGTTTACTACCAAGCACCAGGAAGGCAACCAGGCCCACCACGATCAAAGCCAGGATACCGACCCCGACCAGGATTAATGGAGTATTCGAGCGCGGCGGTTTAGCCGGTGGAATAGGGCCGCCGCCATACCCTCCATACTGGGTTTGCTGCTGCTGGTATCCACCCGGCTGCCCATAAGGCGGCTGGGGCGGATAGCCCTGGGGCTGCCCGTAACCGGGTTGCTGCTGCGGGTACCCGCCCGGTTGCCCGTAACCGGGTTGCTGGGGTGGTTGCGGTGGATAGCCGCCCTGGCCTTGTGGAGGGTAACCCCCTGGACCCGGGTTGGAACCACCTTGTGGAGGGTATTGCCCACCCTGGTTTCCATAATTATTGCTCATAGAGATACTCCTTTTAAAGATAGGGCGCATGACGGTACTTATTGTTGAATCCTAAAGAATTTGGCCGTTCTTCCCTATGAGCGAATAATAGGCCACCTTTGCCATTGTAAAATGAAGATTACTTGGCCTATGCCGGGTTGGTATTCGGAGCCGGAACGGGGCCGGTGCCGCCCTGGACAGCAATTACCACGTTCTGGTCCTTTGGAAGGGTGCCGTTAGCCCGGTAGGTATCCAGCATAGGGTTATTAACATCCGGTGAAAGCAGAATGATGCCTATTATCCGCTTCTTACTGGCGTCAGGTAGCGGCTTTTCAAAAGCCATAACCACACCCTTCTGGCCGAGCTCATCATTCCTCAAAATGCTGGGAGTTACATTTAACCAGCCTCGTTTTGTCATTTCGCTCGTATAGGATGATTGCAAATCTGCAAGGGCCTGACCGCTGCGATAGACCTTTATATCTTGCTCAACAATCTCGTTTGTCCGTTTAGGTGAAAGCACGGCATTGCGGAAGTCAGGGTTACTGGCTACTTCTGGCACAGCCGTCAAACTGGTGGGTTCATATAATGTATAATTCGTATCGGGAGTGCCACCGCAAGCCACTAACAGGGCCGAAAGTAAAAGCGCGCACAGGCCCAGGGCTGGAATTTTCCAGATTTTTGACTCATTTACAAATAAAGCAGGCATTGAGTAGGGAAAACCTTCCTCCGTATAATTATCCCACCAACAATTTCGGCGGGCCGGTTCAGTACAACAATACCAGGGCTATTATACCCCGGCTACAACCTTTTAATTATAACATATATCACTTTATAACAATAAAATAAGCTGGGAAATCCCTTTTCAGGCGGATTTCCCAGCTATTTAATTAAAAATATTTTGAACTCGTCCCGACTATACCAGTTCGATGCTCAGGGCAACCGCACCGCCGCCACCCAGGCACAGGGTTACCAGTCCGCGCTTGCCGCCGGTATCCTGTAAAGCATGAATCAAGGTGGTCAGGATTTTGCTGCCGCTGGAGCCAATCGGGTGGCCCAGGGCTATCGCGCCGCCCCGCACATTCACCCGGCTCATGTCCATTTTCAGCTCTTTGGCGTTCGCCAGGACCTGGGCCGCGAAGGCTTCGTTCACTTCAATCAAATCAAAATCGCCCAGTTGCAGGCCGGTCTGCTCCAACAGTTTCTTGACGGCCAGCGGCGGCGCGGCAAAAATATATTTGGGTTCCAGGCTGGCCGAGGCGTAACCTGTTATCCGAGCCTGGGGCGTCACCCCATGTTTTTCGGCGGCGGCCCGGCTGAGTACGACCACCGCGCTGGCCCCATCGCTCAGGCCCGGCGCGTTCCCGGCTGTTACCACCCCACCGTCCGGCTTAAAGACCGGAGCCAGGCGGCTTAAACTATCCAGGCTGGTATCAGGGCGCACCGGCTCGTCGGTATCGAATACCGTCACGCCTTTTTTGGTCTTAATCTCTACCGGCACGATTTCCCGCTTGAAGTCGCCCCGCTCAATTGCCCTGACCGCTTTCTGGTGGCTGGAAGCGGCCAATTCGTCCTGGGCCTGGCGGCTGATTCCGAACTTCTCGGCGATTATCTCTGCGCTCATGCCCATGTGATGGTTCTCAAAAGCGCACCATAACCCATCGTGAATCACCGAGTCTATCAGGTTGCCGTTACCCATCCGGTAGCCGGTGCGAGCATTTTGCAGTAAATACGGAGCCTGGCTCATGCTTTCCATGCCGCCCGCGACCATAACTTCGTTCTCACCGGCTTTAATTGAGTTAGCGGCCAGCATTATCGCTTTAAGGCCGCTGCCGCAGACCTTGTTGATAGTCAAAGCCGGTACCGAGGCCGGGACACCGCCGCCCATGGCCGCTTGCCGGGCCGGGGCCTGTCCGACCCCGGCCTGGACCACGTTCCCCATGATAACCTCGTCAACCACGTCCGGCCGGACATTGGCCCGTTTAAGGGACTCTTGAATTGCAAGCGCGCCTAACTGGGTGGCGCTAAAGCTGCTTAAAGCGCCCAGGAACTTCCCGGTCGGCAGCCGGGTGGACCCGGCGATTAAAACTTCTTCGTTATTCATTAGATTGCTCCTTAACGCTCGACGATGAGCGCCACGCCCTGACCGCCGCCAATGCAAAGGGTTGCCAGCCCGTAACGGGCCTCACGCCGTTGCATTTCGTGCAGCAGGGTTACCAGCACGCGGGTACCGCTGGCTCCAATCGGATGACCCAGGGCTATCGCGCCGCCATTGACATTAACTTTTTCCGGGTCCAGGCCCAGTTCCTTGCGTACCGCTACTGATTGAGCGGCAAAGGCTTCGTTAGCCTCAATCAAATCAAGCTGGCCCAAGGTAAGACCGGCTTTTTCCAGGGCGCGGCGGGTCGCCGGGACCGGCCCCATACCCATAATCCGGGGGTCTACCCCTGCCGAAGCATAGCTCTTGATGGTCGCCAGCGGTTGCAGCCCTAATGCGTTGGCTTTGGCCCGGCTCATCACGACTACCGCCGCCCCTCCGTCGTTCAGGCTGGAAGAATTACCGGCCGTAACCATACCGTCCTCTTTTTTAAATGCCGGTTTAAGTTTCGCCAGGGCTTCCGGGCTAGTCTGCGGCCGGGGCGACTCGTCCTGGTCGAAAATGGTCGGGCCTTTTTTACCTGGGATTTCCACCGGCACGATTTCCGGCTTGAACAACCCGGCCTCGATAGCCTTACCCGCCCGCTGCTGGCTGCGCAACGCAAACTCATCCAGTTCTGCCCGGTCCAGCCGGTACTCGGCGCAGATATTCTCGGCAGTTACTCCCATGTGGTACTGGTTGAATGCGTCCCACAGGCCGTCCCGGATCATAACATCCACCAGCTCGCCGTTACCCATTCGGTAACCGAAGCGGGCCTTTTCCAGCAAATAAGGTGCCCGGCTCATGCTTTCCATACCACCGGCCACGACCGTTTCAGCGTCACCCAGCCGGATGGCCTGGGACGCCAGAATTACCGCTTTGAGCCCGCTCCCACAGACCTTATTGATCGTCATTGAGGGGATACCGACCGGCAGACCGGCCGCTACGGCTGACTGGCGGGCCGGGTTCTGGCCCAAACCCGCTTGCAACACGTTTCCCATTATTACTTCGTCAACCTGCTCCGGCTTGAGACCGGCCCGTTCCAGGGCGGCCTTAATACTTATCTCACCTAACTTAACCGCCGAAACCTCGGCCAGCCCGCCCCCGTAAGTCCCAATAGCGGTACGGACGGCGCTGACAATTACCGCATCTTGCAACTCTGCCATTTAATTTTCCTCTTCAGGAGTACAATCTAATATTTTCTCGTAAAAAATTGAGTTAAGGCTCAGATGGACCGTGCCCCGGTGCGTTTCCACAAACCCGTTCCGAGTGTAAAGCTTCTGGGCCGGGTAATGGGATACACCGGTTTCCAGGTGCAGCCGCCTGTAGCCCATCTCGCGGGCTTTAACCTCAAGGGCATCGTAAATTTGCTGTCCAAAACCCCGGCCTTGCAAATTCGGATGAGTCCGCATGCGTTTGATTTCGGCTTCCCGGGGGCCGGTCTTACGAAAAGCCCCCATCGCCACCACCCGGCCTTCGTACTCGCCGACCAGGAACTCACCTTCGTTCTGGTGGTAATGCTCAATAATATTACGAACATCGTCATCCCACGGCCCATCTCCCCCGTAGGATCCCACCTGCTTCAATCCCACAACATGTAACTCCAGGACCGTTGCCTGGTCGCTCTCCCGGTAGCGCCGGAGCTTTAATTCGCTCACTCAGGATCCCCCACATCAAACTTAAAGGCAAGATAAAATATTTAAAACCTGAACCCAGCCTGGCTCGATTCTAATCCAGGGTTTTACAAAATGCAATTTTGGCGGGTGATTCTCCCGGCAGGTAACAATTGCCAGGTTTCCGGCAGGACATGTCATCCTCAGTACTTTGGTAAGCAAAAAAGGAACGAATAAGGTCCGGTTCTTTACAGCCTGGGAGTAGGGCATGACTTTGTTATTAATTGTTTGCCACCGGCTTAAGATCCTTTGTGCGGCCATTCTTCCTCTTGAGCCTGTATCCGTTGGTGCTGCCGACCACAGGATGACAGAGTTGGGGTTGGGTGTTGGTTGGGGAAGGAATGTGGGGAAGGAATGTGGGGAAGGAATGTGGGGAAGGAATGTGGGGAAGGAATGTGGGGAAGGAATGTGGGGAAGGAATGTGGGGAAGGAATGTGGGGAAACAAAAAAGGATGGGCACGCGAGGTGACCATCCTTTTTTGTTTAAGAAAGCTTATTTATCGCGGACAGTATCGCCCAGGGCAGCCTGTGCCGCAGCGAGGCGGGCAACCGGCACCCGGTAAGGGCTGCAGGAAACATAGTTCATGCCGACTTCGTGGCAGAACATGACCGAGGAAGGTTCCCCGCCGTGTTCGCCGCAGATGCCGACCTTGAGATTAGGGTTGGTCTTTCGGCCGCGTTCGGTACCGATTTGGACCAACTGGCCGACACCGTCCCGGTCTAGGACCTGGAAGGGGTCGTCCTTGAGGATCTTCTTCTCAACGTACATCGGCAAGAACTTGCCGCTGTCGTCCCGGCTCAGGCCGAAGGTGGTCTGGGTCAGGTCGTTGGTACCAAAGCTGAAGAACTCGGCCTGCTCGGCGATTTTGTCGGCCAGCAGGGCGGCGCGAGGCAGTTCGATCATCGTACCTACCAGGTAGGTGACGCCCGCTTCGGCAACGCCTTCTTCTTTAGCTACGCGGTCAACGATTTCGCGCTGAAGGCGGAATTCGTTCAGGTCGGAGACCAACGGAATCATGATTTCCGGCTCGACATGGACACCGGCCTTCTTGACCTCAATGGCAGCCTGGAAGATCGCGCGGGCCTGCATTTCGGTGATTTCAGGGTACTGGATGCCCAGACGGCAGCCCCGGAAGCCCAACATGGGGTTGGACTCGCGCAGGCTTTCGATGCGGCCATTCAGCTTGTCGAAAGAAACGCCCAGCTTTTCAGCCAGTTCGTGAATTTCGGCGGACTCGTGAGGCAAGAACTCGTGCAAAGGCGGGTCAAGGGTCCGGATGGTAACCGGGAAGCCGTCCATAGCCTGGAAGATACCGACAAAGTCTTCTTTCTGGTAAGGCAGAAGTTTTGCCAGGGCCTGCTTGCGGTCGTCCAGGTTGTCGGCCACGATCATCTCACGAACAACGTCAATGCGGTTGCCTTCGAAGAACATGTGCTCGGTGCGGCAGAGGCCGATACCGGCAGCGCCGAACTCACGAGCCTTGCGGGCATCCTGCGGGGTATCAGCGTTGGTGCGGACACCCAGGGTGCGGTACTTGTCGGACCACTCCATAATCTGAGCAAAGTCTCCGCTCATTTCGGGGTCAATGGTGTCAACCTTGCCCAGGAGCACGCGGCCCTCAATTGAGTCCACATCAAGGGTAATCCAATCACCCTTCTTGACCACAATATCAGTCCCGTCTACGGTAAAGCCGCTGTCATCTTTGGAGATGCGGATGGCACCGGCACCCACGATACAGCACTTGCCCATACCACGGGCCACTACGGCGGCATGGCTGGTCTTGCCACCGAAGGCGGTCAGGATACCCTGGGCGGCAACCATACCGCGCAAATCTTCCGGAGAGGTTTCTTTGCGGACCAGGATGACCTTGTCACCGGCGTTGCCGCGTTCTTCGGCTTCTTCGGCGGTAAAGACTACCTGGCCGACAGCCGCACCGGGGCTACCGGCAAGACCAGTCGCCAGGATAGTTTTCTTGGCATTCGCGCTGACGCGAGGCAGGAGCAACTGGTTCAAGTCGTCAGCCGGGATGCGCTGGAGGGCGGTTTTCTCATCAATAACGCCTTCTTTGACCAGGTCCACCGAGATTTTGACGGCGGCCGGGCCAGTGCGCTTGCCGTTACGGGTCTGAAGCATGAACAGGCGGCCCTTTTCGATGGTGAATTCCATGTCCTGGACGTCCTGGTAGTGCTGCTCAAGCTGTTTGGCGATAGCGGCAAACTGTGCGTAGACGCCGGGGAAAGCCGGGTCGTTTTCCATTTCGGAAATCGGGTGCGGGGTCCGGATACCGGCTACCACGTCTTCACCCTGGGCGTTCGGGAGATATTCGCCGTAGAGGACGTTCTCGCCGTTCGAGGGGTCGCGGCTGAAGGCCACGCCGGTGCCACAGTCGTCGCCCATGTTACCAAAGACCATGGACTGGACATTGACAGCGGTGCCGAGGGCATCGCTAATCTTGTTCATGCGGCGATAAACGATAGCGCGGTCATTGTTCCAGGAAGCGAATACGGCTTCAACGGCACCCTTCAACTGGTCAACCGGTTCTTCGGGGAAAGGCTGGCCGGTCTTGTCCTGAACAATTTTCTTATAGGTAGCAACCAATTGCTTCAACTGGTCCGCCGAGAGGTCGGTGTCTTTGGCATTGGGGCCGACCAGGGCCTTGAGGACTTCCAGTTCGTGTTCGAAAGCGTCTTTGTTGATGTTTAGCACAACGTTGCCATACATCTGGATAAAGCGCCGGTAAGCGTCATAGGCGAACCGCTCATTTTTGGTCAGGTTAATAATACCCTGGACGGTGGTATCGTTCAGGCCGAGGTTGAGAATGGTGTCCATCATACCGGGCATTGAAAATTTAGCACCGCTGCGAACCGAAACAAGTAAGGGGTTCTGGGCATTGCCAAATTTTTTGTCCATGGCTTTCTCAACGTCTTTGAGAGCTTCCATGGCCTGATCCCACAAACCTTCGGGAAATTGTTTGCCGTTATCGTAGTAAGAGTTACAGCTTTCGGTGGTTATGGTAAAGCCTGGAGGCACTGGCATTCCAGCCCGTGTCATCTCGGCTAACCCGGCTCCCTTTCCGCCAAGCAGTTCTTTTTGACTGCCATTACCATCGCGGAACAGGTAAACCCATTTGTGTGCCATTAAAATCCTCCATAAAAAGTGAGTAATGAATAAGAATGGCCGGAAATTCGAGCCTGATTCTTTCAAGACCCTTTGCAAAAGCTAAAATTGAGAAAATAAATGTCGCTTCTTTGCGGTATTTCCATTTTATCAGCCTTGATTTTACTATTTTGGTTCCTAGCTTGCAAGGCGGTTATGGACTTATTTAATTTTTGGATAGATTTTGACTTTTACTGACATAAAGAATATATATGGGTAGTATGTAAAAGAGCTTAATTAATTTGATTTACCCTAAATATTTGCTTTTTTGTTGTTTTTTTAAAACTGAACACTTTTAATTAAAAATTTAACTGTAATTGCTTTTTTGTACGCCTTTTTTTTGGTAAAATATAACTGGTCAAGAATTATTTTAAAGGGGTTATTGTGAATTTGCCAAAAACCATCTATGGGGATAATGAAAAGCCGAGTGTCGCTATACATAGTGCCGATGTTCAGGACCAACCGGCCAGCAAGCGGTTTGAACGAATAATGCGTCTGGCGGCAAATGTATCTAACTCCACCGGCGCTCTGCTCACACTTGTTGAGGCGGAAAGCGGCCTAATAAAGGCGAGCTACGACTACAACTTTACAGAATCTAAACGGGATAATTCCTTTACCAGCTATACTCTTGACCAGGATTCTCCCCTCATTATACCCGACACCAGTTTGGACCCACGTTTCAGCCATAATAGCCTGGTAACAGGTGAACCTTTTGTCCGCTTTTATGCCGGTTTTCAACTCTTTTCGTTGGACGGGTCCAAAGTGGGTACTTTAGGTATTTTTAATACCCGGCCCCGTCATTTGAGCGGTAAAGAGCAGGGAATTTTGAATGATTTAGCCAGGCAAGCGGAGGATGAAATTAAATCAGACCAATTAGCAGCGGCCCTGCATGAGCGGGACCGGATAGCGGGATTGCTGTTAGGGCAGAAAAAAATCCTGGAAGATATCGCGCGCGGCATGGAACTGACCGATTTAATGAATGAACTTGCCCGCTTTATCGAAAACCAGGAAGAAGGGTTGCTTTGCTCGGTACTCAAGCTGGAGAAAGTCCAGGGGAAGCCGGGGGTCTTGCGGGTGCTGGCGGCACCCAGTTTTCCGGAAGAATACCTCAGGGCTATCGACAAAGTGGAAATCGGCCCCAATGTAGGTTCGTGCGGGACGGCTGTTTATCTTAAGAAACAGGTTATAGTTTCGGATATAGAAAACGACCCACTGTGGGAGAATTTCCGCGACCTGGCCCTGTCCCACAACCTGCGGGCCTGCTGGTCAACCCCGATTAGGGGTACCAGGGGGGAGGTGCTGGGTTCTTTTGCGGTATATTACCAGACCACGCGCAAGCCGGACGCCTGGGAGTTGCAACTGCTGGATGTTGCAAGTTTCCTGGCCGGTATCGCGATGGAACGGGTCCAGATGAACCAGCTTTTAAATGAGAGTGAAGACCGCTACAAGAACATTTTTGAAACAAGCCTGGACGCGATTTTTATCACCGGCTCGGATGGTCTGATTTATACGGCCAACCAGGCGGCCTGCAACATGCTCAATTATAGCGAAGAAGAGTTGCAGAGGCTGGGAAGAAGTGGAGTTGTTGACCCGGCCGACCCGAATCTTTTGCCCTTGTTGGAGGAACGGGACCGGCTGGGATACGGCCGCAGCTTGATTACTTTTATACGCAAAGATGGGACGAAAATTCCCTGCGAGGTTGCGACAGCCACTTTTATGGACAAAGGCGACAAGAAGCGCAACAGCGTGCTTATTCGAGATATTTCGGAACATTTAAAAACCGAACAGAAATTAAAAGCTTACGCCCGGCAACAGGCGGCGATTGCAGCCCTGGGACAGGAAGCTTTGATTAACCCGGATGTACAGGCTTTAATGGACCAGGCGGTAGCGCGGGTTTCACAGACGCTGGAAGTGGAACAGGCCGGAGTTGTGGAGCTGCTGCCGGGCGGCCAGGACATGATGCTGCGGGCCGGTATCGGATTTGGTCCGCTGATAGATGGAGAGGCCCGGATTAAAGTCAACCCAAACTCACAGTCCGGCTATACGGTGCTTACTAAAGGGCCGGTCATCATTGAAGATTTACGGCAAGAAAAGCGGTTTTCCCTTTCGCCGTTGATTTCAAACCTGAATCTGGTCAGTAGCGCCAGCGTTTTAATCTGGGACCCGCAAGAGGCGTACGGGGTATTGAACGTGTTTACGGGTACCAGGCGGCGGTTTACCGATGAGGAAGTCCATTTCTTGCAGGCGGTGGCAAACGTGCTGGCGGCGGCTATCCAGCGCCAGCGGGCGGCGGCTTCGCTCCTGGACAGCCAGGAGCAACTGCGGCAGTCGCAGAAAATCGAAGCGGTGGGCCGGTTGGCCGGGGGTATCGCGCACGACTTCAACAATATCCTGACAGCCATCATGGCCTATAGCGAACTGGCGCTTTATAAGCTGGATAAACCCTACCAGGTCCAAAAGGATATTGAGCAAATACAGATGGCGGCGGACCGGGCGGCAGATCTGACCCGGCAGTTGTTAGCCTTCAGCCGCCGCCAGATCCTGGAGTCGCGGGTGCTGAACCTGAACGAGGTTGTGGCCGACCTGGGCAAGATGCTGCACCGGCTGATTGGTGAGAATATCAACCTGGTGACAGACCTGGACGATAGCCTGGAGTTTATCAAGGCCGACCCGGGTCAGGTGCAGCAGGTTATTATGAACCTGACGGTAAACGGCCGGGACGCGATGCCGGCGGGCGGGACGCTTTTGATTGAAACCGGCAATGTTATCCTGGATGAGAAGTTTTTCAATACCAGGGGAATTGAGTCCAAACCAGGCCCATACGTCCGGTTAACGGTGACGGATACCGGACACGGAATGGACGCGGAAACGCTATCGCATATATACGAGCCTTTCTACACTACCAAACCGCAGGGTAAAGGGACGGGCCTGGGCCTTTCGACGGTGTACGGCATCGTGGCGCAGAGCGAAGGTTTCATCGAGGTTAAGAGCAAGCCGGAACAGGGCACGACCTTTTACGTTTATTTCCCGGTGGTGGACATGGAAGGCCAGGTGCTGACCGGGGCCATCAAGGGTGACCCGGCGGAAAGTATCAAACCATGCAAGAAAACCCACCGGATTTTGCTGGTAGAGGATGAGGATGCCGTACGAGCCAGCACGCTGGAGATTTTGAAGCTGTTAGGTTACGAAGTCCTAACGGCCTCAAACGGTGAAGAAGCGTTAAAGGTCAGCCAGGAATGTCCGGATAAGATTGACCTGCTAATCAGCGACATAATCATGCCGGTCATGAATGGGCCAGAAATGAACGAGCGTTTGAAGAAATTACGGCCTGGCATCAAGACTTTGTTTATCTCAGGTTACACCGATAAGGATATTATAGAAGGCGGCCGCTTAAAAGAAGAAACTAACCTTTTGCACAAGCCCTTCTCGATCAGCACGCTGAATAAGAAGCTTGTGGAAATCCTGGGCAAACCGGAGATTTAAGCGGCGGCCCAGGTCAGCCCGGCTTCCCGGCAAGGCATAAAGGCGCTGGTACCCATTGTGGTGCTTGCGCCTTTGTTTGTTTTACATTGGAGAAGGGGTAGGGACGGTCCTGGAAAGCCGGAGAGTGGGGCTGGTCTTTATTCTTGCGATAAGGTCACCGGCACGGTGATCCCTCGGTCGGCTGTTCCTCTTGAACCTTTGAGGGTTGGTGCGGCTTCCCTCGGAATGACAAAATGTTCGAGGCCGGGCGGTAGTGAAGGCCGGTTTAGAAGGTGCCTGGGGTGGGTGTTGGATGCCGTTGTATTTGGGTGACGGGTTCGACCCCCATGGATTTAACAGTGTGTACGTGGGTGGGCGGTGGTCAGGCGCAGATCACTTGGTTTGATTGTAGATTGTAGATGGTAGATGGTAGTGAGTTGAGGGCTGGATGACAGGGTTCATGAGTTCGGGAATATCTGATTGGGCTAACCGGGTTTCAGGCTGATGTATTCGCTGCCAAGTAAGCCCAGTAGTATTTCATAGG
>JAQBPB010000014.1 GCA_028287745.1 Chloroflexota bacterium
AACTTAATTATCCAACCCAGATTTCAACGCTGTTCCAGAAGTTGGCGTCAGTGGTCGGGTTAGCTTTAAAGTTGTGGACCTTGTTGCTAACAATGTAGTTGTTAACGCGGGTGTAGAGCGCGCCTTCATAGACATTGTCATAGATGGTCTGATAGAAATCGGCAAAGGCTTGCTTGCGTTTGGCAAGGTCGACAGTGGATTTCTCCAGATCCAGGGCGGCATCGATCTTAGGATCGCTGATCCGGCCGTAGTTAGCACCGTTGCCTTTGTTGGCATCGGTCGGGATCTGAGTCGAGTGATAGTTACCGTAACCGCTATCCGGGTCTACGTCAGCAGTCTGGGCAAACATACCGATGTCATACTTGCCGCGGGACAAGATGCCATCATTGGCCCAGGGGCCGAAGTACTGGGTGCTGGAGTAGCCCTGGAACTTGGCGTCAACGCCGATAGCTTTCCAGTAAGTCAGGATAACTTCAGCGGTAGCTACACGAACCGGGGCGGTCGTGCTGCTAAGGGTAAAGGACAGCTTCTGGCCGCCCTTGGCCCGGATACCATCGGAACCAACGGTCCAGCCGGCACCGTCCAATAACTTCTTGGCACCATCAGGGTCGAACGCATAAGGCTTGAGGGCCTGGTTGCAGAAAGCGCTGATCGGGTTGCAGTTTACCGGCAATACGACAGTCTTCGGAGTACGGAATTGTTTTACCAGGGCTTCCCGGTCAATCGCCTGCAACAGAGCCTGGCGTACGGCCTTCTCCTTGAACAGCGGGTTGCTCAGGTTGAATTGGAGGTATTCCCAGGCAAACTGTTGTGCAATATCAAACTTGGCGTTAGCAGCTGCCGCAATTTTGGTTGAGGCGTTGATCGAGTTATCATCCAGATTTTCTACTTCGTCAAGGTCGCCTTTTTGAATGGCAGCGGTCGCAGCATTAGCGTCCTTGGTAAAGCGGAAAATCATTTTGTCCAGGTAAGCATTGAAGCCCCAGGCCCAGCTGAAGTTGTCGTTGCGGGACAGGGTGATCCGGTCGTCAGCCACAAATTCGTCTACCTTGAAGGGGCCGCTGCTAACAGTCGGCTTGGTGGACTCAGGGGACTTGGACGGGTCATCCTTGATGGCGTATTTGCTCCAAACTGCCTGCGGCAAAGGAAAGAAACCGTTGAGGAAGTTCAGGTAAGGACCATAGACCTGTTTGAACTTCAGGACGGCGGTGCTGGCGTCCGGGGTCTGGACGTCAGTAATCATCAACCAGGGAGTAGTATCGGCGTAGAGACCGGTGTTATCCTTGTCGGTTACCCACTGCCAGGTGTATTTCAGGTCGGCGCTGGTCAGAGCCGTGCCGTCATTCCATTTCGCGTTTGGTTTCAGCTTAACTGTAACGTCCATGCTCTTGCCATCGGCGGCTACCTTAACACCACCGTTGTCCAGGGTCGGGACTTCGGTAATCAGGTAAGGGTAATACTTGGCATTGTTGCTCTGGCCGACCAGATAGCCGTGAACCTGGCGGATCACGTTTACGGCTACGGTTTCACCGGCGTAATAGGGGTTCAGCTGAGACGGACCCTGTCCGGCAAAGGCGTAGACCAGTTGGCCGCCCTTCTTGCCGCTGGTGCCGTCCATCTTGACGGTTTCAATAACGTCGCTGGAACCACCTACACCCGCAGTTGCAGCAGCGGCAGTGGTCGCGGAGGCAGCAGCAGTGGTTGCGGAGGCAGCGGCAGTGGTTGCGGTAGCAGCGGTAGTCGCACCGGCAGCGGCAGTGGTAGCAGCGGCAGCCGTAGCGGCGGCAGTTGTCGCGGCAGCGGCGGCAGTCGTGGCACTGGCAGCGGTAGTCGCGGCAGCGGCAGTCGTAGCGGCAGCAGTGGTGGCAGGTGCAGTTGTCGCGGTGTTATCTCCGCAAGCTGCAACGAGGGCCGCCATTATTACACCTATGACAACAAGGTGCAAATTACGTTTAAAAGACATTCTGTCTCCTCCCGAAATTCTGGTTTGAACAACAAAGTGATTTCAACTACTTTTAAAACCAACGATTAAGTATTACCGACTACCCGGTTGAAAAACCATTAAAATTTTCACTAGTCAGTCGGATGCAGGAGAGGTTATGCAAACCTACCAGGTTTACAGTAGTAAGTTTAAAACCTATCTATCGAATCAGATATGGGAAAAATAATAGCAGAACTTTTCTTGATTTGCAAGCAAAGTTCCCTTTAGGTACCTCTTTCTTGTAGTAACAAGTTTTAAGTTAAAAATTGCCGTTTAATTCTATGCTATAATAGATATAGCGATAGTACCAGCTTGCTTTTTTGCAGCCGATTCAGTCTACCCTCGGTTAAATGTTAACTCAAAAAACTTTCTTTTTCCGGTCAATTAATAATCTTACCGGCCTGGCCCGCGAACGGCTAATTCGCCCTGCTTCCAGCCTTGAGCGTGGTGCCCACCAGCGCGCACGTCTTTTTAATATTCTGCTGCTGGTTGAGTTAGCTATCTTCTTGATGGCCCTTGCTACAACCTTTCTTTATAGAAGCAATTCATCCAGCTTGTTTTCCTCAATAGCTTTGCTTTTCACAGGTCTTGTCCTGACCTATGCCGTGGCTAAAGGAGGCCGTCCTGGCCTGGCTGCCTGGCTGCATTTACTTAGCTTTCTAGCCGCCCTGACTTACTATAACTATAGCCTGCCCAATCTTCAGCTAGAAGCTTCAATAATCTACCAGAGTTTTCGGGCTGGTAGCCTGTTGTTGGTCCTGCCAATACTTATAGCGGGCCTGGCGGTTAGCTCAAGGATTTGCCTGGCTATTACGGGATTTTCAACGCTGTACCTGGTAGGCCTTGGTGTTTTAGTTGTGCCGGTTATCCCTTCGGTTACCGCTGGCGGACTGGCCTTTTATATAGAACTTTTTCGGGTACCACTGGCCCTGCATTTTGTAATCGGCCTCCTGGCTTTGGCTTTTGAACGTAATATTCTCAGCCTGTTCGACCGTTTAAACAAGCGCAATTATAGTTTGAAGTCCGTGACGGGCCAGCTTGCCGTCCAGGTCGGGCAATCCGAGGAGCAGGTTGATATTCTAACTAAAGTGCTGTTTGAATTGGAAACGCTTTGCCAGCATCACCGGAACCTGGCTAATATGCAAAAAAATGCGGTCCTTGAAATAAGAAATTGGGAGAACCAATTAAGGCAAAGTATACCCCACCTTAATTCTATACTGGAACAGACCGCCACTGTCATGGAAGACAGCCAGGAGATTGTATCTCAACGGGCTGAGATCACCCGCACTAACCTGGCTGTATACAACAGGTTGCAGCAATTGATGGAGCTGATTAACCATAGCGTGGAAGAACTGGCCCTGGCTGCGATTCAGATTGAACAGGTAGTCGGGTCAATCAGTGAGGTGGCCGAAGAAACCAACTTGCTGGCCCTTAACGCTTCAATCGAAGCGGCCGGGTACCTTGAGCAGGGCCGCCGGTTTACGGTAGTGGCGGCTGAAGTCTACCGGCTGGCTATCCGTTCGCGTGATGCTACCGAAGAAGTGCGCCAGGTGGCAAACGAAGTCCAGAGTAGTGTTGCCTCGCTGGGGAAAGTCAGTTCCCAGGGCCGGAACCAGGCCGAAGGGTTGGCCCAGAGTGCCCGGTCGGCCCCAATTTTCATCGACCAATTGGCCGGTTCGATAGAAACCATGGGTAAGAACAGCAAAAGTGTTTTTGAGCGTATTTCCGACTTGCAAAAGGAGCTCAACGGCCTGCTGGCGAAGTTGCCGGTAATCACCGCTAAAAGTGAAGAGATTGACCTCTCAACCGAACGCCTGTTGGGCTGTATTCAGACGATTAAACAGACCTTAACCAGGCTTTCCGACCTTGACCGCAACCCTGCCAGGTTACCCGCGCCAAACACTGGCCGCCCGGGGACCGGTCCGGCGGGCAATCCTACCGAAACGCGGGATGCCGATCTTACCCAGGGAATGTCCTTTTATCAAAAGTTGTACAAAGGATGGCTTAAAAGCGTTTCACCCGGCCAGCGGATGTTTGCCTCTAAGCGACGGCAATCGCGCCTGTTGAACAGTTTATGCCTGGTGTTTTGTTTATTTCTGGGGATTTATTCCGCTTTTCTTTTAATAACCGGTTTTGAGATTGTCTCGTTTTTACCAACGAGTTTCTTCCTGGTGCTGTTGTTACTGGTTTACTCGATTAGCAAAACCGGGTTTACCACTTTTGCCTTGTTCTTCTTTTTTGGTGCAAATTACTTTTTTTATTCGACGCTTATCTTTTTGCAAGACCAGGACTTCTTTAAGGTTGATTGCCTTCGGGTTTGTTCGGCTCTTTTATGTATAACAATTGTAGTAACCGTGCTTGTTACCGACATGTGCTGGCTGGTCTGCAATACCGCACTAAGCATGTTTTATACAACTTTGCTGGCCTTTCTCACACTCCATAGTCCCCTGGAAGAGCTGCCGCGTCTGCTGGTTTTTCCGCTGGCTTTGCAATTTGCGGTGGGATTACTGGCGGGCTGCCTGTATTACAATATTAACCGCCAATCGGCCCAATTAGAGGCGCAGAACCGTGATATAGCGCTTGAAAATCGCCGGTTGCAGTACAAAAAAGGGCAACTGCATTTAATCTCGCAGCAAATTACCGGGCTTATCCGCCAGATTGACCAGCTATCCACAACGCAGGCCGGGCTAACTGATACTCAACTGCGAGAGCTAACTGAAATTATAAAAAAAGTTGAAACCCTGGAACAGCAAACTTACCAGGCCGCCGGGTCTATCCAACAAATCGGCCTTTCGGTTACAAATGCGCTGGAGTATATCCGGCAGGTGGCCGGTGAAACAGACGTGGGTAACCGTATATTGGAGGAATTCCGGAGCGAAGTGGGCCAGATTGCTGCAAATACCCAGGAGTTAAAGGTTCATGCGGGGGAAATCGGCCAGATTTTCGAGCTAATTACCACCATAGCCGATGAGATTGATCTCCTGGCCTTGAATGCTACGCTGGAAGCAGCCCAGGCGCAAGAGGCCGGGAAAAGGTTCGGGGCGGTAGCCGGAGAGATCCAGCGTTTGGCCGGTCGCGCCCGCCAGACCGGCGCAAAGGTCCAGCTTGTCATTTCCAGTGTCCAGGAGGCCGTTACTCTTTGCGCCCAACTGACCGAGCGCGGCCATAGCGAAATCCTCCTGTTGACCCAATCAGCCTACGAAACGAATTTTTCGAGCAAAGCGGTAGTTGAAGTAATCGGCACCGGCCAGAAGTTGATCGGCCAGCTTGAAACAAGCGCCCTGCAACAGGCGCATCTCCTGCAGCAACTAAACCGGCACCTCGGGGACCTTACCGGAACCACCGGTACTATTAACAGCCAGGGGGCGGGCCGTTATAAGGGTATCCAGGCCATGCAAACCCTGGCCCAGGGCCTGGCTGAAAGCGGGAAATCCGCCGAAACTGCCCCGGCTCCTGGCCCTCTCGCTGTCCAACCGGCTTAATTTCCATAGCGCCATGCGACATAATGCTGGCCGACGTTACCCATTTCAACCTGCCAACCGGCCGGATTGTCAGGAGTAAAGGTCAGTACGCGCCGCTGGAAAAGCTGCACCAGCACATCTTTTTCAACTCCACCCACCTGTGTCCGTACCCAATAGGCTTCGGTCATCGGCAGGCCGACTGCCGACAGCCAATCAAAGACCTGACCCGACCGGTAGACATCGGACTGGGCATCATAGAATTTGCCTTCCTGGGCGAACCAGTTCCAGAATACATCCGGAATATTGTGGCCGGTGTCAGCGGCGAAATAGCGGTTGACCGCCAGGCCGGACAGCGCCGGATTCTGGCTGGCCTGGCCGGCCCTGTTAATAATGGCCTGGACGCGCTGCCCGGTGGCATCTTTGACCGGTCCGGCGTTTACCAGGGCCGTAAAGCTGGCGTAAGTCGGGGCATTCTGGTTGCGGTTTAATTCATTTGAGTCTCCGGCTACCTGGAGAGTTGAGGGGCCACGGAACTCAAAACGATTGTCGCCTAGCTGGCGCTGGCCGGTAGTCATTTCGGTGACAAGCAAGCCGTTTGTGACGTAGCCGGAGGACGGGTTGGAAAGTTCCATACGGGCTTTATCAAAATAAATCACTTCACGCTGGCCGCCGGGCGCTTCGGCATAAGCTTCTCGCGTTTCCCGGTTGGGCTGCGGGCCCCACAACCAGCCCCGGCCCGGCGCTTGCCCGGTTTCGGTAGCAATTCGCACCGGCCGGTCGGCCTTTGACCAGTTTTGCTCGAAAGGTACGGCCAGCCGGTTAAAGAAACGGCCCGGCCCAATCCCGGCCTGGCTGCCTACAATAAGCAAAGCCACCCGGGTAGAGTCGGCCAGCAAGGCCGGGTCAAGCCGCAAACTGCCGTCGTCCAGGTAAAGCAGATCGCCCGGCGTGTGCCAGCGGCTATCGCCGCCCAGGATATTGGCTATATCGCCGGTTAAAAAGATGGCCTGTCCCTGGTAGGCGTTCCAGAAGCTAAGCTGATCGCTGTTGCGGTTTGGGTCGCGCGCGGCCGGGAATTTGTCGCCAATCGTATAAATGCCGTATTTGACACCGGGTAGATAGCTTTTTACCAGATCGGCCCCGGTTTTTCCCAGTCCCTGTGAGCCGGGGTCCTGCGTAACCGCCCAGACCTCGCCCTGGGCCTTCTCACCCTTATAGCCAACCATATCCAGGTTTACCACCGCCCCTAAAGGCAATCCCCGCGGGTTAACTTGCCGGTCGGTGTTCCATTTTTCATTAAAATACTGGCTGCCTAACAGGCCAAATTCCTCGGCATCGAACCAGACCAGTTCAACATCGTCCTGAAAGGCGTACCGGCTGTCCTGACCGTTCCCCAGCAAGCGGGCCATTTCCAGCAGGGCGGCGATGCCGCTGGCGTTATCGTTCGCGCCGGGAGCCAGGCTGTTGCAGGCGGGCGGAAAGGTTCGGGACGGGCTGCTGTCCCAGTGCGCGACCGCCATGTGGACTGCTTTAGGGTTTGTACCGGGCCGCCTTACTATTATATTGCGCAGCGGCACCCCGCGGGCCGTACTTGCCTGGAAGTTCTGCACGATAGGCGAAAAGCCCATATCCCTCAGAGAATTAATAATGTAATCACCGGCCTGCTGGTGGCCGGGGTCGAGCAGGCAGCGCGAAAACTTTTCCAGCTTTCCTACCTGACCGGCAATTTGCTCACCCGAAACCGCGCCCAATAAATCCAGGGTCGTGGCATTGAGGGCGTCAGGGTCAGCCTGGTTTGAAATTGCCTGGGACTTTGTCAGGGCAGCCTGAATAATAGCCTGTCCGGGCGTCCGGTAAGAATTGGCGGATGCCTCAATGGCACCACTTAGAAAAAGCGAGGCCAGGATTAAGAGGCAAAATAGAGAATTCCAGCGGGGATTTGTTTTAGTTGACATAATTACATTACCATTGGCTTTGTTACAGTTACTGATAGAACAACAGAATGGTTCCAGTATAGTGGACGGTTCAACCCGCTGTAAAGTTCTTTCTCGTAATACAAACTATTTTGGATAAAGCCGGTCATATACTCTAAGGCCAAAATAAGAAAACCAGGCCACTGCAAAGAATTGGCCTGGTCCGTTGAAAACCTTATTTAATTTAGAGAGTGCCGCGCAGGGCCTGGTCGGCCTCGATAGCTTCAAAGAGGGCTTTGAAGTTGCCTTTGCCGAACGAGCGGGCGTGATGCCGCTGGATAATCTCAAAAAAGAAGGTCGGGCGGTCAGCCTGGGGCCGGGTGAAAATCTGGACCAGGTAGCCTTCGTCGTCGCGGTCTACCAGCAGGCCCAGCCGCCGGATCTCATCCAGGGGTTCTTTAATATGGCCGACCCGTTCGGCCAGGTTCTCATAGTAGGTGTCCGGCACCCGAATGAAATCTACGCCACGCCGCCGCAGTTCTTCAACTGTTTTAAGTATATTGCCGGTAGTCAGGGCCAGGTGCTGGATGCCAGGGCCGCGATAAAAGTCGAGATATTCTTCAACCTGGCTCTTGCGGGTGCCTGGGGCCGGTTCATTGATTGGCAGCTTAACCCGGCCATTGCCGTTTTGCATTACCTTGCTCATCAGGGCGGTGTACTCGGTCGAAATATCTTTGTCGTCAAACGAGGCAAGCTGCGAGAAGCCCATGACCTTACGGTAAAATTCCACCCAGGGTTCCATCTCATTCCAGCCAACATTTGCCACCATGTGGTCGAGCGAAGATAAACCGACCTTCGAAAGGCTGGCCGGGCCTTCAAAAGCCTGGTAGCCGGGCAGGAAGGGGCCAATATAATCGCCGCGCTGGATGAAAGTATGGGTCGTATCGCCGTATACCCCGATAACCGCTTTGCGCACGTGGCCGTAACGGTCCTGCAGGTCAACCGGTTCCTGGATGCTCCTGGCACCCCGCGCTGTGACTTCCGTGTAGACTTTATTTACATCGTCCACCAGAAAGGCGATATCTTTTACGCCATCTCCATGCAGCTTAACGTGTTCCGCCACCGGGCTTTCCGGGTTTAGCGCCCCGGTAACGACAAACGTAATTTTATTCTGGCGCAGGACATAGCTGGTCGTATCGCGCGAACCGGTTTCCAGCCCTTTATAAGCCACAATTTCAAAACCAAAAACGGTCCGGTAGTAGTGGGCGGCCTGGCGGGCATTACCGACATAGAATTCGACATAATCAATCCGCTGGATCGGTAAAATATCCTGGCCCTTTCCCAGATTTAAATGATCCTTTGTTACTGTCATGATTGATTTTCCTTTCTTCCTTCCGGCCCAAACCCGGCCCCAGAACATATTTGTTACTCTTAATTAGTAGTAACATATAATGCTATCATAGCAAACTTTAGAAGATAGTCAATAGGTTGTTAATGAATTCCTCAAAATGTGAGAAATGGTCCGGATTGGCCGGTTTGCGCGGCCTGGGATTTTAGGTTAAAATAAGGTGCTTTAGCTGAAGCTTTATGCTTTTAGAAATGGCCCTCTCCAGGCTTCCCCGGCGTGTAAGTGCAACCATTCTGACGAAATTTAACGGATTGGGGGCTTTCCCAGGAAGAAATCCGGGTTAAACATGCGTTATGCCAGAGAGTTTTAGAATCGTGTAACCGGCGTTTTGTTTTGGCCGGTTATCTACCAGGAGCCCGTGTTTGATGGTTGACGGTATGTTGTCGTTGATCTTGCCTGCCTATAATGAGGAGGCAAATATTGAAATTGTGGTCAACGAGGCGTTAGAAGAATTACCCAGAAACTTTAAAAGTTTTGAAATCATTGTGGTAGATGATGGCAGTAAAGATCAAACGCCGCAGATTGTCGACCGCCTGGCTGCGGCCCGGCCCGAACTGATTAAAGCAATTCATCACCGGCCCAACCGGGGTTATGGGGCCGCGCTGACCAGTGGTTTCAAAGCCGCCCAGGGCGACTACCTGATGTTCATGGATAGCGACCGCCAGTTCAAACCGGCCGACCTGAAGCTCCTGGTGCCTTATGTGGGCAAAGCCGATATAATTGCCGGGTATCGTAAGAAGCGGAACGATCCGTTCTACCGGTTTTTGATCGGTTACACGTTCAATACTATTGTCACAGTTTTATTTGGGATACATTTGCGCGATATTGACTGCGGCTTCAAAATTTTCAAGGCTGACATGTTAAAGTCGATGGAACTCACTTCGCCGGGCGCTCTCATTAATACGGAGATTCATGCTAAAGCGCAGCGCCAGGGCGGGAGTATCATTGAAGTAGGCGTAAATCACTATCCGCGCCTGGTTGGACATCAATCCGGTGCCAACATCAAAGTGATTTTACGCGCAATGCGGGAGACCCTGGCCCTGTGGGGGCGAATGCGGTTTTATACCGTTCCTGATGAAGTTTCGGCCATTGGCACGGATAATGCGGCACTTTCCAAGCAGGTTAGCGGTTTTGCAAAACCTTTTCCCTCATTGAACTTGCTGACAGTCCTGGGTATGCTGGCCGGTTTTCTGGCCTGGCGGTGGTTTCGCCGGGGTTAGCCGGAGGATTAGCGCTGGTTTTTGTCTATTGGAATTATAATCAAACCTGGAAGCGGTAAAAGAAGAAATGAATTGGAAAGATGTGCTGGTTGAGATAGTTATACCCGTTTACAACGAACAGGAAGTGCTGGAAAAAAGCGTAACTTCTTTACGAAATTACCTGCAAGACCACTTCCCTTATCGTTGGCGGATTACCGTAGCGGACAATGCCAGCATTGACCGGACATGGGAGATCGCTCAACGCCTGCAAGAGACTTACCCGGACGTTAAGGCGCTCCACCTTGACCAGAAGGGTCGAGGCCGGGCTTTGCGCTATGCCTGGTCCAATAGCGATGCGGACGTGGTAAGCTACATGGACGTGGATCTCTCCACCAATCTCAAAAGCTTCTTGCCGCTGATCGCGCCGATTATTACCGGCCACAGCGACCTGGCTATCGGTTCCCGCCTGGCGCGGGGCGCGGTGGTTACCCGCCAGTGGAAGCGCGAGATTATCTCCCGCGTCTACAATTTAATGATTAAATTAAGCTTCTTCAACGCTTTTAGCGATGCCCAGTGCGGGTTTAAAGCTTGCCGGACCGATGTAGCCCTTCGTCTTTTGCCCCTGATCGAAAATAACGAGTGGTTCTTTGATACGGAAATGCTGCTCCTGGCCGAGCATAACAATTTACGTATTTATGAAGTGCCGGTAGAGTGGATTGAGGACCTCGATACACGGGTAAAAATTGTTAAGACTGCTACGGAAGATATTCGCGGGTTGGTACGGGTTCGTAAAACCTTCTTGAAAGGTAACGGTAATCTGGCCCCGGAAGTTCTTACTACCACCCAGGAGACCGTCGAAAAAGACGTGTCGGCCGTAAAATAGTTAATGCTAATGACCCGCGGTTGGTCCCGGTTGAGCCATCTAAATTCAACCCGCCAGCCCGCATAGAAAATACTGGACTTATGATAAAAGATGATATTAGCGCCCTGGTAAGCCAGGCGATCAGTGCCGCGCTCGCCGCAGGCGAGTTGCCCGAACTGGCTACCCCGGAAGTTACAGTCGAACATCCTTCGAAACCTGAACACGGCGATTACGCCGTTAGCGTCGCCATGAAAATGGCCCGGACGGCCCGTATGAGCCCGCTTAAGATTGCCGAGATTATCAAAAACCGCCTGGCCCCGGTAGATTATATCGCGGCGGTAGAAGTCGCTCCCCCCGGCTTTATAAATTTCCGACTGAGTGAAGACTGGTTGCAATCCCAGATCAAGGGCGTCCTGGCACAGGGCGACACCTACGGCAACGTTGAGATGGGCAATAATTTGCGCGTGCAGGTTGAGTTTGTCAGTGCTAACCCGACCGGCCCGATCACTATCGGCGCAACCCGCAACGCCTGCCTGGGCGATACCTTGGCTAACGTGCTGCTGGCCGCCGGTTTTCAGGTCGAGCGCGAGTATTACGTCAATGACGCTGGCAATCAGATCCGGGCCTGGAACGAGAGTATGTGGATTTACTACCGGGACGAATTGGGCCTGCCCGTTACCGACGATAAAGGCGAGCCGTTAGCCATGAAACTAGATGAGGAAACCGGCCAGCCGACCGAAGCCCGCGAGTTTAAGGATGTGCGCTACAACGCCCGGGACTACGCCCGCGAGTTGATCGAACGCGAGGGCAAACGCTTCCTGGAACTGCCGGAAGAACAAGCTAAAGCCCTGGTAGGTAAAGAAGGGGTCAAGATTGTCCTGGAACACAACGAGGAAGACCTGGCCCAGCTAGGCGTCCTGTTTGATGTCTGGTTCCACGAACAGGCCCTTTATGATACCGGCCAGATTGACAAGGCCATGCAGTTGCTGCGCGATGGCGGCCACGTTTCCGAGCGCGAAGGCGCGGTCTGGTTCGTATCCAGCGCCCTGGGCCAGGATAAAGATAACGTGCTGATCCGGACCAACGGTATCCCGACCTATTTCGTGTCGGACATTGCCTATCACTTTAATAAATTCAAGGTACGTGGCTTCGACAAGGTGGTAAACCTGTGGGCAGCCGACCACCAGGGCCATATCCCGCGCATGAAAGCGGTTATGCAGGCCATCGGGGTTAACCCGGACGATCTGATCATCCTGGTTTACCAGCTTGTCAGCGTCAACGGTTTGCGCATGAGCAAGCGCAACAAGAACTTTATCCCGCTGCGCGAGGTTATGGATATTACCGGGCCGGACCCGATTCGCTATAACATGGTCGCGCGGTCGCCGGAAGCTTCGCTGGACTTTGATGTTAACCTGGCAATCGCCCAGAACGACACCAACCCGGTCTATTACGTGCAGTACTCACACGCCCGGACCGCCAGCATCTTCAAGAAAGCCGAAGAAGCCGGGATTACTCCGCAGCTAGACAGCGCCGACCTTTCCTTGCTGGGCCATCCTTCGGAGCTGACCTTGATTCGCCACCTGCTGCTATTCCCCGAAACAATCCAGGATGTTGCCAAGAACTGCATTGACAACGGTGTGGCGGAACTCCAGCGGTTGCCTTTCTACACCCTGGAACTGGCTCGCGTCTTTAACTCTTTCTACCGGGATTGCTACGTGCTTGACCAGGCCAATTTGCCGGTTTCCCAGGCCCGGTTGGCCCTGACCCAGGCGACCCGCAATGTCCTGGCTCGCGCTTTAACCCTCATGGGTATGAGCGCTCCCGAACGTATGGACCGCGCCGAGCAACTGGCCGTTCCTGCCGAATAAAGGGCTTCCAGCTTTCAATAAAAACGCAATTTCCCTTTTAACTGGGAAATTGCGTTTTTTATTAAGCGATTTTGTTTTTCACTTTAACCTATGCTATAAAATATTCTAAGAAAGAGGCTGATATGTTAAAACGTCTGAGAATAGCTTCAGGGGAAATTTTCAACATGTCAGAGAATACGTAAATTAACTATGCCTTCAATAGTTTTGATTGGCCCGTCCAAAGCCGGTAAAAGCACTGTTACCAGATTGCTGAGCGAGCAAACCGGGCTGCCCTGGCGCTCTACCCACCAGATTAATTTCGATGAATATACCGAACAGGGTTTTGATAGTAATAAAAGCGAGCAAATATGGACCGAGCAAGGGGAGCAGGCCCATTATCAATATTTGATTCCATTCTATATTTATGCGGTTAAGCAGTTACTGTCTCAACCCGGTGAGGCTATTATTGACCTGGAAAGCGAATACGTTGCTTTTGAAGACCCCGCCCTGCTTAATCAAGTAAAAGAGGCCCTCCAAACTTTCGCCACAGTTATTTTGCTGATGCCATCACCCGTTCTGGAAGAATCGGTCCGGATTTTACGGAACCGCGAGGCGGCTAACCTCGATGAAAAATTCAAAATTAATGACTTCTTTATAGAACAGCCTTCCAATCAAACCCTGGCAAAGCATACTTTCTATACGAAGGGTAAAACTCCTGAACAAACCTCCGAGGAAATTTTAGCCCGGTTGGATTTAAGCAAACCGGAACCGGTGGTCCTGATTGGGCCGATGTTTACCGGCAAAAGCATTCTCGGGTTGCTATTGTCTCGCAAACTGAACAGGGAGCAGTGTCCGCTGGATATATTACGCTGGGACTATTATAAGGAAATCGGGTATGACGATGAAGCTGCCAGGAAAATTTATCTGCAAGATGGCTTTTTTGGCATGTTCTTATACTGGCAACCTTACCACGCCCACGCGGTAGAGCGCGTCCTGACCGAATATCCCAACGGTATTATAGATTTTGGGGCAGGCCATTCGGTCTATCCTGACCTTTCACTTTTAACGCGAGTTCAAAAGACGCTGGCGCCTTACAGCAACGTCATCCTAATTTTGCCTTCGCCTGACCCGGCCGAGTCCATGGAGATTCTCAGGAAGCGTTTCCTGGATTTAATGAGCCGTTATTACGATTTACACGAAGGCTTTACACAAAGCGGTGCTTTTGACAAAGTTGCGAAGCAAACTATTTTCACCGAAGGCAAAACCCCGGAACAGGTCGCAACCGAAATTATCAGGCTGGCCGCCGCTGATTAATTCCCTGGCAATAAACCGTTCTGTTTGCCTCCATGCTGCCCTGGACCGTCCTACCATACTTATCATACAATCCTGGTAGGTATAGCACCCGGCCAGGAACAAGTTGGACTGCGGGGTTTGCTGGCCGGGAACCCCCGCCTAGGCTGGCGACTTTCCTTTCTTTTTATTTCCGGATGAGTCAATCAATTCGATTTTGTCGCCATCTTGCGTCCCGGTCATTTTAGCGGTCCCGGTGGGAAGTTCCACCGTATACTTGCACTTTTTGACAATCGGGCCAACTCGCCAGGGTTTAAGCCCCTCGACTATTTTCAGGACCGTTCCGTCTTCCGCCAGGTGCAGCACATCAATCGGGAAGCGCATAAAGAACATGTGGACCCCATTATTGGGATAGATTACCAGGCCGGTGCCCGGTTCGATAGTCTTGCGCCCCATTAACCCTACAAAACGCGTCCAGACAGTTTCGGCCATCTCTGCCTCCCTGGCAATCACGGCCTGGCGCGTCCGGTTCAAAACCTGCACCTTTCTCACAAATTGCTCCTTTCACCAAAAGCTCTTGCAATATTCGTCCGGGTAACTTACAGGGAAAATTCCTCTAACCAATTTCGACCGGCATATTCCAAAATTAGAACTTATATGCTACTATAATCAAAAGCATCCGCATTTTTGTTTTATTATAACTCAACTAACGCCCTGGAATTTGCTGGCTTTACTTTAACCAAATTCAGTTTTTATCTTTTTCAGGAGGGTTGTATGCTAAATCAGTTACCTGAAATTAGTTCACTGGCCGGGAGCGGCTTACTTTATTTAGGCACCGCTAAAGGAATACACGTTTTGCAGGTCCGTACTCAAACCGGTACATGGCAACTGCTGAAACATAGTCTGGTTGACCACGATATCAGCGCGCTGGCCTGGGATAATCGCCAGGCGGGACAAATTTTAGCCGGGACTGCGGAGGGAGCAGTGTTTGCCAGTAGTGATGCTGGCCTGACCTGGGAACCGGCCCCGGTTAGCTATCCCGGCCAGAAAATATGGTCAATAACGCCCGATTGCCACCGCCCGCCCGGCGCATTCTATATTGGGCTTACCGGCGGCCATCTTTATTATACCTCCGACAACGGCGCAACCAGCCAGGAAATGCCCGGTTTACGGGCTTTGCCACAAGCGGACTACTGGTGGGGTCCGTTTGGCCCGGCTATTTTCCATTCAATTATCCCGGTTGAGGGCCAGCCAGGCCGGGTTTACCTCGGTTTAAGCGTAGTGGGAGTCTTTAATAGCTCCGATAGTGGGCAAAGCTGGCAGGATGTAACGGCTAATATTCCACGGATGCCGCATGAACTGGCTGAAGGTCCACACCTGGCCGATATTCATAAACTGGCCTTACATCCCCTTAATCCCGACCGGCTTTACGCTACAACCCACTACGGAACCTTTCGCAGCGATGACGGCTCCCAGTCCTGGGAGAATATCAGCGCCGGTCTGCCCTTTGAAATGACTCGCCCGTTGGCCTTGCATCCCCTGGACCCTGACACAGTTTATGTAATTGCCCACGAAGACAGCCCGGATAACGAATTGCCAATTATCCGGGGCCAATTGCAGGTTCACCGGAGCCGGGATGGCGGCCGTAGCTGGGAGGCACTTGAAGAAGGTTTGCCAGCGCAGGCTAATTGCGCAGTGTTGAGAGAAGCCTTTATTAGTCCTGCATCCGCGCCGGGCTGGTTGTACCTGGGCACCAACCGGGGCCAGGTCTTCGCCAGCAATAACGAGGGTGATGCCTGGCAACTTATCGCCGAAGTGGCTAGTTCGGTCCGGGTCGTCCGGGTTTAAGCCGGAAGGACTGCCGCTTTTTCAAAGGAGGCTTTCATTTTTTGCAAAGCGATCTTTAGATAAAAAGCTTTAACAGAATCTTGATTCTTGGTGCTATACTAAAATCAGGATTTAACCGTGGTTGAATGTTTCTTTATTTAACAAGGAGGTTAATATGTCTAAAGAACTACATTGCAGTGATGCCGGTATGCAGTGTGACTATATTGCTAAAGGCGAAACCGACGATGAGGTAATGGCCCAGGCTTCCCAGCATGTTATGCAAACCCACTCCGCCGCAGTTTCCAGCCTGTCAGAGCAGGACCGTAACAAATTCATGGCGAATGCCCGGTCGGCCATCCACGACTCGTCTATGCACGACAACCAGCAAATGCGCTAAACTAAAAGACCTCCGGCGAAAGCTCGGAGGTCTTTTTAGTTGCGGCAAAGGTTATGCGAACATCTTCCGGCTTTGCTGCCCGAAATTAACCCCCACCGAAACCCATTGAAGCGGCAATAGTCGGTATCGCTGGTCCCAGGATTACAATGTAGACCGATGGAAAGATCAAAAAGACCATCGGGAAAAGCATCTTGATCGGCGCTTTGCGGGCCAGTTCTTCGGCCATCTGGCGGCGCCGGATGCGCATCTGGTCGGCCTGAATACGCAGCACTTTAGAAAGGCTGACGCCCAGTTGGTCGGCCTGGATAATCGAGGCTACGAAAATACTCAGTTCGTTTACATCACAGCGGTAAGCCATCTCGCGCAGGGCGTCCCGGCGAATCATACCGACCCGCATCTCGCTCAACACTCTTCTAAACTCCCGGGCCAGGTCGTCATCCCACTTTTCGGTGACGCGCTGGAGAGCCTGGTCAAAGCCTAACCCGGCCTCGACACTGATGGTTAAAAGGTCAATCGCGTCCGGCAAGCTGCGGAAGATTTGTTTTTTGCGAGCCTTGATTTTACCACCCAGCCAGTAGGCCGGGAAAGAGTAGCCCATCAGGGCCATCCACAGGGACGCCCCCAGCATAATGCCCAGGCTTTGTTTGGTTGTCCAGCACAGAAAAAGGACTACCCCGGCCAGCAGTATCGCGGCCAGGAGCCGCAGGGCCAGGAAGTCGCCAGCCTGTAAGCCGTTCGGGTTGCCCGCCATTTGCAGGTTGCGGCGCAGGCGTTCCTGGGATTTGGCCGGAGTAATCGAACCCATAATCCGGGCGAAAAAAGCCACCAGCGGTTTTAAAACCCGCTCGGTGAAAGGCTGCTGCATTTCGAGCTTTTCGAGCGAGACCGGGTTTTCGATATACTCGGCGAGCCGGGCTTCAATTACGTCAGGGTTGTTGGCCTTGCGCCGCCGGATGATATTTATCATCATTAGAATGATAATCAGGGAGGCGACACCGATAAGAATACCAACAATAATTTCAGGTCTCATTTTAGGCTCCTGTACCTAATAACAGGAAATATGGACAACTTTCACCTTGCGTCTGGGCTGGAAATTACCAGCTACGCCCGGCCCGGAAGTTTCTAGTAAAAAGAACAGTCGGGACCGGCTCAGTTTAAATGTCGATATTAACAATCTTCATAATAGCCCAGAACCCGAGGCCGATTAGAATTAATCCGCAAATCGGCATACATATCCAGGGCCAGACAAACATTTTCATCATAAAACTGGGCGCAATCAGCATCAGGATACCGGCCAGGGCTACCGGTAGGCCGGAAATAATATAGCCTGAATATTGCTGCTGGGCGACCAGCACTTTTATCTCGCCTTTAATGCGCACGCGCTCCCGGATGGTATGCCCGATGTTATCCAGGATAATCGCCAGGTTGCCGCCGACTTCCGCCTGGATGTTAATCGCGGTAATCAGCAGGTCAAGGTCGTCGCTGGGTACCCGCCGGAGCATGTTACCCAGGGCTTCCCGGGTAGCCAGGCCCAGTGATACTTCGCGGATAACCCGCTGGAACTCATCGCCCATCGGGGCCGGGGCTTCACGGGCAATCAGTTCCATTGATTGCAAGAGGCTATAGCCGGAGCGCAAAGAGTTCGCCGCCAGGGTAATGGTATCGCCAAGCTGGGTGTTAAACATCTTGATGCGCTTGTTGCCCCGCTTCTTTACAAAAAAGTCGGGCAGGTACAAAAAGACAAGTGCGACCAACAGGCCGATTATCAGGGAGAACTGGCCGAAATCACGACCAAGAAAAGTTCCGACACCAAATCCCACGGCTGTGCTAAGTATTTTAAGGCCAATAAACTCTGCTACGGTCAATTTCAGGTCGGCCCGGATCAGGTTTCGCTGTATAGATACTGCGAAACCCTTACCCCGGACCGCTTTTTCAATCCGCTCGTTGACCTGGGTCCGGCGGCTGCTGGCTGTCGTGGGCTGCGCCGTATTTTTAGCGTTGCCCGCGTACTCGGTCAGACGGGAGCCGACATTATTACCTTTTTTCTTGAACAGAGACGCCATGAGGTTTAACTCCGGTTACACCAGGGTATTAAAAAGGCCGCAACTGATTGCTGGACCCAAAAGTATCGGGCGGCAGGAAAAGATTGTACTTCTCAAACCGTTCCAGGAAGCGCGGCTGGACCCCGGTCGGCCGGAGCGAACCCATTACTTTACCGTTTTCGTCCAGGCCGGTTTGCTCAAACCGGAAGATTTCGTTCATTTTGATAACATCGCCTTCCATACCGTCTACCTCGGAAATGGAAACAATCCGGCGGCTGCCGTCCTGCATACGTTCCTGCTGGACAATCAGGTTTACGGCGGACGCAATTTGTTCCCGGATAGCGCGTACCGGCAAGTCCATCCCGGCCATAAGGCACATGGTTTCAAGACGGCTGATGGTATCTTTGGCACTGTTGGCGTGAGCGGTCGTCAGGGAACCATCGTGACCGGTGTTCATGGCCTGAAGCATATCCAACGCCTCACCGCCCCGGCACTCCCCGACTACAATCCGGTCGGGCCGCATACGCAAGCAGTTAATTACCAGGTCGCGAATGCTGATTTCACCCCGGCCTTCCACGTTGGCCGGTCGCGATTCAAGCGTTACAACGTGATCTTTCCACAATTGTAGTTCGGCGGCGTTTTCCACTGTGACAATCCGTTCGTCATCCGGGATGAAGTTGGAAAGCACATTGAGCAGGGTAGTTTTACCGGAGCCGGTGCCACCCGATACAATGATATTCAGTCGGGCTTCCACACAGCCCTTCAAGAATTCGGCAATCCGGTGGTTTAAGGTGCCAAACCGAATCAGGTCTTCAATTGTCAGCGGCTTTTTGGAGAACTTCCGGATGGTAATTGACGGCCCCTTCAGGGCAATCGGTGGGATAATCGCGTTAACGCGGGAGCCGTCAGGTAGGCGGGCATCCACCATCGGCGAGCTTTCATCCAGGCGGCGGCCCAGCGGCGCGACAATCCGTTCCAGGATGCGCATAACGTGTTCATTATTCTGAAAGGTAATGTCGGCCCGGAGCAGTTTACCTTTGCGCTCAATGTAGACCTGTTTGGGGCTGTTGACCATGATTTCGGTGATGCTGTCATCGCGCAGCAGGGGGTCGAGCGGGCCAAAGCCCATAATTTCCGAAAGGATGGCGTCCAGCAGATTCTGGCGCTCCACCCGGCTGAGCGGAACTGGTTCTTCGGCCAGGATATTCTGGAAGATTTCTTCGGTGATGGCTTTGACCTGGCGGTCATCGGTAACCGGGATCTTTTTGCGTTCCAGGTCGGCAATCAGCCGTTCCTGGATTCTGGACTTGAGTTCGTAAGTGACCTTATCCTGCTTGTTAATCTGGGCCTGGCTGGCTCCAGGATTAAATTCCGCCCGCAAGCGGCTCAGGCCGCCACTCCTGTTCGGTCCTGCCTCCGGGGCCACCACTGCAGTAGACGCGTTTACGGCATTGGCATTATTGTTTGAGTTTGAATTATTGGCGGTTCCGGTTGAGGAGGTGGCGGAAGCCGGAGCGTCTGCTCCATCTGTCCCACCGATACGCTTAAGTAAAGACATAACTTACTACCTTAAAAGATTGCACTAAAGAAGAACACACCGGCGCGCATTAAACTCGCGAAGGGAAACAGGTTCGGGCCGCCAGGCTGGTAATGCGCCGGATACTAAACGCGTTTATTTCTTACGACTGAGAAATCCAAATAACCCACCGGATTTCTTTGATTTTACTTTGCCATTTTTCTTGGAGACAACTACTTCTTTTTTACCAAGAGCGCCATCAATTATTTTATGGGCTAACGCCTCAATATCTTTAGAGAACGGGTTGTCGGGCGCATCAATTACCAGGGGAGTGCCCCGGTTGATCGAAAGCGTAACGGCTGGCCCGCCGCTGGTAATTGATGCGCTAATCGGGTGGCCGATGGTTGTTTCGATATTTTCGGCCCGCAAGCCGTGTTTGCTATCGGCCCGGTTTAGAATAAGCGCGATTTTGTCCCTGGGGTATTCCAGGATTTCGGTTACTTCCAGGAACAACCGGATGTCTTTGATAGCGGTCATTTCAAGCGACATTACGGTCAGAATCACATCGCTCATATCCAGGATTGAAAGCTGGGTTTCTTCCTTAAGAGAAGGGAAAGTATCTACAAAAATATAATCGAAATTATTTTTCAGTTCCTTAAGGATTTTCTTTAAGTCATCCGCTGTCACCAGTTCACCCTGATCCGGTTTGGAGGGTGCCAGCAAAACTTTTAACTCGCTGGAGTGTGTCAGCATCACATCTTGCAACAACTGGGCGTCCAGGCCTTCCATCCGGCCCTGCAAGTCGCTCATGGTTTTAGTGTTACGGATGTCCATCATTATGCCGACATCGCCAAAGAACAGGCTGCCATCCACCAGGGCCACTCGCTTTTTGCTGATTTGCTTTACCGCGACGGCCAGGTTAGTAATGATAGTTGTGCGTCCGATACCACCTTTTGGACTGAAGATACTGATGATTTCGCCCAGGCTGTTTTCGCTGCCGTTGGTGGGCGCGGGTGCTCCCGGCTGGTACTGGACCGGTGGGTTAAAACGGCGCTTGCTCTGTTCATCCTGGTAAACGTGCCGGATACTGCCCACCAGTTCATCACCGGAAAAGGGTTTAACCAGAAATTCGCGAGCGCCCGCCCGCATAGCCTGCCGCAGGTAATCTTGCTCACCCTGGACCGACATCATAATAACCGCGACACCCGGCACCTGCTGGATAATTACTTCGGTTGCCTGAATACCATTCATATCCGGCATATTGATATCCATCAGTACAATATCAGGTTGTAGCTTCTTGGCTTTATCAATACCTTCTTGACCGCGGGTTGCCGAATCGACTACTTCTATATCACGTTCAAAGTAGAGTAAATTAATTAAATTATTGCGGGTCTCTACAATATCATCGACTACCAGTAATCTGATTTTGCGCGGAGTCTCAGTCATAGTAAATATTTATCCTTACCCAAAATTATCTGGTTTTACCTGGGCGCATAAAATAAGCCGGTGGAATACCGCCAGTATTGTTAAAATGATAACATCTTTGAAACCGGGTTGCAATAGTACCTTTGTTAGCTGGTTTGAGCTTGAAACGAGGTTTGTTGTCTTAATTTAGGCTGGTGGAAGGCCGGAATGGGTCTGACTACAGTTCAATCCCGGCCTTCCCAGGCGTGTTGGTTAAAACTTTATCATTGAGTGCCGGTGGCAAAAACCAGCTCTGGAATTGGCAAACCGTAATCCCGGACCAGTATGCGGAAGGTAACGCCGGTAGTCTGTTCCTTGGAGATAGCCGGGTCTACCGGGTTGGCCGGGTCCTGGGGCTTGGCCCTTAAGACAAAATGGACGATAGCGACTGAATTGCTGACAGCCGGGTCAAAGTAGGTGGTGTCGCCGGTGCTGATGACCGGGTTAGTCGTGTTCAGGCGGGCGGCGGTACCAACAAAACGGTACTCCCGGGTGAACTTTAATACTTCCGCTTCCTGGTCGGTTACACCCAGGATAAGAATGGTATTGACCTGGAAGCCCTGGCCGTTTTCCTGGTAAGTCGGGAGCGTCGGTGTCGGAATAGCGGTAGCCGGTGCGGCTACCACGACGGTCGGCGTGTCAGGGTTCGGTGTAGCGGTCGGACGAGTAATTACTTCGATTGGCGGTGCTTGCAGGCGGACTACTTTCAGTACCCGCACGTTCTGCAAAACGGTTTTAGTAGTCAGTTCCAGACCCGGGTTGGCTGCGCCCGCAGCGCCGACCTGGCCGGTAGGCTGGCCGGTGACCCGCCGTTCAACCACGTAGGTTGCTACGACATCAACCAGGTCATTTTCCTGGATTAAGCCGGTAACGGTCGAAAGGTCGTTGGTGGCATAGGCGAAAGCTTTCTTGCCCGGTTCGAGTTTCTTGTCAGCTACCAGCTGGCGCATATAGGTCGAGAAAGTACCTTCTACCAGGTCGCCTTTTTTAATTTGCTGGCCGATGTTGTAGGGTACTTTATTAATCCGGTTAATCGCTTCGGCTACCTGCAAAACGTCCTGGTCGGCGATAACTTCGGAGCGCGGCTTGGCAATAGTTGTAAGGTCCTGCAAGGTCAGCATGGTCCCGGCCGGAATCGGGCGGGTAGCCACGACTACCAGGACATTGTTGACCTGGGGTGTGGGCGTGGAGACCAGCGGAGTGGTGCCGGTGGTTACCTGGTTCAAGGGCAGGTTCGAAGGGCCGCCGGGCGATGTCGCGTTGGCCGGGGTATCATTACCACAGCTAACCAGCAGAAAAGACAACACCAGCGAGGCAGTAATTACAGCCAGACTGAGGGCCTGTCTTACGCCCCAGTAATTTTTGAATACAGCACCTATACCGCTCATACCGCCCGTGTATCCTTTCCTCAAATCGTGCCGGTTCGCTTGTTTGACCCTGCTGTTGCTAATGTTCTGGGAACCCATTGAAAAGTACAAATGAAGTACAAAAGATGCGGTTTTTTGCCGGTTTAAAGGAGTCCGGTGAGTGGCCCTGCCGTACCGCCAGCCGGGCATAAAAAAAGCACATGCTGCTTAATCGAGCTACAAATTTATGTTATGTCTTGTTATTATGTCTAATTATAGCACAGATTGCAATAGCCATATAGTCCTTTTAATCGTTCAGGTAAGCCTGAGTTAAAGACCCGGTGTGCGCGGACAACCCGAAAAAGGGCTAAATCCGTCAACGGCGGACCGCCCCTGTAAGCTGTTTTTCTACTAAATCTCTCTACTAATTGAAACCAACCGGTCATTATCCAGGCCAAGGTGAAAAAGCGGCCCGTGATAGGCGAAAACCGGTCTATCCTGTGTAATTGTAACCCCTCAAGCTTAAAACTCTTAAAAGGGTTAAATGAAAAAGCCGGAAGGGGCGGTATGTCCAACTTTTTGTGTTACCCTTTTTACGAAAAATGTTATTATTAAGCCTGGTACCAGTAACGTTTAACCCAAAGCGATAGGCAACCATGACATTCAGTAGAAATCACGAACAGGTCTATTTTTTGTGGGAGTGTCCCACCTGCCGGATTGCCAACCAGTCCGACCTGATATTTTGTCCGAATTGCGCCTTTAACGAAGGTCTGGCCGAGCCTACCCCGGACCGACCTGAAAGGACCAGTAAGATTACCGAGGCGCTGGGCAGCGCCATTGAATGGTCTCTGAAACACGGCCAGCTAAAGCCCGCTGAAATAGTCGCCCAGGCCGCCCGCAAGCACCCCGGTATTCATTCCCTGGAAGATTTGCGGCGCTTGCCGGTGGCCGACCTGAGCCGCCTGGCCGACAGCTTCCTGAACTTCAGTCGCCTGGGCGCGACCGGGTCGGGCCTGACCGCCGGATTGCCGGGCGGGTTGGCCGCTTTTGCCACTATCCCGGCGGATATTTCGGCCCTTGTTTATTTTTCGCTGCGGTGTATTGGCGGTATCAGCCAGTCCTACAGCCTGGAAATCGCCAGTGAAACCGGCCAGACAATCCAACTGCTGGCCTTCGCCTATGCCGCCCGTGTTGAAACTCTCGTCATCGGGCAGCGGCGACTGGAAAATGCCCAACTGGCCGCGTTCTTGCTCCAGAATCCCGAACATACCCGGCTGGTTAAAGCCTGCCTGCTCAAACAATTGTCGGCCCACCTGACCGTTGACTTTGCCAAGACCAGTTGGGCTACCTTCCTGCCGGTGGTCGGCGGAGTCGTTAACGGTATGGACCACTTCTGGTTCCTGGGAGAAGTCGGCAAGCGCAGCAAGCAGTTTTACCGGGCTTTACTGCCTGGCCTACCCGGCTTTACCCCGGCGCTACCGGCTGGGCCGGTTACCCTGGATGTGCTGGAAGAAAAAGTCGAACTGGCCGGGAAGCTGTATGACCTGTACCTGGTAAAACCCTTTAACCGGGTAAAACTGGCCTTTGTGGTCGTTATCGGGGAAAAACCGGTCGCTGAGAGATGGGCCGAAAAATTAGCCCTGGCCGGTATTGGGGCGCTGGCTCTGGACCTGTCAGCAGGTAAGGAAGGTCTTAAAACGGTCTGGTCTTACCTGCTCAGAACCTATCCGGAATCTTATTCACCGCCGGGACCGGGCTTGCTGGGGCTGGGGGAAGGCGCCGGTTTAAGCCTGGAGGCTTTGCCTTTGTTGGACCCGCCACCCGGCGCGGTAGTGCTGTATGACCTGGCTCCGCTGGATAAGCCGGTGAAGGTAGCGGTTCCGCTGCTGTTGCAGATGGGCGCGGCCGCTTACGTTCCGGCGGAAGGCTGGTTAAGTAACCTGACAGCAGCCGGGGAGCGCGGCCTGATTGCAATCAATACCTTTGACGACCAGGGCGATGGTCCTACCGGTACCGGGTCGCCGGATTACACGGCCCCGGCCCCCGGTTGGGTCTGGCTTGATACCCTGGACTGGCTCAACCGGCCGGTCTAACTTTCAGGCTCCTCCGCAACCGGCAGCAGTACCTGGAAGTCGGAAAGCTTGCGGACCAGGGAAGGCGTCAGGTTAATATCCTGTTCGTCATAGATAGCCTGGATTGCTTCTCCGGTCGGGCGGCCGTCAAAGTAGTTTAAGACTTCCTGCAACTGCCGGGGCATGCTCAGAGGGTCGTAAGCACTATAGGTTTCCACCAGGTTTTTGTCGCCACCGGCCTGGATAACCCGAAATGTCCCGGTTTGCAGCCTGGCGGGCAGTTCTTCGGACAGCAGCGCCTGGTAAGCTTCCTGGGCCAGCCTGGTGGTTACCAGGAGTTCCGCGCCGCCGATTGCCAGCACCTCCGCCCAGGTAAGCTGGCTGACTAATTGGGCGCACAACTCGTAAAACTCATTTTCCCGGCTGTACCAGTTGCCCCAGGCCAGCCGGTAATCGGCTTCATCTTTAAGGCCGTCCAGTTGATTGCCATCCAGGGCGGTGCGGGAGTTGCCCTGGTTGGGAAAATCCAGCGGGAATAACCGCTTGAAAGCGGCTTTCCCAACGTCAAGCTGGTAGATACACCAGACCGCCAGGCTGCGTTCGACCTGGGTCAATAGTTTTTGAATATTCTTCCAGAAAAGAAAACCGGTCGCTCCCCGGTTGTGCTTGCAAAACCAGGTAGCGCAGACCGAGTTGCGATGTTTCCAGACTCCGCAAAGTCCACCTTCTTCAATATAATATGGGCAACGCATGGCCTCACTTTTGCCAAAGAAGTTGGTGGCCTGGCTGTAGAGCAGGTCGTATACGGGCGGCTTTACCACACCAAAAGGCGTAACCGCGATACCTTTTATAATCCGTTCCTGTAATTTATCGCGGCCCGGCACCGTGGCGGCATCCGGCTCAAGCAGTATCCGGCCCACCAGGAAGTTAGGCAATTCCGGTATATAAGTGCAGCATTTGACTTTGGGATTAAAGAACAGGGTTTGCGGGACCGTCGGCGCGGCCCGGTTACACATGGCACAATTCTCGCAAGTTGCCTTGGTCTCGACCGGGATGCTGCCTTGCAAAGCCTGGCTCATCCAGCCAGCGTACAGGGGCGGCAAATTGCTGTTAATTTCCAGTGGGTCGCTCATATTTTGTTTCGTTTCTTTCTAAACGCGACTTTCGCTTTTTATATTTGAGAACTAAGTCTGGATTGACAGTTGAAGTCAAACCAACCGGGCCAGGCGAAAAGCCTTACTAAAGCTGAATAAATCTTGCCGCTATTATAACAAACCTGAACCAACCGGCACGCAGATTGCCCGGCGCGGCTTATTTAGCTAGAATACCGCTTAAAATCGAGCCACCAAGAAAGCGAGGTCTACTTTGGACAGCTTTACTGACGAAAGCCGGAAGGCCGCTTTATCCTCTCAAAATCAAGCTCCGCTTTCTGAAAGCGCCCGGCACCGGGCGATAATCGGGCGGCTCGATAACCTGCCTTTTGGTCCTTTTCACAAGCGGCTCTTGCTTTTAAGCGGCTTCGGCTGGCTTTTCGATGCAATGGACGTACTACTGGTCGGCTCGATTGTAGCGGCTATTGGCGTGAGCTGGAACCTGACTTCCGGGCAGGTAGGTGAGATTATCAGCGCCAACTTGCTGGGCCTGTTTTTTGGGGCGCTTCTGGCCGGGCCGCTTTCCGACAAACTGGGACGCCGGGGTGTCTACCAGATTACCTTGCTGGTTTACAGCGTCTTCACCGGCCTTTCCGCCCTGGCCTTTAACCCGCTTTCCCTGATGATAGTCCGCTTTCTGGCCGGGTTAGGGTTGGGTGGCGAACTGCCGGTCGCCTCGACCCTGGTCAGTGAATTTGCCCCGGCCCGCAAGCGCGGCCTTATCCTGGTCTTGCTGGAAAGCTTCTGGGGTTACGGGGCAGTGCTGGCGGCTTTAATCGGCTACCTGGTAATACCCCGCTTTGGCTGGCAAGCGGCCTTCCTGATTGGAATGCTACCGGCCCTGTATATCTTTGTATTGCGCCGGGCTTTGCCGGAATCACCCCGCTTTTTGCTCAGCCAGGGCCGAGAAGCCGAAGCGGTCGCTATTATTGACCGGGTAGTGGCCGAAAGCGGCGGCGAACCCGCCCCGGCCGGAAACACTTCGCCAAAGAGTACGGCCCCGGACCGGACCGCCGCCCCGGACCAGCCCGAAAGAAAGTTTGTCCTTAAAGATTTATTTGGCGCTGCCTACCGCCGCCGCACTATCATGCTCTGGCTGCTCTGGTTTGCGATGGTCTTTAGCTATTACGGCATCTTCACCTGGCTGCCCAGTTTGTTGCGGGTTAAAGGTTTTAGCCTGGAAGAAGCTTTCCTGCTGAACCTGTTAATCAGCCTGGCCCAGATACCGGGCTATTTTACGGCGGCTTTCCTGGTGGAGCGCTGGGGCCGCAAGCCTACCTTGCTGGTCTTCCTGGTCTGCTGCGCCGTGACCGCTTTCTTCTTCGGCTCGACCGCCCTGGGCAGCGGCGGCCCGGTAACTGTCGGCCCGGTGCTGCTCTGGGGCGGCTTAACCGCCTTCTTCAACCTGGGAGCCTGGGGGATAGTCTATACCTACACCCCGGAACAGTATCCGACCGCCGCCCGTGGCACCGGCAGTGGTTTTGCCACCGCTTTTGGCCGGTTCGGAGGCGTGCTGGCCCCGCTGGTGGTCGGTTCGCTGCTGGATATAACCGGACAGAGTACCCTGGTGGTCTTTGTTATATTCGCTATCCTGCTGCTGGTAGGCGCAATCAGCGTTTTTATCCTGGGCGAGGAAACCAGGGGTAAAACCCTCGAAGAACTGGAAGTGGCCGCCTGACCCAGTTCAGCGACTAACCCGTTCAGGGCGGCTAGCAGGTCATCAAACTACCTGGCAGCCGCCTTTTTTATCTGACAAAAAGCTGCCGGGTGCTTGCCTTTGGTGTTACTATTAAATTACACAACCTTCAATAAAAAAAGCCCGCCTAGTGTTTAAGCGCCAGAGGAAATTATGCTTACAAAAGAATTAAACAAACCTGAAATAATCCAAAGATTGTTTGCGCGTCCTTCGAACCGCTCCGGACAGGTATTCGGTAGCCTGAAATTTGATGGGATAATGGCGTTCTTAATTTTCTGGTTAATCGGCGGGGTGCATGTAGACGGTTGGGCCCACGAGCATATCCGGGGGCTTGAAACTTTCTTTACACCCTGGCATGCCCTTTTTTACAGCGGCCTTGTGGCGATTGCCAGCTTCTTGAGCATTACACTGGTGGGTAATCACCTGCGCGGCTACGGCTGGACGCGGGCCTTACCGGCGGGCTACGGGCTTTCCCTGCTGGGCGTCTTTATTTTTATGCTGGGTGGTTTTGGCGACATGCTCTGGCATACTTTCCTGGGTATCGAAGTCAGTGTCGAAGCCTTGCTCAGTCCTTCCCACCTGGCCCTGGCGACCGGGGGCGTATTAATTGCTTCCGGCCCCATCCGGGCGGCCTGGCTGCGGCCTCAAAGTCAGGGTTTGAGTCTTTTCAAGCTTCTTCCTATGTTAATTGCTTTTACTATGCTGCTGTCGGCATTTACTTTCTTTACCCTGTACGGCAGCCCGTTTGCTACCACCTGGGCCGGGGCCAACCGGGCGGTTTATACCAGGCAGCTGCAAGAATTAAATGTGTCCATAGGAATAACCGGCCTCTTGTTTCAGTCGGTGCTGTTAATGGGGCTTACTTTGCTAATGGTCCGGCGCTGGGCCTTGCCTTTTGGCAGTTTGACCTTACTTCTTACGGTCAATATTACTCTTTTAACTTTCATGCGTGACCGCCAGCTTGTGACCGGGTCGCTGGCCCTGGTTATAGTCGCCCTGGTGACCGGCCTGGCTGCCGACCTGTTCATCCGGCAGTTCAAACCTTCCGCCGCGCATCGCCGGGCTTTTCGTATCTTTGCGGCCGGAGTGCCGGTGCTGCTGTACGGTCTTTACTTCCTGGCGATTGCCCTGAGCGGTGGAGTCTGGTGGACTACGCCGGCCTGGGCCGGGGCGATTTTCCTGGCCGGGATTGCCGGGTTACTTACCAGTTACGCGGTGCTTCCGCCGCCCATGCCCGCTGAAAATGGCCTCGAGCCGGAACCGAAATAGGCTGGTTTTGTCAGACCTGTCATTCCGAGCGCACCCATGGGGTACCCGCGCCCGGTGGGTTACCGTAAAGGCGATAACCTTCCCGAATTTTAACCTGCCTTTACCTATAGTCCAGTTGGTTGCTTGCGCCAATGGCGCGAAATCCTTCGCTTCGGCTCAGGATGACATGGCTTAAGGGTTACCCATGCTGGTAAATAAGATGTATGTCAAAGCTTGCTTTACAGATTACTCCAAATGAACAGGGGTTTCGTTAGAATGGCAGGCTTTTTGTTTTTAGATTGAGGGGCGGCCTGGCGTTTAATTAAGCCTGACTTCTGGGTAAGTTTAACGCTTATCCTGAAATAAGCCTTAAGGGCCTGGATAACTTTACATAAAAAGGCGAGACACTCGTTAAAAGAGTGCTCGCCTTTACTTATTCTATTCAGAAAAATTACTGGTTTTGTAAACCGGGATGGTCGCCATGAATTAGCACATCGTCCTGGCCCTTCATTGTTTCCTGCTGGCCCGTGGCGTTTCTCATGTCGCGGCTGGATTGGTTGCCCAGCAAGCTTTCAGTAGTATAAGCTCCTTCGGGCGCAATCTGGTCGCCGCTGCTGCGGGTGCTGCTTTGCGCGGTGGAAGCCCCGGGTTTAGACTGCGAAAAGAGGCTTAGCATTTCGCGGTTGAAAGCCGGTATATCGTCAGGCTGGCGGCTGCTAACCCAGTTTTTATCCCGCACGACCTCGGTATTTTCCCACTGTCCACCCGAGTTACGAATATCGTCCTTGATGGTGTGGTAACTGGTCATTTTGCGGCCTTTGGTTAGACCCGCCGAAACCAGCAGCCAGGGAGCGTGACAAATGAATGCAATCGGTTTCTGTGCCCGGTCGATCGCGCGTGCGAAATCTTGCGCTTTTTCGACTACCCGCAGATTATCGGCGTTCAATGCGCCACCGGGCAGCAGTAAAGCATCAAAGTCGGCCGGGTTAGCCTGTTCCAGGGGCATATCTACTTTAAAAGTATCGCCTTTGGTATCATGGTTAAACCCGGTAACCTGGCCTTGCTTGGGCTGCGGTGCAATTATTTTAGTAATAGCACCGGCGGCATCCAGGGCCTTTTTCGGCTCGGTTAGCTCAACTTGCTCAAAATAATCGGTCGCCAGGATAGCTACCCTGAGTCCATTCAAGTTTGTATCAGCCATTCATTATCTCCTTTGTTTCCTTCTGAAGCCTTTTATTGAGGCGGTCCATATTATTTGAACCTGCATATTACGGACCAATGGCTTTTGAAAAGAATAAAGGTTTGATTAAAATGGCTAATAGGCCACCATTTCGCTATCGGCGTCGGACTCGGTTTCCTGGCTGTAGACGCTGTTAAAGATAATGGTCGCGGTGGCCCACCCGTTGATATTCTCAACCCGGAAGGTGCCCTGCAAATCTTTTGTGACCAGGGTCCGGACAATTTGCATACCTAGCCCGGTCTTGGATTTCTCCAGGTCGAACTCTTGTGGGTAGCCCTTTCCGTTGTCGCGCACTTCAATCTGGGTCCGGCCTTCGGCAACAAAAGCGCTGATGCGAATTTCGCCTTCGTTACGGTTCTCAAAACCGTGGAAGATGGCGTTAGAGACCAGTTCCATAATTAAGATTGCCAGCAGGGTTGCTTCTTTACTGGCGACCGGCACGCGCCCTTCGTCAATCTTAAAGCGGATGCGCTTGTCGTTTGGCACCAGGCTGTAGACCGCAATATCGGTGATCTCTTTGGCTACGGCCTCAACCGTCGTAACGCCGACATCCTCACGGCTCAACAGGTCGTGAATGGCCGCGATAGACTGAATCCGGGCCACGCTTTCCGAGAGCGGGCCGACAACTTCCGGGTTCTGGGACCGGCGCAACTGCATGCTGAGCAGGGCGGCGACCGTTTGAAGGTTGTTGCGCACCCGGTGGTGCATCTCCTGCAAGAGGGCGGCCTTGATAGTCAGGCTGCGCTTGGCTTCCTCGTACAACCGGGCGTTTTCAATCGCGATAGCGGCCTGGTCGGCAAAGGCCGAAATAATCTGAAGCTGTTCATCATTAAAATGCCGCTGGTCGCGAGTATACAGGCATATCACACCCAGGACTCCCCGCACGCCGCTTAGCGGCACGCACATGCAGGAGCGGTACTGGTTGTTATAGTAGTAAGACTCGCCGGGGTGCAGTTCGAAATGAGCGTCCCAGACGTTTTCCGGCCGGTTTAGTTCGGCCGTCCGGCCCACCGGGCCTTCGCCCAGCTTAACGCGCATGTGGCGGGCGTAATCATCACTTAAGCCGTGATTAGCCACGATTGTAAGGTAGCGGCTGTCCTCTTTTAGCTCATAGATCGCCGACATATCGACTTTAACCAGTTCGGCCGCTTTCTCCACGATCATTTGCAGCACCTGGCGCAGGTCCAGGGTCGCGGCGACCATATTCGAAACGCGTTGCAAGGTTTCCAGTTCCTGGACCTTCTGGCGCAGGCTTTCGTCGGTCTGCTGGTAGAGGCGGGCGTTTTCGATAGCCATGGCAATTTCCCCGGCCACCATTTCCAGGAAGCGAATTTCTTCGTTGTTCCAGTTACGGTAGGTCCGGGACTGTACATTGATGACACCCACCAGTTTCTCGCGGGTAAAAAGAATTACCGGCACGCTGAGCATTGACCGGCTGGCGTCTTCGTGCAGGGCTTCCACGTAGCGAAAGCGCGTATCGGCCCAGATGTCGTAGACCGAAATCGGCTTGCCCTCCTTAGCGGAAGCCCCGGTTACGCCTTCACCGACCTGCACCCACACGTTGCCGATGGCCCGGGGGTTCAGACCTTTGGCCGCCCGCAGCACCATGGTGGATTTTTCGTCCTGGTCCTTATCAAAGACATAAATAGCGCAGACATCCACGTTCATAACTTCGGCTACCGCCTGGACGGTCAGGTTCAGGACCGAGTCCAGGTCAAGGCTGCTGTTTACGGCGCTGTTAACTTTGTGGAGGGCTTCCAGTTCGTCCAGCGACCGGCGCACCTGCTCGCCAAAACCGCCCATTACGGTTCCTTTAACAATCGGGCTGAGGGTAGGGCTTTCTTCGGTCGGGCGGTTGGAGGCCAAAGCCCGGATTAAGAGGCGGTCGCGGCCATCCACGTAACCGCGCATGATGGCCGCGATAGCTCGCTGGGTCAGCCCGTCCAGGATCAGGACAATCTCGCGCCGTTCCTGAGGAGCCAGTTGCAAGGCCTCGTAGGTATAGAGGGCGTCAACCACTTCTTGCGAATAGGCGATAGTCTGGGAGACCAGTTCATCCACCGGCACTTCGGTTAAAGCCCATTTATTACCTTCCACCCGCATGAAATCGCAAAAGTTCGCAATATCATTGTGGCGAATGCTTTCGACCAGTTTTTCATAATACTGGGGGTTAACATTGTGGGCGCTCACCGCCATTGGCGAACTCAATGGCGGGAGTTCCAGGAATTCGCCGGTTAGGTCGCCGGAATGGTCGGTCCCCACCTGGCCGTCTTCATTTTTGGATGCCACAACCGCCGGTTCATCAATCCGGAACACCTCTGGCGCGCTTTGGGCTTCTGGGCCTTCATTATCGGAGTAGGGATTATAGTCGGTCCTGCCGCTGGCCTGGGCGGTCTGAAGCTGGCTTTCCCAGGCCAGCCGCCAGTGTTCTTTAACCCGCTCACTAATGACTACTAATATGTCGGCTAACCTATCTCGGTTCATAGTTTTTACTTAATTCTAGACAGAGTATCCCTGCCATTTTAGGATATAGGAATACATTTCTCTAATATATTGAGGCGGGTTATTGCCATCCGAGGCCGGTGCGTATACTGGAATAGCATCTTCCATACGGTTAAGACCTTTATTAACAAAATATTTTATCATCAACCTGCACCAGGCTTCGAGCCCGGCTTTCCAGGTCGGAAAGCGTTGGAACCCACAAGCGCCATCTTCTTCACCCCGGACGTTACCCCAGTTTTTATTGTTCAAACTGTTTTCGCCATCACAATAACCTACAGCTGTACCAGCCCCGCTTTCCCGTACGAAGAAAGCCAGGGCTACACCCGGATCAAGCCCGCTTTTAACTATTGTAGCATAAAGGTCGCCCGCCTCAGAAATTACCGGGGATCGGTAGAAAACCAGGACTTTGCGGAACTGCTCAAGCGTAATCCGGGGCGCGCCGGTAAAGGTAAGTTCATTCATTGACCGCCAGGCCAGGTAGTGCTGCCCCACGTTACCCATTTCTACCTGCCACTCGGCCGGATTGGAAGGGGTATAGCTCAATACGCGCCGTTCGAAAAGCTGGAGCATGACCATCTTGCTTTTTCCGCCCACCAGGACCCTGGCCCAATAAGGCTCCGTAATCGGATAACCAAAGACATGCACCGGGTCGAAAAGCGGTTCGGTTACTTTATTACGCCTGGCATCCAGCACCATACCTTGCCTGGCAAAGTAATCGGTGAACGCTCGCGGGATATTATGCCCAGTAGCTTCTTCATAAGCGGTAATCTGGGCCATGGGATCACCCGGGTCGTACAAGACCGTATCGGCATTGCGGTTGATTAACTTGCTAACGCTTTGTCCGACGCGAGAAGGCGAGCGGACCCCATTAACGAAAGAATAGTCGGTGAAAGTGGCGTAGGTTGGGGTATCGCTGGTCACCTGGGCGTCGCCCACTACCGGGATTTGGGCCGGAGTGGCTACATTTATCGGGTTCAGGGTCCTTTGTTCACCGACCTCGCTGGTCTGCGTTCGTCCTGAAACCAGTTCTTTAACCAGGGTGCCACCCCGGATATACCACTTGCTATTGACCGGCTGCCGGGCGTCAATTTCCATGCGGCCTTTGTCATAGTGGCGGAAAGCTCGTTCAAAATAAGTTCCCGACGCACTGTAACGGTAGCGGTCTTTGTAGCTGGGGTTCAGGGGTTCCGGTCCCCAGACCCAGCTTCGGCTGACCACGCCATCGTAAACGAGGTCATCCGTCCTGGCCCACAACTGCCGGAAAGAGGCTACCTGGTCCGGGGTGGCTGCTTCAGCCGTGGCCGGCACGAGAATAAGGTTACAAACCAATAAAATTGCTAATCCAAGAATAATACGTTGAAAAAAACGACTCATATTAAAAAATTCCTATTCATTCATTGAATTTTGCCGACTTGAAACGGGCCTGCTTCCAGGCTTTCTTTGCTGAATAACCCAATAAAACAGCCTCCCAGGGACTGCCAATGAAATGATTATAGCATAAGAATACGGAAAGGCTAATTAGTTAACCGCAAAGTAAATTTGGCCGGGTTGAGTGTCCGTGTGGCATAAGGTGCTACCACTACCACGGCCTGTTTGTAGGGAAAGGTCTTTTGACCGGCATTAGCGCCATCCAGGGTTAATTCTGTAATACAGGATTTTCCGTTATCAGCGATCGCCAGGTCGCGGGTAGCAACCGCGCCACACGCTCCGTCCCGGCTGATTACCTGTACCCAGTAGCGCTGGGGTAGGGTGACATTCGAGCGAATAAATCCGGCGGCTTCCCAGCCGTTCTCGCTGCTTTCCACATCGTCTTTCCAACCGATTTCGGGTATTTCAAAGTCATCAAACAGGGCTCCCTGGCGGCTGTAGCCTTCATCGGTCAGGTATTCCAGCCGGATTTTAATTTGTTTACCGGCGAATTTCGAAAGGTCATATGAGTCCTGGACCCAGGTGGCCCGTAGTTCGGCGGTATCGGCCTGGTCTATCCCGTTAGGAGTACTCTGGCCGGTTATGCCGGGGCCGTAGGCTTTGCCCGAAGGGTCAATATCGGTGGTGTACCTGGCACCTTTGAGGGGTTCCCAGGTCTGGCCGTTATCGGTCGAAGCTTCCACGTACAGCCAGTCGTAACTTGGCTCTATATCGAACCAGGTCCAGAACTTAAGGGTTGCGCTTTTAACGCCGCTCAAATCAACCGGACGGGTGAGCGTCATATTTGAATTGTCGGACCGGTTGCTCCACCAGGCTTGCTGCCCACTGTGCGGGCCTGGCCCGGCCAGCCGGACGGTGGTCGCGCCTTTGAAGTCGAGCGTAAAACCTTTGTCGTTACCCTGGACACTGTAGTAATTGGCCGCGAACTGGTTTAATTGTTCCTCGCCATTAGCAGTTGTCAGCGGGGTTACCCGGTCTACCCGGCTGTTAATCTGGGCATAGTTATAGACCGGGTCCGCCGTGCGCTTGTTCAGGTAATTTGCCAGGACGAACTGCTTGAAAAGCGTTTCGGAGGTCTCCGCCGGTTGTCCATTGCTATACAGGGCCAGGTCAACCGCGTTAAAACCGGTCAACCCTTTGCCGTTCTGGGAAATGGAGCGGACTGTATCGAACCCAAAGCGGTCCTTAATATAAGAGAGCCAGGTGAAACCGGCCCCGTAATAGGGTGACGTGCCACAAGCGCCGCAGGTCCAGCCGCCAAGCTGGGTAGTGGGCCGGGACATATAGGTATTATCCAGGCCGTTTGCGGAGTAACCGTTCAAGACCTGGGCCAGCACGCTGCTGCCTTCGTTCAACCAGACGTCCTGGTCCGGCAGGGAATTACTGTTGATCATGTGCTGGAATTCGTGAGCAAGGGTCGCCAGGTAGCCGTCGCCGAAATTTTTGGACGGGTCAATAAAGAACATTTCCCGTTCGTTGCTGGTCGGGTTGATCGACTGCAAAAGCAGGTCGTCCGAGCTGAAATAACCGGCCGCGAGTTTCAACGTGGTATTCAGCACGACCAGGTGCGGGTCGTTGTCCACTCCCGGCGAGTTTTCATTGCCAAAATACTGGCGGGTGGTCGGGTAGATTTTGTTTTCGAACTGTTCGGCCCGGCTGACATATTCGGCCCTGTTCTGGTTGCTCAGGCGGTTATCCAGGAACATGTAAAGGTGGGGCGTGACGGCTACGGCGGTAGCGGTAACTTTGGTCGAAATCTTTAGCTCAAGGTCAGCGACATTAAAGGTTTCCTGGTCGCCTACCTTGTAAGTGCGCTTGGTAGTGGTGCGCGGCGGGTTGGCCGGGCCGCCTCTCAAGCGGGTATGGGCCGCGTAAGGGTCACGCCGCGGCGCGGTGGTGTCTTTTACGACAAACTCGGTGAGGTATGCGCCGGGCGGAGTGGCCGCCGCTCCTGCGGGTGCAGTCTGGGCCAGGACACTCTCCTGGGCTGCTCCGCCGAGGCTTGTTGCTAAAATCAGGCCCGCCAGCAGACCTGCACACCACCTGAACATCTTTTGCTCCCTTTGTATAGGCCTTTCAAAATTAGAAAAGCTTGCCTTGCTCTAAATTCTCCCCGGTCACCGGGTCGGGTGCGCTAACCGGGAAAGCCTCGGCCGCCCCGGCAAAGTTATGCGCTCCCCGGGTGGTTTCCGGCAGCCGGTAACCCCGCAAACATTGCTTGACATAATCTACGGCGGTGGGGAGGTCAATTTTATGACCGATCGAAATTATCAGCGGGTTGGTCCGCACCTTCGAGCGCAGGGCCATCCCGATAACTTCTTTATTACGGTCCCGGTAATCTATGATTGGCAGCTGGTCGCCCGGGTTAGGGCCGAGTTTTTCTTTATCGAAACGGCCCCACAGGATGGATTTGGCGCAACCCAGGCTGGGCCGGTCCAAAAAGACACCCAGGTGACAGGCAATACCAAAGCGCCGGGGATGGGCATAGCCCTGACCGTCTACCATAAACATATCCGGAATTTCTTTCAGGCGGTCCACCGCGTCCAGGATTAGCGGCATTTCCCGAAAGGACAGCAAGCCGGGGACATAGGGGAATTCCAGCTTGCGGGTCGCCACCACCCGGTCAACCACTTCCAGGCCGGGAAAGGTTAAAACTACAATCGCCGCCTGGCCTTCTTCCTTTAAGGAGCAATCCACCCCGGCAATGGTCTTTATATCGCCCGGCGCAAAGCCGTTGGTCGGCTGGACGCGTGGCCGCAAGTCGCTCTGGATGGCGCGGGCTTCGTCCGGGGAAACGTCCCAGCGGTGCAAATCTCGATACCAGGGCAAAGGTTTACCCTCCTGAAAACAGTTTACCTGTTAAAAATATCTAAGGCAAGCCAGAAAAGTTAAGGGTAGCTTATAGTTAAGCCCAGGCTTGACTCTCATTCTCCTCTAACCGATAATACCCACGAGTTAAGCCTGGCTCCATCTCTATCACAATATTTATACCTGCAATTACCTTAAGTTTCCTGTATTTGAAGAAAGCGGAAAACTACTAATTAATGTCCTCCAGCAATGAATCCGGCCAGAAACCGGACCGCCGCGCTGACGGCCTATTATATGAAGCAAATTCTTTACGCCTGGACGACTCGGTTGAACCGGGTTTGAATTCCACTCCGGTAAGTCCAACTCAAGCTGGTGGAAATCCTGAGAGTGCCACCGCCGCCGCGCCTGCCGAAAGCCGGTTTGGCGGCGGCATTATCCGGGCGGCCATTTTAATCTCGCTGGGTAATATCCTGACCAGGATTTTCGGTCTGGGCCGTAATGTCGTGCTGGCCTCAATTGCCGGGACGGGCGGGGCGGCGGTCGCTTTTAGTGTAGCCGATAATGTGCTTTCTATTTTCTTCGATTTACTGGTCAGTGGGGCGATCAGTTCGGCCCTGGTGCCGGTCCTGAGCCGGTACGCCGCTAAAGTGGATGCCGAAGGCCGCAAAGAATTCTGGCACATCGTCAATACCCTGCTCACCCTGGGGCTGCTTTTCCTGATGGCCGTAGTGGTTATTCTACAACTGGTCACCAATCCCCTGGCCGATTTTATGACCGCTGACCTCAAGCAAGACGGGGTAAAAGAACTTACTCCCGGCCTGATCCGGGTAATTTTATTCGGGATAATCTTCCTGGGCGTGTCTTCGATAATGATGGCAACCTTGCAGGCGCTCCAGCGCTTTGCCTGGTCAGCCTTATCCCTGGCAGCCCGCAATGCCACTGTCATTGTGATCGCCCTGGCCTTTAGTTCCTGGGGCATCTGGAGCATGGTGGCCGGGGTAGTGCTGGGGACATTTATGCTGGTAGTTTTACAGGCGCCCGGCCTGCGCGATATGTCATTCCGGCCTTCCTTTGATTGGAAACACCCCGCTATCCGGGAAATTCTAAAGCTCTACCGGCCAATCTTCCTGGGCCTTTTGATAACCAGCGCCGTTTTGATTATTGACCGGGCTCTGGCAAGTTCGACTGGCCTGGCGACCATCCCGGTTATGGCTTATGCAACGACCCTGCAACAATTTACCCTGGGACTGGTCGGCAGCGCGATTTCTATCGCCATTTTGCCGACCCTTTCCCGCCAGGCGGCTTCGGACGACCTGAGCGACTATATGCGCACCCTGATGGGTGGCCTCAAACTGCTGCTGGTCCTGATTATCCCGGCGACCCTGGGGCTGCTGGCTATCGGCCTGCCGACTATCCGGCTAGTCTTTGAACACGGCAAGTTTGATGAAACCAGCCGCTGGCTGACCTACTTCGCCCTGCTGGGTTACTTGCCGGGCATCCCGGCTGCCGCGATTGACCAGATGCTAATCTTTTCGTTCTACGCCCGTAAGAACACCCTGACGCCGGTGCTGGTCGGGGTCATTTCCAACCTGGTTTACCTGGCGGTGGCCCTATTGTCGGTCAACCTGCTCCAGGCCGGGATGATGGGCCTGGTGATTGCCAACTCGCTCCAGCAAGTGGTCCACATGGGCATAATGTTCTGGCTGCTGCGCCGCCAGTTCGGCGGCCTGGGCGGTCACGGCCTTTACCGGACACTTATTAAGACAGTCCTGGCTTCGCTGTTATTATCAGTATGCGCTTACCTGGCGGCCGGGTTAATAACGGCCCTGTTGGGCGAGTCCGGTAAATTCGCCAGCTTGCTGGCGGTAATCGCCGGTATCGGGGCCGGGGGAGTGGCGTACCTGTTTGCTTTGCGCCTTTTGCGGGTTGATGAAATGGCCCAAATCTGGAGCGCGGTCGCCCGCAAACTTTTACGCAAGTAGCCGGGAATAGCCTGTTGCAAAGGGCGGGCCTGCCGCGCCACCGGGTTGGTGTAAAAAATTGGTGGAATATAAAAGGTAGCGAGCTACGCCGCGGCCGCCGGTACCAACTAACTTTAAGTCTGCTTGCGGGATAAGTAAATGTTTTTTGTATAAGTTGCACGAATTGGCATTAAGTTAGATAATAGAATTGAAATCAAATCAAATTTCCCCAACCGGAAATATTCCGAGGGCATCTAAAAATTAAATGAAAGGGAACTGGTAATGGCAGAGCAGCAACCGGGTAAACGGTCGCTTAACTTACGAAGTCAGGTCATGACTGGTGGGCCGGAGCGAGCCCCAAACCGGTCCATGATGCGAGCGGTAGGTTTTACAGATGAAGATTTTAATAAACCGATCATCGGGGTCGCTAGCACCTGGGCGGAAACTTCCCCCTGCAACATACATATCAACCGGCTGGCCGAAAAGGTCCGTGAAGGGGTCCGCGTGGCAGGCGGGGTGCCTCAGATTTTTAACACAATCACCGTAAGTGACGGAATCGCGATGGGCCACGAAGGAATGAAGTACTCTTTGCCCAGCCGCGAACTGATTGCTGACTCAATTGAACTGGTCGCCAACGCTCACCGGCACGATGGTGTAGTTGCCATCGGCGGCTGTGACAAGAATATGCCGGGCTGCTTGATGGCCCTGGCTCGCCTGAACATCCCGGCAGTCTTTGTCTATGGCGGTACGATTATGCCGGGCACCTGCGGTGGCCGGGACGTTGATATCGTCAGTGTTTTTGAAGCGGTCGGCCAGTACAGCGCCGGGAAAATCGGCCTGGAAGAATTACGGGCGGTAGAAGTTAGCGCCATACCGGGCGCGGGTGCCTGCGGCGGCATGTACACGGCCAATACGATGGCTTCGGCTATCGAGGCCCTGGGTATGAGCCTGCCGGGCGGCGCCTCTATGCCCGCCGTAACTTCCCGCAAATCGGATGACTGCTACGCGGCCGGGCAGGCGGTTGTGCGCCTGATCGAAAAAGGCATCACGCCCCGCGATATTATGACTAAAGAAGCTTTCGAGAACGCGATTACCTTTGGTCTGGCCCTGGGCGGCTCGACTAACCTGGTCTTGCATCTCCTGGCAATCGCCCGCCAGATGGCCTTGCCCCTGACCCTGGACGATTTCGACCGGATTGGCCGCCGGGTGCCTCACCTGGCCGACCTCAAACCGGGCGGACAATTCGCGATGACCGATCTCGACCGGGCGGGCGGCACCCAGGCGGTCCTGAAACTGCTTTTGGAAGGCGGCTTGCTGCACGGCAATGTTATGACCGTAACCGGCAAGACTTTAGCCGAGAACCTGGAAAGCGCCCCTGGCTTAACTCCTAACCAGAAGGTCGTCCACGGGTTCGATAACCCGCTCTTCCCGACCGGCCCGCTGGTAATCCTGCGCGGCAACCTGGCCCCGGAAGGCGCTGTCTGCAAAATCGCCGGTCTGACAAAAATCGTCCATACCGGCCCGGCTAAAGTCTTTAATGGTGAGGAAGCCACCTTTGACGCAATCATGAAGAATGAAATTGTCGCCGGAGACGTGGTGGTAATTCGCTATGAAGGGCCTAAAGGCGGCCCTGGCATGCGCGAAATGCTGGCCGTAACCGCTGCCCTGGTCGGGCAGGGTCTGGGCGAGGATGTCGCCCTGATTACCGACGGACGCTTCTCGGGCGGTACTCATGGCCTGGTGGTTGGGCATGTCGCCCCGGAAGCCCAGGTTCGCGGCCCGATCGCGGCCCTGCGCAACGGCGATATAATCACCCTTGACGCGCCAAACAACATCCTGAAAGTTGACCTGACCGCCGAAGAAATCGAGGCCCGGTTGGCCGACTGGCAAGCTCCCGAAATACCGCATTCGACCAGTGTGCTTTCCAAGTACGCCAAGCTGGTTACTTCGGCGGCTGAAGGCGCTATCACAATCTAGTTTTACAGCGTTTTGGATAAATTAAAAGAGGGCAGTAACAAGAAAGTAGTTCTTGTTACTGCCCTCTTTTAATTTAATTTATTAACTGCTATAACAAGATTTTTATTACCGGCCGCTCTATTCTATCCCGGCAATGCTTTCTCGCAGGGCAGTATCCAGTGGGAATGGTTCCAGGGCCGCGAAAGCTTCCTCACCCAGGGACATTTTCAGGCGGTTGGCCTCGCGGTTAAATTCAGCCCGTTCGGAGAGCGGCAGGGCGGCCCAGACTTCCACCCGCAGGTTGGCGGCGGTCTTTAACCAGCGCCCGGCCAGTTTTAAGGTGGCGGGGTCGGCCCGGTCAAGGGTAATAGTGAAAGCCAGCCCTTCCAGGCAGGCAATCATAATTTTCTTCAGGCCCAGTTCAAACCCCAGCGCCCAGGCTTCTTTGAAGTGGACCAGGGCGGTTGTCTTATCGCGGGTGCGCCGGGCCACCCGGCCCAGTTCGACCAGGCTTTCGGCGGTACCCCAGCGGTCGCCCACTTCGCGCCGCAAATTCACACTCTCCAGTAACAGGCTGCGAGCGTCAACATGGTTGTTTTCAAGACTGGCTAAACAGCCCAGGGCAGCCAGGCAGCGGCCAATCCCCCAGCGGTCGCCAATTTCCCGCCGCATCTCCAGGCTATCGGTTAGCAACAGGCGGGCCTGTTTGAAATCACCTTCGGCGTAGGCAATTAAGCCCAGGTGTTGTAAACCGTGCGTCGCGCCAAGTTTATTGCCCAGCCCTTGCCAGAGCGCCAGGCTTTCTTCCTGCCAGCGGCGGGCTTGCTCGTAGTCTCCCTGCTGGTAATCAACCGCTCCCAGGTTACTCATCGTCATGGCTATCCCGGCAATATCTTCTTTTTCCTGCCAGATAGCCAGGCTTTCCTGGTAAATTTCGCGGGCCCTGGGGTAATTGCCCTGGAACCAGTTTGCCAGGCCCAGGGTATTAAGCGCGTCCGCGATCCAGAATTTATTGCCGGTCTGGCGGGTAATCTCCAGGCTTTTTTCCAGCAGGGCCCGGGCCTCGGTGTATTTGCCAATCCGGTTGGCGATATTACCCAGGAAAAGTAAGGTCTGGGCGCTTTGCGTCTTATCCTGTAAATCTTCCCACAGTTGCAGGCTTTTTTCCAGCAAGGGCTGGGCTTCTTTGTAATCGCCCTGTAAATAAGCCAGGCGGCCCTGCCCGTCCAGGGCCCTGGCCCGGGGTGCCAACGGTTCTTCAGAGCACTGGGCTAAAGCCCGGTACAACCAGTCGCGGCCTTCCAGAAAATAACCCCTTAGTTCCCAGAACAGGCTCAGTGACCCGGCCAGTTTCAGGGCCGCTTGCTTGTCACCGTCCGGCCTATCCATACTCAACGCCCAGTTAAAGGCCGCACGCAAATTGTTATATTCGTCTTGCAGCCGGTCCAGCCAGCGTTTGGTCTGAGGGCCTCTTAACTCGGTTCCGGCTTGCTCGGCCAGGTCCAAAAAATAGGCCAGGTGGCGCTCCCGGAGCTGGTCTATTTCTTTGCTTTCGACCAGTTTTTCCAGGGCAAACTCGCGAATTGTTTCCAGCATTACCAGGCGCGGCTCACCTTCCGCCCCTTCGGCTTGCTGTAACATGCTGTTATCCAGCAGCGCCTGGATCCCTTCCAGAATTTCAAAATTAGTCGAAGTCTGGTCTTCAGTATCCGGCTCGCGGCAAATTATTTCCACCGCTTCCAGGGTGCTGCCCCCGGCAAAGACCGCCAGCCGGATGAAAAGGCGAGCCTGTTTGGGCGTCAGGAGTTCGTAGCTCCAGTTAATCGTGTTACGCAAAGCTTGCTGCCGCTCCGGCATATTTTGCGCGCCCCTGGTCAGCATATTCAGGCGGGGAGTTTCCCCCGGCCCGGTTAAGCGAGCTAGCATGGCCTGGGGCGTATATAATTTGCTGCGCACGGCGGCCAGTTCAATAGCCAGGGGCAGTCCATCCAACCGGCGGCAGATTTCGGCTACGGCCAGGCTGCTTTCAGTGGTCAATTCAAAATTGTGCTGGAGCGCCCTGGCCCGCTGCAAATAGAGCTGGACCGCCGAAGATAAAACGATGCCGGGACCGGGAAGCCCGGCCGAGGGGTCCGGGAGGTCCAGGGGCGGCACAACAAGCTCATTTTCCTCGTACAGGTGCAGCACCGCCCGGCTGGTAACCAGGATTTTCAGGCCCGGCGCGGCCTGTAACAGGTCGCTGACCAGCGTGGCGGCCGGTAAAACCTGCTCATAATTATCCAGCACCAGCAGCAGTTGTTTATCCTGCAAATAGGTTTTAAGTTTTTCCAGCAAGGATAAATTGCCGCTTTCGATCAAACCCAACTGGTGAGCGATGATTGAAACGACCAGTTCTGGGTTGCTGATAGGGGCCAGTGATACAAAAAAGACACCGTCCGGAAACTTATCGGTAACCTGGCGGGCTACTTGCAGGCCTAAACGGGTTTTGCCGATACCGCCCGGCCCGGTCAGCGTAAGCAATCGAATCTGAGGCTGGTCCAGGAGATTGGCGACCTGTTCAATTTCGCGTTCTCGCCCAATCAGGGGAGTGAGCGGGGTGGGTAAATTGTGCCGGGGTTTTTTGGCCTGGTCAGATTGCGGCCTGGCGGCAACAACCGGGCCTGGTTTTAGGGGTAACGGTCCGGCGGTCCGGTCAGGCTCCAGGCGGGCTAGCGGTTCTTCCTGCCACTCTTCCTCGGTAAAGCTGTCGGGGGTCAAACCGGCCAGGGCCAGTAATTCAAAGGCTTCGGCCCGGGTACGTAGCGCTTCCCACTCCGCCAGAATTTTAAGAATACCCCGGATTTCCAGCGAAGTGAAGTTGGTTGAATTTACTCCATTAAGCTTGTTGCTCAGCAGGGTAGGATGCAGGCCCAGTTGATAGGCCAGGGCAAGCTGGGACCGGCCGCTTTGGCGCCGGTAATCTCTTACTCTATTTCGAAATTCAGCCAGATTCATTTTTTACCAACCTGGAAAATTACCCGGATATTAACCTTGAATCGGGCATCAATTTCTTGACGGAAAGATTTCGGGCCTGCCAGATCCGTAAGTCATGAAATATTATCTATAGACTGGCTAAAAACCAATGGTCTTTAGACTTAATATTGACCGGATAATTTATGACCGGGTACTAAATGTAGGTTTCAAATGAGCAATACTGGTGCAAGCATAGCTTATCTTTTCAAAAGAAGCAAAATTTTGCTATTTATAATACAACTCAACTTTTGTACTACTTGTGGCTAAACCTTAGGTTTATTATTTTATTTATGGTGTATTTTCAATATACGCTGGTCATAATTATGCTCCATATAAAATATATAGTCTATTTTCTGGTTGCTAAAGCTCTTTGGAAATAGAAGCAATTGAAGTTCTATAAATTGATAAGGGAGAATTTTTATCATGGACAATAAAGACCTTTTTTATGAAATTGAAGAATTAGATATTTCGGAAAATTTTAAAGCAAATATGATAATCGTTGAAAATAATGGCACCGGGCCGGCTTATCTGGGCTGGTGTGAAAGCCTTGCCATAGATATGACTGTGGCTGCCCCTTTAGCAGGGGACGGTCCCGCCAGCGTGTTGGTTTTACCTTTTGCTGATGTTGGGCTGCTAACACGCAAAGGTAACCCAATTCCCGCCCCGGATAACTGGCGAGAACGGGTGGTCCGGTCTTTAGAATTTCAGGATTATCTCCTGGTAACGCTGGAGGAAGACCTGGAGCTAAATGCGATTACTACTTATTAAATAAAATTATTGAATAAACGATCTTTAAATTAAATTTGATTTCTGTGTTTCAAGGGGTTTATGCGGGTTTGATTATACTTTATATGGTAAACTACAGTGGCTGGTAAGTGAACTTATATATAACCCTTCTTCAGACAGGGTATAATCAAACCGGCGTTACGGCTGGTTAGCGGTATTATTTCTGATTAGGTAAGTGCCAGGGGGTATTTAGTGGCAGTCTCTGGGACATCTTCACCACGCTTATGGTGATAGGCTAGACGAGATAAAAGGGCGTTAAATTCCAGGTAATCTAACCCGGCCATCTTATATATCCAGCTTTCATTGGTAAACCCGGCATCCACCACTTTTTGGAGTTCGATCAGTATTGTAGCTTCATCAGGATAAAGTGGTTGTTTTGGTCCGGAAGCCAGCAATATTGTGGCTAACCCTTTACTGGCCTTAAATATAGAAATGGCTTGTGTTATATACATTAATATACCTTAGAATTTAAACCAGCCTTTATAATAAATCGATGTTAAACTGAAATAGTTGATTTCGAGTATGCTCAGGAAAAGTGTTACATTTGTAAATGCAAATTCGGATCTAAATAGAATCTAGTAATAAATCCAAAATCGAGCAAATAAAGTTTTGAAAAGTTTCTACGCCAGGTTAAGTTGTTTTACTGAAACCTAGTAATATACATTACTGGATTTTAGCGGGTGTTATGTACGCTAACGTACATTGTGTTATTGTAGCATATATTTACTTCTACGTAAATATTACTTTCGTCTATATCTTTAAGATTTCCATATAAAGATTTTAATAAAAAATTGCCAGTAGTAGTAACTTAAACAAAAAATATGAATAGAACGTGACTCTCCTTTATACAACATATATTATATATAGACTATTGTTTTAACAGGAGAAAAGAGATGAAAAACACACAAAGTATAGCCGAAGATAAAGTAGCTTCCGCTTCGAGTAACAGTTTACTTGAGGTTTTACCGCTGGAAGAACGCGAGCGGTTTTATGCTAAAGTTGATCTGGTGGACCTCGAGGTACGCACAATATTCTATGACCTGAACGGGACAATAGATTATATTTATTTTCCGGTAACCTGTGTTGGCTCTATTCTGACCGTCATGGCGGATGGTTCAAGGATCGAAGCCAGTACAGTGGGCAATGAGGGGATAATCGGGTTGCCGGTATTTTTAGGGCAGGATTGCTCACCCCAACTGGTGGTCTGCCAGGTGCCGGGACAGAGTTTGCGCATGAAGGTAGATGTATTCAAGCAACTTCTAAAAGAAAGCCCGACCATGCAAATGGTTTTAGCTCGTTATACCCAGATCTTATATAACCTTGTATCCCAATCGGCGGCCTGTAACCGGCTGCATTCGATTGAAAAACGCTGTTCCCGCTGGCTTTTGATGACCCATGACCGGGTGGGCGGTGACCAATTCCTTCTAACCCATGATTATCTAGCAAGTATGCTGGGGGTGCGGCGGGCCACCGTTACGGTCGCGGCGGGTATACTCCAAAAAGCCGGGTACATTCGTTACAGCCGGGGCATCATTACAATATTGGACCGGCAAGGCCTGGAGTCCGTCACCTGCGAATGTTTTCATACTATAAGGGAGGATTTTAACCGGTTGTTGGGACCGGCCAGACAATAAAAGACCCGGGAACTTTCAGCCGGGTCACGGTTACTCTAAAAATTGGCCGCCATGTCCTGGCGGCCAATTCTGTTAATAGCCCCGCTTTTTATCCACAATATTTTTCAGTTCTTCTCCTTTAATATACCGCTGCAACTGCGCGACAAAAAATTTGAAAGAGTTCTGCTCAAGCCGTTTAAACATCCCGGCCGAATGGGGCGTTAATATAACGTTATCCAGTTCCCATAACGGCGAGGAAGCCGGTAAAGGCTCTTGTTCGAAAACATCCAGCCCGGCTCCGACAATGGTTCCGGCCCGGAGAGCTTCGACCAGCTCCTGTTCTTTGACCAGTTGACCCCTGGCGATATTAACCAGTATTGCGCTCCGTTTCATCTGTTCGAATTGGGCTTTGCCCAGTAGACCTTTGGTTTCCGGGGTTAGCGGGGCAGTTACCACTACAAAATCGGACTGCGCCAGCAATTCGGGCAGTTGCTCGTTTGAAAGGGCCTGGTCCAGGTATTCGGCCGGGGCCTGGGGGTTGGACCGGGTGGCGATTACCCGCATTCCAAAGGCTTTGGCACGCTTGCCGATTTCCGTCCCAATTTTACCGTAACCGATAATGCCGCAAGTCTGGCCGGTCAATTCATCTAACTGGCCCAGGGCATTAAGCTCTTTCCAGCTCCATTCCTTGCGTTTTTGGGCTTCCCATTGGAAAGGCATCTGGCGGGAGAAATTAAGAATAAAGGCCATCACCTGGTCCGCGACAGAGGCGGCAATCACCCCGGCCCCGTTGGTTAAAATTACCGGGCTATTTACTACCGCCTGGTCAGCCAGTACCAAATTAACCCCGACCCAGGGAATATGCATCCATTTCAGGTTAGAGGCTGTTTTGAAGCGTTCAGCCCGCGGGTCCCGCACGTACATTACTTCGGTCTCTTTTAGAGTTTGCTGTACTTCCTGGTCACTCAGTTCTTTTAAGCCGTTGATAAAACGCCCCCCTTGCGGCTTGAGCATTTCTTCAACCTGACCGGCCTGTTCGGGTGCAACCGTCTGGTCCGAAACAACCGTTAATTTACTCAACTTATTTCTCCTCTTGTTGATTTTATCTGCTCCATTACGTGTCTGCCAAGCATATCATATAATGCTGCTTCCGTAGGAAAAATGACGTTGCAATCTGCTATAACAGGGTTTAGATTGCGCTATTTGGTATTTGCCGTTATCATCTGGCGGCATAAATATTAAAGGAGGTAAAACTTGATAATTGCTTATAATGGTAAGACCCCCAGGATTGGGCGGAACGTTTTTATTGCGCCAAACGCTACCCTGATTGGCGACGTAATTATCGAGGAAGGGGCCAGTATCTGGTTTGGAGTGGTCCTGCGGGCCGACCAGAACCAGATTATCATCGGTGCCGGGGCTAATATCCAGGATAATTCGGTGCTGCACACCAACGAAGAAGACGGGCCAACCGTAGTTGGGCCGGATGTTACGGTCGGCCACTCCGTCACAATGGAAGGCTGCCGGGTGGGCCAGGGCGCCGTTATCGGTATGAACGCGGTTGTGCTGGGTGGCGCTGAAATTGGCGAAAAGGCTATGGTTGCGGCCGGGTCGGTCATCGGCGGCAACTTCAAAGTGCCGGAAGGCCATCTGGCGGCGGGAATACCGGCCGTGGTTAAAAAGCCTCTTTCCGGCGCGGCCCTGGAAGCGGTCCATACCAGCGCCGGGCACTATCACCATTTGCGTGACGAATATCTAAAAATGGGCATCGGGCGGCCGGAGTAAGCCGGTTACGATTGGCCGGTTAATAATCCAAATAGCAGCAGCCCGGCTCCTGCGAACAGGATAACCACTCCCAGGCCAATTCCCAGGTTGGTGGGCAGCCGGAAGCGGTGCCGGCCCATTATCTTTGAGTTATTGCCTACAAACAGAATAAAGACGAGTAAAATTGGGGCCAGCAGACCGGCCAGGATATTCGCCAGGAACATCAGTTGCAGCGGCTGGAAGCCCAGCATAGCTACTACCAGCGAGGCCAGTAAAGCTACGGTCAAAATGAGGTAAAAACCTTCATTTTGCCAGGGCTTTTTGGAAAGACTGGAAGGCCAGCCGAAACTCCCGGCCACGCCATACGAGGTGCTGGCTAATAAGACCGGTATGGCGATCATTCCGGCCCCAATCAGGCCTACTCCCACCAGGTATTTACTGAAAACCCCGATTAAAGGCTCCAGCAAGTTGGCCGCATCGGCCGCCGTATTGATTTCTCGATGACTCACAAAAGCGGTCGCGGCGGTCGTGATAATGACACTGTAGGCAATCAGATTGCCGCTGATAACGCCTGCCCCAATATCAAGCGAGGCGCTTCGAATCTTCTGGTCGGTCGAACCGGCCCGCTGCGCTTCGGTTTCGCCCTGGACCTGCCAGAAGAATTGATAGGGCGTAAGGGTCGCCCCCAGCACCGCCACCGAGGTACTTATTCCTATAAAAGAAAAATCAACCCGTGGTATAAAAGTATGGCTTAAAACATCGCCCCAGTTTGGCCGGGCCAGGAACGCGGTCAGGAGGAACGCCACGAAGGCGAAGCTCATACAAATAAAGACTTTTTCAAACCGGTCGTAGCTCTGGTAAACGGTGATATACCACAGCACCAGGGCTACCGGCACGATAAACCAGATAAAACCCAGCCCGGTAATAAGTTCAAAGCCGGTGCCAATCGCCACCAGGTCGGCCGCAATCAGGGCGATATTCGCGATAATCAGGGCCAGCGAGGCGGGCCAGGCCACCCAGCGGGTGTAATTTTCCCGCAGAATTTCACTCAACCCTTTTTGGGTTATCCGGCCTATCTTGGCGCAACCAAATTGGACCGCCTGTAAGATGGGTGTTGTCAGCAGGACCAGCCAGAGCTGGCTGTAACCGGTCCGACTGCCCGTGACCATATATGAGGTTACGGCTGACGAATCATTTCCGGCCATCCCGGCCAGGAAACCCGGCCCGATCTTTTTCAGAAAGTTCTCGGGCCTGGGGTTGTCCACGCCAGGCTCACTTTTTCCAGTTGCCCGGGCCGGGTAGGAAGAGTTTCTTCCGGGATTCGCTTGTCCACCGGTCTCTTTTTGTTGATCGATGGCGGCTTCATTTTCTTCCAGACCGCGAGCAGTCGGCAGGACGGTTTGAACTTTATCCAGGGGATCCTGGTGACCTTCTTCCGGGGCGGTGCCTTCGGTTTGCCGGGATATCCGGTCTTTGGATTCTAATTGTTCCGCGCCGGTTGGCGTTAAAGCTTCGACTTCCGCGTGATTGGTCTGAAGTTTTACTTTGGCCGGTTCACTGCCATTTTGTTCAACTCCCTCGATTCTATCGGCGGGGATTTCCAGGGTTTTGTTAAATAAAACCCCCTTTTGAACTATGATCTTGTCGAGATTGCCAGCTTCATCATGTTTTACTTCGGTTACTTTAGGTTTACTTAAATCCGCTTCACCCAGGTCGCCTTCGATTGCTTCTACCAGCATGCCAGGTTCAATTTCATGGTTAGCCGTGCCATCCGGCTTTGAATTTTGCTTTTGGTCCATTTAGGTTTCTAATTAATCCCTATACTAAGTATTTTTACCCAATTCAGGAATAACTAGCATAGCCTATGCCAGTTTAAATATTTAGGGCCAAAACCATACTCCGGTTAAAATTTTAACCGGACTTACCCGGCCGGAGAATCCTTTTCAACCGGAAAGCCCGGCGCGGTACCCCACTCTTCCCAGGAGGCGTCATAGAGAGCTAGATTCCTGAACCCGGCCAGGTAGAGCGAAAACAGGCCCAGTGAGGCCGAGATACCGACCCCGCAATAGGTAATAATCCGGTGATCTGGTTCTATCCCGTTATCCAGTGCCTTTTGCCGGAGCAGGGGCGCGGGTAGATAGGTCCAATCGGCCGGGTCCAAATTCGTAGACGAGGTTATATTGACCGCGCCCGGAATATGCCCGGCCCGCATCGGTTTCCGGGCGCCTATCTCTATCTGGCTGGCTTCCTCAGATAGGTAGCGGCTACCGGGCGGCGTCCAGACGGCTTTCCCGGCGAACTGTTCGGGTGGCCGGGTATCTACCAGGCGGGTCCGGGAGTCTGACCGGTTGATGGAGTGCTGTATCTCGTCAGCCGTAGCCCGCCAGCCAGGCTGCACCTTGCAGGTAAAAGGAGGGCCGGGAACGGGGGTAGGGTTTTCAACTTCAACCGGCCGGTTTTCGGACTGCCATTTCGTCCAGCCGCCATTTAAAACCGCCACCTGCTCGTGCCCGTAATACTTAAGAGCCCACCACAGGCGCGTGGAACCCGAGTAATCGTAGTCGCTGTACACAACAATCCGGCTGGTGTTTTCGATCCCGGCGCGGCTCATGACCGCCCCAAACCGGTCAGGCGGCAGCAGCATATAACGCAGCCCGGCCTGGTCGGTCCAGGCGATATCCAGTTCCCAATCCAGGTGAACCGCCCCGGGGATGTGCCCGGCCCGGTACAGGTCCTGGCTGGAAGTGCCGTCACCGCGCCAGCGGGCATCAATAATTTTCAGGTCTGGGTTATCAATATGGTCGGCCAGCCAGTCCGTTTCTACTAGCGGCCGTTCTAAAAAGTCTATCATCAGGTACTTTCCGGCTTTGTTGCTTATTATTGTCTAAGTTATTGGGACAGTCTAAATTTGTAAAAGTTATCCCTTCTGGCAGTGCTACCATGCGATAACTACCGCCGGACCGCAGGCCATTATACCTGAATTAGCAAGCAACACAGCTAACCATCAGGTCCAGCTGGCCGCCAACTGGCCGCAAAGTAATGATACGGGATAATATATGCAAAATAAATCCTTTTCGCACTTGCAAACAGTTGCAAAAGTCTGGACTTGGAGTTACAATTACAAAAGTAAAATCCATACAGCACTTTGTTTGCTTTCTGCTTCACTTCAAAAGTCGCCGGGTCCCACCACAATTATAACGTTCAATTTTAGAGCTGCTCAGATATTGCTTCGATAGGGAGAATTTAGTAATGCATATACCTGATGGTTATTTAAGTCCGATTGTTTCGTTAGGCGCAGGAGCTGTAACCATACCGGTCTGGGCAATTGCCAGCCATAAGGTTAAATCCGTCCTCAATAACCGGACAGTGCCGTTACTGGCAATTTTCTCTGCTTTTGTCTTTACCATTATGATGTTTAACATCCCGGTCCCCGGTGGGACGACCGCGCACGCGGTAGGCGGCACTTTGATTGCCGTGGTGCTGGGGCCGTGGGCGGCCGTGCTGGGGGTCAGTATGGCTTTGATTTTACAGGCTCTGTTTTTTGGCGATGGCGGTGTCCTGGCTATCTTTATTAACTGCCTGAATATTGGCGTGGTCCTGCCATTCGTGGGTTACTATACCTACCGTCTGTTGGCGGGTCGTTCCCCTTTACTGTCTGGGCGGCGGGTCTGGGCGGCCGGTATCGCGGCTTTTATGGGAATTACGGCGGCCGGGCTGTTAGTCGGGCTTCAACTTGGCCTGCAACCCCTGTTATTTAGCGAAAACGGCTATGCTCTCTACAGTCCCTACGGTCTGGGTGAAGCACTCCCGGCTATGCTTATTTCGCATGTCCTGGGCGCCTCTATTGTCGAGGGATTTGTTACAGCCCTGGGGGTAGCCTACTTGCAGAAAAACCACCCTGAGTACCTGACCACTTTGAAAAGTATGGTAAGCGGCTCCAACGTACCGGAGGGTCAGGCCACCCGGCGGCCGCTCTGGCAAACCGGCCTCATTTCCGGTTCAGTCGCTTTAGTGGTCCTGCTGGCCCTGGGCTTAATTTCCGGCGGCGGCGACCCGGCTAAATTATTCGGGACCGATTGGACGACTGTCCGCTGGAGTGACGTCGGCATAATGATGTTGATTGTAGCCATTATTTTCGCTATCCTGGTGCCGCTGACCTGGTTAATACTCCCGGCCCGGATTAAGAAAGTCGGTACATATTTTATGGCGGTAGCTGTAATCGCTCCCCTGGGCCTGATTACGCCCGGGTTTGCCTATGGCGAAGGCAGCGCCGCGGATGTCCAGCAGGCTTTTGGCTATGTCCCGAAAGGTTTGCACGCCTTCTCCAGCTTCTTTAGCGCGCCATTTGCGGATTATAATATACCTCTACCATTTTTCAATGGGAGCGAGGCGCACCTCTGGCAGCAAGCGGTAGGTTATGAAATTACCGGCATAATTGGTATTCTGCTGGTAGGGGCAATCGCCTATGGGCTGGCCCTGTTAATCGGTAAGACCAAAAAGGGGCCGGGCGATAATACAATCCGGGAGGCCCAGGTTTAGTGAGCAGTTCAGCCCGGCTGGGACGATCACCCGCCCGTAAAAAACAGAAGCAAAGCCTGGGTTGGTTGGAAAAAACCCTGGCCGGGATAACCAGCTCGATTGCCCAGGCGGTCTTTACCGAGGAACACTCGCGTAAGGCCGGGTGGCTTCAGCAACTCGACCCCCGGGCCAAACTGGGAATGTTCCTGGCGATGGTCCTGGCGGGGAGCTTTACCGGTTCTTTTCCGGTCCTGGTGGGGCTCTATCTGGTTACTTTACTGGCGGCTCGTCTCAGCCAGGTGCCGTTTGACTTCTTCGTCAAGCGTGTCTGGTTGGGCATCCCCTTTTTTGCCGGTATTGTCGTAGTACCCTCCATCTTTTTTACGCCGGGTGAGCGGCCGCTTTCATTTACAGTGGGGTCCTTGATTATTGGCCCATCCATACCGGGCCTGATCGGGGCCTCTATTTTTATTTCCCGCGTGGCGGTCAGTGTCTCGCTGGCGGTCCTGCTGGTGGTGACCACGCCCTGGGCCGATTTGCTCAAGAGCTTGCAAGCCCTACACGTACCCCAGGTTTTCATTTTGCTGCTGTCCATGACCTACCGCTATATTTTCCTGTTCTTGCGCTCGGCGGTCGATATGTTCGAAGCCCGCAAGAGTCGGATGGTGGGTTGGACCAGCGGCAAAGAGCAGCGTAAATGGATCGCAGGCTCGGTTGGCAACCTGATGAACCGCTCCTTTAAAATGAGCAACGATGTCTATTCGGCGATGCTGGCGCGGGGCTTTACCGGGGAGACGCGCTCCTTTAATACCTTTCGTATGGAGGGCCGGGATTGGACCGCCCTATTTTTAACAATCGGGGTCGCTGCGGCGGCGGTATTTGTCCAGAGGTTTATTCGATGAGTTCCGATTTTTCAGCTAACCGGACCGAGCCGGTATTTCAATTAAAGGGCGTGCGCTACCTTTATAACGGGCGGCAAATAGCGCTGGACGGCATTGACCTGGAAGTGGGCCGGGGTGAGCAACTCGCCCTGCTGGGAGCCAACGGCAGCGGCAAATCGACTCTGCTAAAACTGCTGGACGGTATTTTTGGCCCAAACAGCGGCACAATGCGGGCCCTGGGCCGGGATATCGCGGCGGTCGCTTCCGGCCTGGACTCTTTCCGGTTTCACCGCGAGGTGGGCCTGGTCTTTCAGGACCCGGATGTCCAACTGTTCAGCGCCACCGTTTTTGACGATGTCGCTTTTGGACCGCTGCAACTGGGTTTGTCTCAGGCCGAAGTCCGCCAGCGCTGCGACGAAGCGCTCGAAATAATGGAAATCACCCACCTGGCCCGGCGCGCTCCCTTTGAATTGTCCGGCGGTGAAAAGAAAAGGGCCGCGATTGCTTCGGTCCTATCCTTGGGGCCGGAAGTTATTCTGCTGGACGAGCCGACCGCCGCGCTGGACCCACGCAGCAAGTGGCTGCTGGTCAGCCTGATTCAGAAGCTGGGACAGGCCGGTAAGACTATCATCACGGCCACCCATGAGCTGGAAATCGTCCCGCTGATCGCCTCACGCGTAATTGTCCTGGGCGAAAACCGCCAGGTTCTGGCCGACGGTCCGGCCCGCCAGGTCCTCGAAGACACTGACCTGCTGGTGAAGGCGAACCTTATTCATCCCGAGTTGCATTACCTGGGCCATTTTCAACCCTCTATGGGCTAAACTGCTGCACCCCAGCAAGAAAAGATAAGCCGCAATGGATACCTTTCTAAATTTAATCCTGGCCCTGGGCTATATCCTGGCAGTACCCGCCCTATTTATAATCATTCCGGGGTTCCGAAAGACAAGCCGGTCTAAACCTTCCGGCCTGGTAATGGCGGCGGAAGTGCTTGGCACCGGCTTGATTGTAATCGGTTGGTTGGGACTGGGTAACTATATGGCCGTCCTGATCAACGCCACCTGGTTGGTTTTCATCAGCGTTTACTGGTGGCGCAGGCAGTCGGGTGAAAAAGCGGATTAGTCCTAGCGCGGGCGCTTGACCTCAAGTTTGCTGCTGATTAAGGACAGAATGTAGCAGACCACGAAATAAATCATCCCCACGATAAACATTGTTTCCAAAATATTGCCGTTGAACTGGTAAAGCTGCTGGCCCTTGCGGGTGAGTTCCTGCAGGGCAATAATCGCGGCTAATGAGGTATCTTTGGTCAGGGTGATAAGCTGGCTGACAATCGAAGGCACCATGCGGCGCAGTGCCTGGGGCATTACGATCAAATAAAGAGTCTGGTAAGGCCGCAGTCCCAGCGAATAAGCCGCTTCAAGCTGGCCTTTTTCCACCGATAAGATACCGGCCCGGACCACTTCGGCCAGGATTGCGCTGGTGTAAATCGTCAGCCCGATAACCGCGAACCAGATGGCATCCAGCTTGACTCCAATTTTGGGCAGCCCGATAAACGCATAAAAGATAATCAGGTAGGAAGGCAGCGCCCGGACTACTTCGATGAATACCACCGAGGGAACCGAGATAATCGGGTTGTTGGACAGGCGTCCCAGGGCCAGGATTACCCCGAATATCATGCTTAAAATAACCGAATAAAAGGCTACTTGCAGGGTTACCCAGAGGCCGTCCAGTAAAAAGGTCCAGGTGGACCAGATGGAAAATGGCTGCCAGTTACCGTTGGTAGCCGCCGGTACAAGTACAAACAGCACTACCAGGGCCAGTACGCCCCAGCCAATAATATTAAAGAGGTTCTTATAGTTAAAGTAGTCCTGGAGGCGCCGCTGGTATCCAACCATGCTGCCGGTGGTGTTTTGCACTGCCATTAGCTTACCTTGCTCCTCTCAGGTTTAACCGGATTGCGCGCAATGGGTTCAATTTCTTTTCCAGGTAACTTACCAGCCAGCCCAGCGGCAAAGTTAAAACCAGGTAGAAAATAATAACCGCTGTAAAGACCTCGAACGTCCGGAAGGTCCGGTTATTGACCTGGCTGGCGTTGTACATCAGTTCGGCCAGACCGATAGCGGTCAGGACGGCTGAGTTTTTAACCAGCGCGATAAGCAGGTTGCCAAGGGGTGGTATAACCAACCGGACTGCCTGTGGAATAATAACCAGGCGCAGGGTTTGCATCATCGAGAGGCCCAGCGAACGGGCTGCCTCGGTCTGGCCGGGCGCTATTGCCAGCAAACCGGAACGGATTGTTTCTGCCACATAAGCCCCGGTATAGAGGGCCAGAGCCATGGTACCAACTACAAAAGACTGGTTAAATTCCAGCCCGAATACCTGGAACTGCAACCTTAGCCCCAATTTTGGCAGGCCAAAATAGAGCGCCAGGGCTTGTACCAGGAAAGGGGTATTGCGGAAAAATTCAGTATAGACAATCGCCAGAACTTTAAGCCCGCCACTGGGTGTAACCCGCAAGACTGCTACAACAATACCAATAATTAACGATAAAATGGCGGCAAAAATTGAGATATAAATTGTAGTGAGAAACCCGCTGAGAAATAAATCCCCATTCTCAAATATTACATCCATCGCTTGTCTACACCTTTTTTAAGTCCAGGATACTACTAAACCAATAAAAGGCGCAGTCCCGGGTAGGGGACTACGCCCTGCGCTTAAACTGCTATTTAGGCGGTTCAGCCGAAGTGCCGCTGGCCGGCTTGATGTTCTTGTCGTAGATGGCTTTCCAGCGTCCGTCCGCTTTCATCGCCTGGAGAGTACCGTTGACGAAGCTATAGAGTTCGGGGCGGCCCTTTTTCATGCCGATACCGTAAGGCTCCTGGGTGAACTGGCCGCCTACCACTTCGAATTTGTCGGGGGCGCGCAATTTCAGGCCGAACAGAATTACGTCATCAGTTGAAACAGCATCTACCTGGCCGTTTTCAAGGGCGGTGTAGCATTCAGCGTAACCGGCAAAGAGGGTCAGTTTGGCCGTAGGCGCTTTCTCTTTGATGTTTTTCTCGCTGGTGCTGCCCTGGGCGGAACATACATTCTTGCCTCCCAGGTCGTTAACGCTCTTGATCGGGCTGCCCTTGGCGACCAGTAACGACTGACCGGCATTATAATAAGTGTCGGTGAAGTCAATTTGCTTCTTGCGGTCTTCGTTGATGGTCATAGTGGCGATTATCAGGTCAACTTTGTCTTCTTGCAAGAACGGGATGCGGTTGGCTGAAACGGCCTCCACAAACTCAACTTTGGTCGCGTCGCCCAGCAGGGCTTTGGCAAACTCTCTAGCGAAATCGGCATCAAACCCGTCTACCTGATTGGTGGCCGGATTTTTGAGACCGAAGGTCGGTTGGTCGAACTTAACGCCAACGATCAGCTTACCGCGCTGCTTGATGGTATCAAGGTAACCGCCACTGGTCGGGACGGGTCCACTTGCCGCAGCCGCAGTAGTAGCTGCTCCGGCCGCTGCAGTAGTGGCTGCTCCAGCAGCGGCGGTGGTAGCCGCAGCTGCAGTAGTTGCGGCCGGGGCGGCCGTATTAGTGTTGTCACCGCAAGCGCTTAAAAATAAAGCTGCAAACAGGCTGACTATCACTAATAGAGCTGATGAGCGAAATCTCTTCTCCATTACGTATTCTCCTTATCGTAATAAAAAGTAACTTAGTGTTTCAGAATCTTACTGAGAAAGAGCTTGGTCCGCTCTTCCCGGGGATTGGCGAAGAACTCTTGCGGATTTCCTTCTTCGACAATATTGCCTTCATCCATGAAGATTACCCGTGTGCCTACTTCACGCGCAAAGCCCATTTCGTGGGTTACGGTTACCATAGTCATACCTGAACGGGCCAGGTCACGCATAACATTCAGGACTTCCTGAATCATTTCAGGGTCAAGGGCTGAGGTGGGTTCGTCAAAAAGCATGATCTTAGGGCTCATGCACAGCGCCCGGGCAATGGCTACCCGCTGCTGCTGGCCGCCTGAAAGTTGCGCCGGGTAAGCTTCCGCTTTTTCTCCGATGCCGACCCGCTCCAGGAGGGCCCGGGCGGTTTTCCCGGCCTCGGTTTTGTTCATCTTGCGGACTTTCATGGGCGCCAACATCAGGTTTTGCAGGACAGTCATGTGAGGGAAAAGGTTGAACTGCTGGAAAACCATACCAGTCTCCATGCGAACCTTGTTAATATTCGCCCGGGGAGAGGCCGTATCAATCCCATTAACTAAAAGGTTGCCTCGATCCACATTTTCCAGGTGGTTAATACAGCGCAGGAAAGTACTTTTCCCGCTGCCGCTGGGACCGCAAACTACCACAACTTCTCCTTCGGAGATTGTGCAGTTGATACCTTTTAATACATGGTTTTTACCGAAGAATTTATGAACATCCTTAAATTCAATAACAGGGGTCAAAATAATACCTCTTATACTGGATAAATTCTAGATGCTGCTATTTTGCTGGGGCTGTAAGAGAACCGACTTTTATTTCCTGCTCGCCCGCGTTGGCTAAGAAGACATGCCTGCAGTATACATCAGAGTTCGTTAAATATCAAAATAACTAAGGAGATTAGTCAACTTTGACCAGGAGAAATTCACCTTCAATTAAGACCGGGTAAGTCGGCAGGCAGACCGGGACCCCAGGGGAAATATTCTCGCCGGTCCGCACATTAAACTGCCAGCGGTGCAGGTAGCAGCGGACCAGTTCGCCTTTCATATCCCCGGCCCAGAGCGGCCAGCCCTGGTGGGGGCAATTCGCCGCGAAAGCATAATAATTGCCACTGACGTTCGCCAGCGAGAGCTTGACCGTACCGGCGGTCGCCTCGCGCACCTGACCGGGCCTGATTTCTTTTAAGCGGGCCACCCGGGTATAACCATCCTGCCGGACCGGTTCTTTATCTTTACTAAAAAGGGCCATAAAAATTAATCAACATAGTAAAAAGGTCAACGGATATACCGCAGTCCGTTAGATAAAACTGGTAATATTAGTAAGTTTTGCATGTCTTTAAATACCGCTGTTCCCGGTTAAACCGGCTATTTTGTAACAACTTAACGGCTTACGCCAGGATCGAATTCCGTTAACCGTTCAACATTAGCCCCTGTTAAACCGGTTTTGGCGGCCAGCTAACCGGCTCGTAATCCGGCCGGTTATATTCCGGATAGGCCCAGTAATGGCGGGGTAACTTTTCTTTACCGTGATAAAGATAGTTCACCAGCGGCTCGCCCAGGCTGGGCTGGACCAATAAGGCCGGGACTTCTTTAAACGGCACCCAGCGCACCGCCCGGACAGCCAGGTCGGACCCGGCGGTTACTTCCGGCACCCGGCTGACTTCTTCCAGCAGGGCCAACTCAAAGACACAGGTTACAAAATGCCGCCGGTCCTGGTCGGTCTTGGCATCAATTACGAATAGCAGGTCACCCGCCCGGACGGCCAGGCCGGTTTCTTCTAAAACTTCTCTTACCACGGCTTCCGGGTGTTGTTCGCCCGGTTCCAGGCGCCCGCCCGGCAGCGACCAGCTAAGTTCCGGCCTGCCGTAGTCATTACCCACCAGCAAAACCTGGCCCTGGAAAGTTAATATCCCCTGGGCGACATTATAATTGACCCATTCTCCCGGTGGCGGTGTAATAAATGATGTCATTGGGGCAGTCCCAGTTCTTGCCGGACCTGGTCTCGCTGTCGGGCCAGGCGCGGCGTCAGCTCGGCATACACATTATTAAAGAAACCGTCCGGTGAGGGAGCCGGGTAGTCAAAGGCTTTCTGGACCTGACCGGTTAAGTAGGCTTCGACCTCCTGCACCAGGGACATATCCCCTTTTTCATCCAGGTAGCCGCCGTCAAACAAAAAGCGCCGGAAGCGTTTGAGCGGGTCTCTGGCTTCCCACAGGCTCAAATTTTCGGGTGGGCAGTAGCGGGTTGGATCGTCGGCGGTACTGTGGGCCGCCTGGCGGTGGGTGATTGCTTCGACCAGGGTCGGGCCGCCGCCACTGCGCGCCCGGTCTACCGCTTCTCGCATCACGGCATGGACCGCCAGAATATCGTTACCATCAACCAGCCGGGCCGGGACTCCAAAGCCTACACCACGCTGGGCCAGGTGTTTCGCGGCGTATTGTTTGTGACTTGGTACGCTTATGGCCCAGCCATTATTGACCACTACCATTACCAGGGGTGATTGAAAGACCCCGGCAAAGTTCAAAGCTTCGCTAAAATCGCCTTCGCTGGTTGCGCCATCCCCACAGGTGCCGACTACCACCGAATCTTCTTTCTTTATTTTGGCGGCCATTGCCAGTCCGGCTGAATGCAGGGTCTGAGTGCCAATTACGATAGTAAAAGGCAGGCAGCGCACATCAGGCCCGGCCAGTTCCGGCGGGGGTGGAAAACCCCGGCAAAAGTAGGCTATTGCGGCCGGGGTAACCCCTTTTAACAAATAGCCGCCCATCTCACGGGGCGAGGCGGTCAGCCAGTCCTGGGCCAACAAAGGAGTCGCCAGGCCGACCGCAATCGCTTCCTGGCCGTTGGAAGGAATCCAGGTAGTCGCCCGGCCCTGGCGTTGGAGCGCCACCAGCTTATTGGAGAAAAGCCGGGTTAGCCACATAGTCCGGTACCACTCAAGCAGCCGGGCCGGTTCTAGACCTTCCGGCAGCGGGCCGGTCACCTGTCCATCCTGATTCAATATCTGGTAAGGTTGTTCGAATTCTTGGTTTCGCATGAGTCCTTATTTCATAAAGTTTATTAAAAAACCTTTACTACCAAACTCTCCACAGTATATCATCTAGCCATTGACCCATCAAAATTCAGCTCCTTAGTTGGAATTATCAAAATGTTAACTTAATAAAGTTAAATCTTAATGCTTTTCTTACCTGTTGAGGCATACTCCTTGCTCCTATACAAAGAAGGTGCAATTTAATTTGGAAATACTTCCCGGTTGGAAGTGAGAGTCCCGGAACAAACCGGCTTTTTGGCTGGTATGGGACCGTAGAGCAACAAGAAGGAGCAAGAAAAAATGGCTGATTCGAAAACAATTTTGCAAAAATATGTCAGTGACATGTTAGCCCTGGAGTCGCACATCTACCAGGCAATTGATAAGCAAGTTAAAGAAAACGCGGATGACCCGGAAATTAGTAGCAAGTTTTCCACTTATGCGAATACCATAAAATCGCACCGGGACGCCCTGGAATCCCGTCTGAAAGCGCTGGGTGGTGCTGCCAATAGCCCGATAAAAGAAGGCGTCGCCGCGCTTTTCGGTGTAGCGGCCGGGGTAATTGATAAATTCCGCTCCGAAGAAGTTTCTAAAAACTTCCGGGACGATTTTACCGCCTTAAGCTTGAGTTTAGTGGCTTACCAGATGTTACATACTACCGCGCTGGGGCTGGGTGACCGCGAAACGGCCGAACTGGCCGCCGGTAATGTTAAGGACAATGCCCGGTTCGTCCGCGAGATCGAACGGCTGATGCCCAGGATTGTGGTGCGTGACCTGAAGAAGAACCATGACGAAGCGGCCCCGGCTATTAACGAGGGTGCCGTGAAAGAGACCGAGGACCTGATTACTGAAATTTGGAAGTAATCTGCCCTGTTAACTTTTCCAGGTAATAGAAGCTATCGCGGTAATAGGTTTGCCGCGATAGCCTTTTTTTGTGTTTTATCCTGATAGTTATTTTGCTGGCTTTATTCGAAGGCAGGCTTAAAGCTTGGTATAATGTTCGGTAGAGAGGGCGCATCGGGTTCGCCGGTTATAAATAAAACTGATTTTTGGGTTTGAGGCTGCAAGGGAAACGGCCCGGACAATCCTATTAAACCGAGCTGCTCGAAAAAGTGTACAATAGCGCCGCTCGAATTGTTTTGCAGACGGTTTATCTTTAAACCTGATTTTGAGGAACTGGCCGGTCGCGTAGTTTGTGCGACCCTAACTATCTGTAGAGAATACATGGAAAACTTGGACGAAAACCTTCTTGAGATGATTTTAGATTTGGATAGCCGGGTGACAAGGCGAATCAGGGCCGGCTGGCCCGGCTCCTGGATGCAGGTCACTTTACCGCCGGGCCACATCCGGGCCTTATTTATTATTGAGGCCGGTGGGGCCAGGACGCCGCGTGAGGTCGCCAGCCTGTTACAAATAGGCCGGACCTCAGTCACAGGGTTGCTTGACCGCCTGGAAATGGAAGGGCTGTTAACACGTTCGATTGACCAGGCCGACAAGCGCAGTTTCATCCTGGATTTAACCGCTAAAGGCAAGGCGATGGTCCAACAGATTGATGACATCCGGCGGCAGCAGGTCCGCAACGGCCTGGTCTTGATGGGAAAATCGGACCTGGTAGCTCTGAGGACCGGGCTGGCTGCCCTTTCGACAGCCCTATCAAGCCAGACCTTACCCGTCAACCTGGAAACTGAACCTGAAGACTAGGGACAGGTTCCCGGTCTTTAAGGGTTGCCCTGGTTTAACTCGATTACTAAAGTTGAGCCTTACCTGCTGTCCCGTACCTGGAATGTGTAAAATGGGTTATTTCAAAGTAACCCTTTTCAATTCCTCCGGGCGTTGGCCGTAGGGACGCACATTTGCTTAATTTATAAAACAGTCATTACCGGCCGGATCATCTCTGTCATTTTTATTTCTTCCCGGATCTGGTTGTATTTATTATATTTCTGGCCCGGTTGCCAATTACTTCAAAACAATGCCTGAGAGGAACTGGATTTTGTTGTCGTGGACTGAAAACACGGCGAATTTAAAAGTCCTGTTAATATGGCACTATATTTGTAGCAGCGGGCCTTTAAAGGTGTTTTTTGGCAATAATAAATAGTACCAACCAGCCACCAGGCTTGCGCGGCAAGTTCCGGAAATTTTCGTATGCTCCACGCCCGGTTGACCTTTTGTGGTTGCTTCTTTTCCTCATACTACTGCCAGAAGTAATCCGGTTCTTTATTCATTCCTGGCAGGTTTTAACCTGGGAATGGCAGATTGATTTCGATGAGGGGTTTAACCTGGATGCCAGTTGGAAGCTGGCTAATGGCGTTAATATTTACGGCCAGGCCCAACCCGATCAATTTATTGCTGCGCCCTATCCGCCTGTCTACTATATCCTGTGCGCCGCGTTCCAGAAGGTATTTGGTTACGGAATGCTGGGCGGCCGCCTGATTTCATTTGTCTCTTCCCTGGCGATTGGCCTATTTATTTTTCTCTTTGCCCGCCGCTTATCGCTAACCTATTTCAAGCTGGGCCGGGTAGACGCTTTTCTGGCCGGGTTGCTGGGGCTGTTTACCTGGTTGTCGCTGAATGTGACCCTGGTCTGGGGCACCTTTTTTAAACAGGATATGCTGGCTATGGCCCTGGCTATCGCCGGACTGTGGTTTACCTGGCGCTGGGTTGACCAGGAAATAGGACGCTGGTCCATGCTGCTAGCGGCCGGGCTGTTGACGCTGGGTTTTTATACCAAACAAAACGAATTGGCGGCCCTGGGGGTTGGCTGGCTATATGTCGTCCTTAAAGACTGGCGGCGGGGCTTAAAATTTGGCATAACCCTGGCGGTTATGCTGGCGGTGCCTTTCCTGGTCCTTGACCTGTTAACAAAACACCGCTTTTATTTTGATGTTTTCGTGGCCCAACAGGTTCCCTGGATCCTTGATGATTTCCTGCGGCGGTTGACCACCCGGATTTTGCCCGATCACCTGCTGCTGATTGTCCTGGCCCTGGTCTTTAGCCTGCTGGCTCTTAATGGGCTGGTCCGGAAATGGGCCAAACGCGAATGGCATGCCCCTCACATGGTGTTGATCTGGCTGGCAGGCGGCACTTTTACCCTGATAACGGTCGGTTCTTACCAGAGCGGCTACAACCACGCCCTGAACTTTTTCCCGCCCGTAGTTGTAGGGGCGGCCGGGGTTATGGCCTGGTTAATCAGCCTGGCCGGCCGGGCCGGACAGGGCCAAAGGCAACTGGCTTTCGGCCTGGCGGCCCTGGCGGTAGCGGGCGGGCTGGCCTGGCAGTTTTATCATTATGCCGATAGCAACCTGTATTACTCGGCCGGAAATATGCCCTCACAGGTCCGCCGCGAAATGCTGGAAGGGCTGGTCAAGCAGGTTGGACAGGCCCCCGGCGATATTTTATCGGAAGACATTTACCTTCAACTTAAAACCGGCCGCCCGGTAATTTATGACGACCTGTATCATATGGCCCTGCAAGCCGAAGCCGGGCAGTGGGATGAAAGCCGCTTTGTAGCGGATTTAAAAGCCCGGCGCTTCAGTGTCATTTTGCTGGGTCAGGGTTCCCGCCGCTTTACCGATACGGGCTGGGAAGCTTTGAACGCCAACTACCGCCTGATTTTCCCGGACGGTATCGCCTTATGGCGGCCCCGCCCGCAACCTCTCTTGCCGCAGCACCAGGTGGATTGTGAGGTCGGAAATACGTTTGCCTTCAAAGGAGTTAGCTATGGCCGTCCGGGGAATGACAGGGACTTAAACCTGACTACTTACTGGCAGGCCCAGGCTAAAGCGGCTGAGAATTATACTTTCTTTGTCCACCTTTTGGACCCTTCCGGTAAAGTGGTGGCCCAGCGTGACGCGCCGCCGAGCGGGTGGCGGATTGCCAACCCCCAGGCTCTTATCAAAGAAATGCAGGATTTACCGCAGACCCAGGAACAGCCGCTTCCGGCTACCACGTGGGCCAGCGGAGATAGTATGCTGATTAATCAGACCTTGCCGCTACCGGCCGGGACAAAGCTGACGGGGGATTACCGCCTGATTGTGGGAGCTTATAGTCTGAAGAGTAACGGCGAGCTGAATTCATTAGCGGTTAGTTGTGCCACGCCCGGTGCCGCCAGCGAGAACGTTATCAATTTGCCGCCGCCACGTTAAGTTCTGGCGTCTGGCTGGGCACCCAAAAATTATAAATTCAGCCTGGTGCTTAAAACAAACCAAAACTAAGGCAGGCCAGGACCAGTAAAACCAGCCCAACCGCGAATAGCGCCAGGGCCAGGCGGCGCTGCAAGCCGCTGCTCCGCACCAACCGGCCATGGTCGGTATGGGCCGCGATACCCCTGGCGAAAACTTCGGCTTTTCCGGCGGGGTTAAACCCGGCTACCTGCTTTAACCACCAGGCCCGGCGGCAGTAGACGTACGCGCCAATTTCGCTGGCCCGGATAACCGGTTTCTTAGCTCTGGGTTTGCTCATAAATTTTCTCTGGAAGACTAAATTACCGGAGGGAACGGCTGGAGCCCAGCCGGAAGCCCTGGACCGCTAACTGGCGCAGGTGCAAAAGGCCCAGGTGGGTCATACCTTCGGTTTCAGTATGCAATACCGCTCGCTGTAAGTAAATATCCTGTAAGTCTTCTTCGCCCAGGGAAGGGGTCTCGCGGGGATTTTCGAGATTAAAAGATAGACCGGCAAAGTTATCAAAAACATTGATCAATGCGCCGACAACCGTCCTTTCGGTTTCACCGGTAAAAGGTCCGGTGCGCTGGAGCCTTTCCGAAAGGAGCCGGTAATAAGTTCTAGCCGGTATCAATTCGCCTTCGATTATTCGCCCGCCAATCAGGAGTGTACAGTTAATCTCCAGCTCCATTTGCGGCAGGTTATTGATCAGGTTGATCAGAAATTCAAGTTCGCGCATTTTAACCAGGCACAATCTTCTCTAAAGCAATAAACTGAAAAACCCCGCTGACCTGACGGCCGACGGGGCTTTTTTCATATGGACTTTTAATCCCCTTTCAACTAATCACAAATGAAACTTGCATTTCATAATAATCAACTTAAAAGGATCTTATCTATCCACCTGATATCTCATTAAGTAAACGTGCAGTTTGACGTTTGGAAACATTACTGTTGTCCTCCCTTCCTGCTTTTGCTTTTTGAGGTACATTTGGCTTGCGCCTTTGGTACGTAATCATACTAGCATAGAAAATCGATTCCGTCAACCCCTTTCAGCCCCTAGATATGACTTTTTAATATACATTTAATGTTAGGCTAACTATATTAATAATAGGCATTTATAATAGTCATTATACTACTTCCCACCCAGGCGGAGCTTCTAAAGGTCTGTTATTTGCTTCATTACAAGGTATCTTTTGCCGGACGGAATAGCCGGGCTGGAATAAGGACCGGTCAGGCCCGGGGAACAGGAAAATAATGAGCCGCAAAGCAATAATAGTCGGGGCGGGCCATAACGGCCTGGTGGCGGCCTGCTACCTGGCAAAAGCCGGGTGCCAGGTTGAAGTTCTGGAGGCCGGGGACAGGCCCGGCGGCGGCGCTCGCACGGACGAACGGCTGCCGGGTTACCGCTTTGATATGCACTCGGTTGCCCATAATATTATTAATATGACCAGCATACCCCGCGAACTTGATTTAAAAGGGGCCGGGCTATCCTACCATCAAATGGACCCTTTTATGGTCGCCGTCCGGGCCGATGGCAAAAGAGTCCGCTTCTACCGTTCGCTGGAAAAGACCCTCGAGTCAATCGCCGGGTACGACCCGGAAGAAGCCGAAACTTACGCCCAGTTTATGCGGCTTGCCATGCCCCTGGTGAAACTGGTCATGCCCGCTATCCGGGGCGACACCAATCCTTTCAAAGCCTACCCGCCGTTAATCCCCGAGCTGATCAAAGCACTGCGGCTGGAAGGCGGGCCGTTAAACCTGGCCCGTGACCTGTTGAGCCCCTATGAATCCTTACTCAAGCGGCGGCTCAAGAGCGACCTGACACGCGGGCCGGTCAGCGCCTACGCGGCCCACGGCAGCCTCGGTCCCAATGTGCCGGGCGCGGCCTTTTTCACTTTCTGGCAGGCCGCTTTTCATCTTTACGGGCAGTGGCACGCCATCGGCGGCTCGGAAGCCCTGGTAAAAGCACTCGTGTGCCGCCTCGAAACGCTTGGCGGCAAAGTCCGCTGCCAGGCCCCGGTGGCCCGAATTGAACACCGCGCCGGGCAGGTCCGAGCGGTCGTCCTGGAAAACGGCGAGCGGTTGGAAACTGCGGCGGTAATAACGGCCATGCACCCCCGGACGGCCTTACTTGACTTGTTGGAACCACCCTTAACCGGCAAAATCGTGAAAGAAGTGGCGGCCTTGCGCACTTCCAACGTGGTCCAGGGGTTGGTCCATGTCGCGGTGGACCGCCTGCCGCCTTACCCCGATATCCGGCCGGAAGATTACCTGGGAATGCAAAGTTTTGTTGATAACCTGGATGAGATGACCCAGGGTTTTATCCAGGCTGAGGCCGGTTACCTGCCGGACCCTTTGCCGCTCTACGCTTTCACAAACTCCTCCTCCGACCCCAGCCTGACCGATACGCCCGGCCATCACACCGTCTACCTGGCCTGCCCTTCAACCCCGGCCCGCCTGAAAAAAGGCGGCCTGGCCGGGTGGGACGGCCCGCTTAAAGAGGTCTTCCTGGAGCAGAGTTTAGCGGGTCTGGAAGCCCGCGCCCCTGGCTTCCGGGACACTATCCGGGGCGCGGCGGCTTTCACTCCTCTTGAGATGGAAAAATTAAGCCGCTGGCCGCTCGGCCACCCGATGTACCTGGACCTGAGCCTGGACCAGCTTGGTTTATTCCGGCCCACCCGCAGCCTGGCAAACCACCGTACCCCCGTAGCAGGGCTTTATCTTTCCGGCGCTGGGACTGCCCCGGTCGGCGGAATCGCCGGGACTCCCGGCAAAAAAGCGGCTATGGCCCTTTTGAAAGATTGGAAGATAATTTAGAAGTGGAAGCCCAACAGGTTCCAGTAAAGCAGGAAAACTACGAATACCAGTGCGGTCAGCGTTAGCAGGGTGTAATAAAGGCGGCCCCAGGCGGTCCAATAGCGGTTTTTCCAGGCCAGGGCGGTCCCGGCCACTAATACAGGGGTTAGCAGGGTGGTTATAAGCGGCAGGCAGAGTAGCGGCAGCAGCACCACCGGCACGCCGTACATAAAATCATCCCGGTAGGCCACAATTGTAATACCCAGGCCGCTCAAGAATACCAGGCTCAGGATGGAATAGACCAGCGAAATGCGCCAGAGCAGGTGGGGAGTATCCGGAATCTTGGTCTTGAATTTATCCGCCTGGCTGCCTTTTTTTAGGTTGGTGGCGGCCCAGACCAGCGGCCCGAGGGTGAAAATCAGGGCAATGCCACCGGCCAGCATTATCTGGAAAAAACCCTGCTCGTACCAATCCAATTTCTGGTAATCGTTCAGGCCGACGAACATATTGGTGACGTTTCCCAGCCCATCCTGCTCGAAATACAGGTATTCATTGCTAAAGGCGTTGCCCTCGACCAGCCTGAAAAGCTGCGGTTCGATTTCAACCCAGTGGCTGGGACGGTACAACTGGCTGTCCGTGGGTAACATTATTGTTCCATCCGGGTTAGCAATTACCCGGCCCTGGACTGTGACCGCAAAAAGTTTTTCCAGGGAAGTACGATTATAACGGCTGGACCGGTAAACCCCGGCAAACCGGGCCACATCTTCGGTTCTGGTAGCAATCGCCGCCGGTGGTTTAACCGGCGTGGCCGGTGGGAAATAGCGGTCGATGAATTCCTGGGCCAGCTTTTCGCGGGGCATATTAATATCCCGGTTGTAAGAGACAAAGAAGCCCACCTGCTTGTCCGGGATTAAAAGCAGCAGGCTGGCAAAGCCCGGCCAGTTGCCCTCGTGGTAGAGCGCCCGGATACCGTTGTGAAAATATTCATCAAAGCCGTAAGTAATCCCGTTTAAGGCCGGGTGATGGGTGTACTGGCGGGTTTGCAGTTCCTGGACCGTTTTCGGCTGTAATATCTGCTTATTCTCATAGCGGCCCGCTTGCAACTGGGCCAGCATAAAATGGGCAATATCGTTGGCGGAAGCGTTCAAAGCCCCGGCCGGGGCGATTTGCTGGTAATCGAAGGGCAGCGGTTGCAGGCTGTTCCAGGCGTACTTGTAGCCGGTGGCCCGGGAGGCCGCCTGCTCCTGGGAAGTTGTAAAACTGCTGTAACGCATATCCAGCGGCTGCAAGATGTTCGTCTGGACATAATCTTCAAAAGGTTTGCCCGTAATGGTTTCAACCAGGTGTCCGGCCAGGGCATACCCGTGGTTGGAATAAGTGTAGCTTTCTTGCTGACCGGGCGGTTCGACCAGGGCTGGTAGCCGACGTTTCAGATATTCGCCAAGCGGCAACACGTCCTCCGGGTTCCGGGTGGCAATACCGATTTCCTGTTCTTCAAACCCGGCGGTATGGGTTAAAAGGTTAGCGATAGTTACCGGGCGGCCAAAATTATTGGTCAGCTTGAAATCCGGCAGGTAGCGATTTACATCATCTTGCAGGTTCAGCTTGCCCTGTTCGGCCAGTTGCATAATGGCGGTAGCGACAAATAATTTGGAAATCGACCCCACTCGGAAAAGGGTCTGCTCCGGTGAAATTGGGTGGGTCCGGGCGGTGGTCGTAAAGCCGTAACCCTTGCTGAAAGAAAGCTGCCCATCTTTAACCAGGGAAAAGGTCGCCCCGGTCAGGTGGTAGCGGGCCATCTGGTCAGCGAAAAAGTTATCCAGGTAAGTTTCCAAAGCGGCCCGGTTAGAAAGGTCAGCCGGGGCGTCATCTTCTGAGGCCCTGAACTGGGCCGCCGGTGACGCGTAGGGAATAGACCCGGCCCTGGCACTATCTTTCAGACCCACCAGGCCGGGCAGGAGCATGCAGATCAGTATAACTAATGACCACAGTCGATTTTTCGGAAATGTCCCCATTCATTGATCCATTAACCATGTTTTATGAAACACTAACCCGTGACGGCTTATATGTCATCTAGGATAATAGAAGTGGGGGTCCCTGGCAAGTCTAATCAATAAAAGGCCCCTTTTTGGAGAAGCCCGCAAGTCTTTGGAGGTTCAAGAAAGGGTGTTGGAGTAACTTTCACAAAGAATTTTGTATAAATTTGATTAGTAGCTAATTAGCGTTATAATGCTACTATTACATTGTACTCAAGCCGTTTGTGAAAACCTAAACCGCCAAATTTAGCCAACTGAACTACTCAGGAGTAGCGTTATGACTCAAATGCAGCCGCCGTTAACCCTTTCACTTATCACTTCGCTACTTTCATTTCCCCAGCCGCCCTCTTTCCCACGGCCGCCCTCCTTGCCGCAACCTCCTTCGCTACCTCAAGTACCACAGGTACCGACGGTCCACGGTCCGACTTTCCAGGGGCCGACCTTTCAGGGGCCATCCTTAAATGGCACAACCTTGCAGGGCCCCTCGATGCAAGGCCCCTCTTTCCAGGGGCCTTCAATGCAGGGTGGCCCATCTATGCCGCCTTCGTCTAACGGGACCAGGTCAGGGGAAAGAGCCGGTTTCTGGTTGGGCGTGCTTATTTTCGTGTGGTCGCTGGCTTTTATCGCGATCATTGTCTTACTCTTATATATAGCCGGTATAAACCCCTTAAACTTCCAAAAATATAAGTCGCAGGCGGTCCTGGAAGCTTTTACCGGTGCCGGGCTGGAAGTCTCACGACCGGCCGGTTTTGGCTCTACCAACGGTTTTGGTAACCAGGTGGTCCCATTTACCTACCAGGACGGGTTTAATTTTGCTATCCCCGGCTCCGGTGCTAACGCCACCGGCAATATAACCAGTTTTAGTACAGGGTCCGAACTCGATAAAGCTAAAATTTACCTGGCAAACCTGGCCAATGCCGGTACAACTTCTTACCGGGTATTTACCAGGGATAATATTTTGATCTACCTGACCAACGTGACGTCCGAAGTTAAAGCCAAACAATATGAGGCCGTCCTGCTCAGTTTGAAATAGGCTACAGCTTTTTTTGACGGGTAAGGCCCAATTCCCCCCGAATTTTTATAAAAAGCTGAAAATCGGCTTGACATTCGAGGTCGGAATTGTTATACTGACCAACGTCAAAAACATTATGCGCCTGTAGCTCAGTTGGATAGAGCGTTTGGTTGCGGACCAAAAGGTCAGGGGTCCGAGTCCCTTCAGGCGTATCACAGTGACACCAATAACGATTGAGGCTCAAATTAACTTTTGAGCCTCTTTTGTTGTATAAGGAGTCACTACTCGCACCTTATGTCTTAGTGAAAAGGCCCGCTCGACATTATAAGAAATTTATTCTTGGATCAGAAAACTTTAATTTGCTACATGTAACCAATTGGGTTCCCTACCTTTGTAGAAGCAATGGGCGGTGCAATAAAAGTATTTGAAAGTATCAAGAACAGAAAAGAAGCGGGTGAGTAAATGCTTACTTATAACCCTGTGAACCTTCCATGAGAGGCTATCCTTTAACCGGGGTAGCCCTTTTGATTTTTACCATGCTTTCACCAGGCTAATCCCTACTAACACTACCGCTCCTGGCGAGGGCGCACACGCCTCCCTGTTAACGGCGGGTTCATTTCTTCCCTTTTGCCCGCCGTGTAGCTACCCTCGGTTCTTATACGCAAAGCCGGGACTCTTTCAGAGAGTATCCCAGTGACAGCGAAATCCGGCCAGGGGCTGGGTTATTGTGGTTTAAAAGCCTAGCTTTAGTTAAAAACGCTGGGTATAATAAAGCGCTGGTTTTATTTTTGTAATCATTAAAAGTGGGAAAGTGACGCTATGGCCCTAAAAATTGCTACCTGGAACGTCAATTCAATTGCCGCCCGGCTGCCTCTTGCCACCCAATGGCTGGAAAGCTATCTTCCCGAACAACGGCCGGATATTATTTGTCTTCAGGAAATAAAGTGTGTTGACGAGAAGTTCCCGGCAGCCGCCTTTGCCAGCCTGGGCTACCAGTCGCTTGTCTACGGGCAACCGGCCTATAACGGCGTGGCTATCCTGGTGAAAGATGAAATGGCGGCCGGTATAACCGAAATTCAAAAGGGTATGCCCGGCGAAGAGGAAGGCGCTCCCCGCCGGTTGCTATCGGCGGTTATAAATGGCTTGCGCGTGGTCAACGTCTATATTCCCAACGGCCAGGCGGTCGGCGCTGAAAAGTATTATTACAAACTGGACTGGCTGGCCCGCTTGCGAGCTTACTTTGACAGCCTGGGCGATAACAGCCAGCCGGTGGTATTGCTGGGTGACTTTAATGTCGCGCCCGACCCGCTGGATGTCTACGACCCGGCGGTCTGGGAAGGCAAGATTTTGTTCAGCCAGCCCGAAAAGCAAGCCCTCCAGGTGGTTAAAGATTGGGGCCTTATTGACACCTTCCGGACCCTCTACCCGGACACGGTGGCTTTTTCCTGGTGGGACTACCGCCAGGCCGGTTTCCGCCGCAACCTGGGCCTCCGGATTGACCATATCTGGGTGACTCCGCCGCTCATGCAGGTGTGCCGGGAAGTTGTAATTGAAAAGGAACCGCGCGGCTGGGAACGTCCTTCCGACCATACGCCGGTCGTAGCAACTTTTGAGCTGGTAAAGTAAATGGATAACAGCCTTTTTCCACCGGATAATCCTTTCCCGGCTTTAGACCGGCCGGTTAAAATTGGTTGTTCCGGTTATTCTTACAAACACTGGCGCGAGGTCTTTTACCCGGCTCGACTGGCGGCTAACCGCTGGCTGGAATATTACACCCACTTCTTTCCGACGGTCGAGCTTAATACAACCTTTTACAACATGCCCGGCCAGAAAACTTTCGAGGCCTGGGTTAGAAATACCCCGGAAGGTTTTATCTATTCGGTCAAAGCCTACCGCCTGATAACCCACATGAAGAAGTTGAATGAGCCGCAAGAACCCCTGGCAAAATTCTACGAACGGGTGGCAGCGCTTGGCCCGAAACTCGGCCCGCTCCTGTACCAGCTTCCGCCGAACTGGCACTACAACCATGACCGCCTGGTCGAATTTCTAAAACTGCTCCCGCCCGATAAGCAGCACACTATTGAAATCCGCGACCCTAGCTGGCTGAATGACCGCTTCTTTTCGGCGCTGTCCGACTACCAGGTGGCTTACTGTATCAGCAGTTTACCGCATTATAAAACCCCGGTCGTGCGGACCGCGCCATTCAGTTATTTCCGTTTTCACGGCAGCGGCAAGATGTATGAGTATGATTATTCGCTGGAAGAATTACAGTTCTGGCGGGACGAAATCCTGCGGCTGCATGGTGACGGACACCCGGTCTATGTCTACTTCGATAACGACCCCTACGGCTGGGCGGTTAAAAATGCCCGGCAACTCATTGGACTGGTCAATGAGGCCGGGCCGTTAGCCTAGACCGGTGATTTACCGACTATCCGGGCGTAGTTGGTCGGGTCGGTCGCGCCTTCGGTGCTGATAAGCAGTACCCGCGAGGTTCTGGTTATACCCAGTCTTTCCCGCATTTCCGCCGAATGCTCCCCGGTCAAAATCTCGAGCAAGCCGCCCAGCCCGGAAGCGCCGGTCTCCCCCGAAGTTATCCCGGACTCGGCCAGCTTTCGCATGCCCTCGCGGGCCCTTTCATCCTCAATCGCCAGGAACAGGTCAATGCCGCCGGAAAGCAGCGGCCAGGCCACCGGCGAAGGCGTCCCGCAATTAAGCCCGGCCATAATTGAAGTATGCGGTCCTGGCACAGTGACAATTTTACCGGCCTGCATAGAAGCCAGGGCGCAATCCGCGCTGACCGGCTCGATACTGACTAAAGCGGGCCGAGCGGCTTGCCCCGGCTGGCGATAATGCCGGACCATGGCCGCCGCCAGCGCTCCCACGCCTACCTGGACCAGGGCTACGTCCGGCCCGTCGGTGCTCCACCTTTGCAGTTCTTCGTCAATTTCCCAGAAAATAGTCGAATAGCCTTCGGCAATCCAGCCCGGCACTACCTCGTAACCCGGCCAGGAAGTATCCGAAATGACCAGGCAGCGCTCCCCGGCTTCACGTGAGGCCAGTTCAACCGCATCATCATAGCTGCCCTGGACTTCCGTGACGCTGGCCCCTTCGCTTTGAATACCTTTGATACGGGCCTCGGCGGTCCCGGCCGGGACAAAAATGCGGGCTTCCAGGCCCAACCAGCGGGCCATCCGGGCAACCGCCCGGCCGTGGTTGCCATCGGTTGCGGTTGCCAGGGCTAGCGGTTGGAGAGCCGCCAGTTGGGTTTTAACTTCATCCAGGGTCTGCCAGGGTTTGAAAGGGCCGAACCGTTCTTCCAGCGCCCGGTAAGTCGCCCAGGAGGCTCCTAGAATTTTGAAGGCGGGCAGTCCCAGCCGCCAGGACTCGTCTTTTACCCACAGGCCTCCCAGGCCCAGTTGCTCCGCCAGCGGTGCGGCATTTACCAGGCGGGAAGGGGCATAACCGGGCAGTTTCCGATGGAAATCCAGGGGTTCCCGGCTGACCGGCTCAACCTCCAACCGGTCTTTTACATTCGGGTTAAAATAAAATGGAGCCTCCATTATTGCCTTTCTGAAAACTTAGATCGTTGGTTACCAGTATCAGGTTGGGTGGTGCTGCTCCGGCTTATTATATTACTCACCAGGCGCTTGCTCAATAAGTAAAGTCCCAGGGCCACGGCTACTATAATCAGGCTCCCGGCAATATCCACCAGGTGGTGCACTCTCGCATAGACCCTGGCCAGCCCAATCAGCAAAGCCAGCGCCCACATTACCAGCCCCACTCGCCAGTTCGCCAGGGTCACGACCGCCGCGACCACCGCTACCAGCAGGGTATGGTCAGAAGGAAACCCGTTATCCAGGGCACCGGGTATCAGGGGCGGCTGGCCGCTAACCACGAAGGGCCGCGGACTGGAAATAAGTTGGTCTAAAACTCTGGAGAGTAAAAAGGCAATGCTTCCGATGAAAACCGTGGCAAAAGCCAGTTCCAGCCAGCGCGAGCGCTGCCGCCAGGCCAGGTATGCCAGCGCACCTATGATAAGCAAAATAAAAAGGTATTGGGCCACAAAACCCGCAATTTGATCCATAATTCTTCCTTCTAAGCCAGGGTAATTCAAATTTTTTCGATTATTAACCAGCGAATAATACTTTATCATAGAAAAATGAGATGTGACTGAAGGTAGCTTTATTTGCTAAAAAATAGCTGGTTTTGTTACGGGAAAAAACAAAATCTAATTTTACCGATACCCAGGTGTGGCCCTGTTGATGGAAAAAAAGAGGACTTAACCACCAAATGTGGATAAACTTTTGAATTCGCCCCTTTTAATTTTTGCCCGGTTTATGTTATAGTTACTCCTATCTGAAGCAAATAGTTTATTAGCATAGACGGACAAAACCAGCCTTAAAAACCGGGTGGCTGAGAACATATTTGAGCTTGGTTAGCCTCTTTGAACTCAATCTATTTAGTACGATTGGCTAAATGCCCGCAATCTTACGTTCTTTATGTTTGTGCCAGGAAAAGTAAATTAACTATCCAACAGATGGCTTGGAAATGTCTGTAACTTTAGATGGTTTGTCCGGTAAGGTACTCAAAATTCATTGAATGTAACTCTTGTAGTTTATTTAATCTATTTTGTTACAACCAATCGCTAAAAGTTATGATACCGGGTGAACTGGAAGCCAGCTATAATCAGGTTTGGCCGTAATCGGCCTACAGGAGTCCAACATGAGTATGGGAAACTCTGGTAATACTACCACCAGTACGAGCAATGCCGAAATCAGTAACCTGCTGGTTCAGGGGTTTAAGGCGGCAAAAGAAGGGCGCCGGGACGAAGCATATGAAGTATTCTGCAATGTCGTGCGGCGTGACCCGAATAATGAATTAGGTTGGCTCTACCGGGCGGCTACCACTGAAGACCTCTCTGAGGCTTACGTTTGTTTGCAAAGAGTGCTGGCTATAAACCCGGCCAACGAAAAAGCCCAGCGCGGCGTCGAGCGAATCCAGAACCGGCTCAGCGCTGAAAGCAATACCCGGAACGCCACGGCTACGGCTGCCGGGGTAGAGGCGGTTAGCTCCGACTTGAATGGCGCGGGCGCGCCCAGCCCCCGGATTGCCGAAAAAGACGTTATTTCCGGCTTTAATCCGGGCTTTACCAGCCAGCCCCAACCCACTACTTCCGGGCAGTCTACCACTCGCTATCCTTACCAGGAAGCTCCTTCACCGTTTAATCAGAATCAAACTCCCGCCCAGGATGCCGAGGCCGCGCCGCCGCCGTACCGGCCCGACTTTGGGTCATATAATCCTTCGGCCGCTTCCGATAGGCCGCTGACGAACCCGGGCCGGGCTGGCCTGGCCGGTTCAGCCGCCGGTATCGGTGCGGCTGCCACTGAATATACCGCTTCCAACTCTGATAACCAGGCCGCCGCAGACGAAGAACTGGTTGATGAGCCGGTTTACGCGGCGGGCGCACCAGCCGGGCGGGTTGGTTCCGAGCGAGAAACCAGCAATGCCCGGAAAGCGGGCGTCGTTGGTGGGCTGGCTTCGGCCAGGCTGCGCGGACGGGCGGCTTTTGGCACCGAGTCCCCAACCGGCCTGGACGAGACTGGCAAACGCCGGTCCCGTATGATTTTGCTGCCGCTGCTTGTTTTAGGCGTGTTGCTGGCAATCGCGGCCCTCGCCCTGTTATTGCTGCCCAACAATAATATCGGGACTACCAACACCAACCAGGCGGCGGTCCCGGCTACTAATACTGTGAGCAGCGCCAGTCTTTCGACTACCACCGGTGCCGCTCAAGTGGCCCCGACTAACGCGGCGGCGGTAACAGTGCCCGTAGTGGGCGCGACTACTACCAGCGCGGCCCAGGCTACAACCGCTCCGGCACCTACAACAGCAGCCCCGGCACCTACAACAGCGGCCCCGGCTCCGACAGCGGCCCCGGTAGCCACTACCGCCGCCCCGGCGGCCCCGGCGCCTACCCAGGCTCCGCCACCGCCCCCGGCTACCACAGCGGCGCCACCTCCGGCTCCCACGCTGCCCCGGGCGGCGATTTACGTAATTAAGTCGGGCGATAACCTGACCAGGATTGCCGCCCAGTACAGCACCTCTATCGCGGCGATTGCGGCAGCTAATCCCACGGTTGACATAAATCGGATTTTCTCCGGCAACCGGTTGGTTATCCCGGTTTCCCGGCCTGATTTCCGGGGCAAAGGCGGCGCTATCCTGGCCCCTAACGAAACTCTCCAGACCCTGTCCGACCGCTTCAAGGTCAGTGTGGATGAGATTACCCGCTTTAATGGGCTGACCAACCCGGCCGATGCCAAACCGGGTGACGCCATTCTTGTCCCCTAGTCCGGTTTACCCGGGCCTATAAATTAAAAGCTCCTCTGGAACCTGTTTGCAAAACGAGTTCTCAGAGGAGCTTTTTTCTACCTACCCATTAAGGAGTCCCGGTAAAACCTATCTTCTTAAAACGTGCTTAAAGTGCGGTTTAAAACATGCTTTATCCGTGCACCATTCAACGTTCACCCTTACCCGTGCTACGTTATCCCCGGTAAACCAGTGTGGTAATGCGGTCGTCGGTTTCGATAAATTTGCCGCTGGCAACCAGCAGGGCGAAAATAAAAGGGGCTTTGCGCTGTGCCTTGAGGCCCCGGACCTTCAAACTTTCTTTGGTCAGTTCCCGGTCCCGCTGGCCGTAGTAATCCAGCACTTCCTGGATCCAGGTCCATTCTACCTCGGTCGCCGGTTTCCAGGTGCCGGTCTTATCCTGGCTTTCGACCAGTAAGCCGTTTTCGGTCACCTCGACAATGCGTTCCCCCAGCGAGGACCGGCCCAGTGTCTTGATAGTTTTACCTTTCAATTGCCGGGCTCTAGCCTGGACCGCCTTCATATCTTCTTCTGCCATTCCCTATTTTCTCCTTAAAGTAGCTAGTAGCCCTGACTAAATCCCGGTTATTCATCCGGTTCAATTGTGCAGCCCAGCCCATAACTTAAAATTCGCTCCTGGTAAAATTCGGCCGTCTCCTGGGGAACCACAATCACAACCGCAGTGCCTTCATTGTGGGCGGTTACCATTATTTCCAGGGCGTCCTGTTCCTTCAGGGAAGGGACCGACTTTACCAGGGCCACCACTACGTAATCCATAGCGTGAAAATCGTCATTATGCAAAATCACTTTGTAGGGTGGGCATAATTTGTTGAACACTTCACGGTCAATTCCAGGCGTGGTATTAGTTTTCCTCGTGAAAGGGGCCTGGTTGATTAACGGTTGGTATTTTTCCTCTATCACTGTAACTACTCCGTCAGGTTAACTCATCAAACCAGTCTGGTAAAGGCAAGTTGGATTAGAACCTGAAAATTATACAATAGGGCCGCCAATTGCTTCAACCTCAAGAACTTACTTATTCAGTTAATTATGCCAGCATTTTAAGTATTAATGCAAATTCGAGCTTGAAAATCCCTTGCCTGGGTGTCACCCGGTCAAAAACCAGGCCGTTAATCTTCAGGAATATATTGCCTTTTAAACAGCAGTTTTGTTATAATAAAACAAATGTTCTGGCTATCGGGACCAACTTAATTATTTAACTTTCCAATTTAACCTCTTACATAACGTGATAGGTTTTGCCGGTACAACAAAAGTTGCTGCCTGATAACCATGATTTAAGTAAATTATCAGCGGAACTGGAGGCTTTATGGTTGGCAATCAGAATATTCCTATTTTGGGCCACAACCGGATTCGGCGGACATGGCACAAAGACCAGTGGTTTTACTCTGTCCTGGATGTAATTTCGGCCCTTACCGACTCTAAGAGACCGGATGTTTACTGGTTGGCCCTGAAAAAGAGACTCAAAAACGAAGAATTTAACGAAGCGGTGGTCCAGATTGAGTACTTAAAACTTGGTGACGAGGACGGCCAGTATAAGTATAGCGTAGCGGCTAACCGCAAAACTTTGCTGCGCTTGATTCAGTCTATTCCCTCCTCCAAAGCGATGCCCCTGCACCAGTGGCTGGCCCAGATTGGTGAGGAACGCCTGGAAGAAATCGAGAACTACAACCGGCTGCTTGAGCGCATGAAAGCCGCCTACATAGCGTTGGGTTACGGCCAGGAATGGATTGAGCAAAACATTAGAAATATTGCAATCAGTAACTACCTGCTCAACGATTGGCAAGATCGCGGGGTCAATCAGATAGACCAGCTTGATAAGCTGATCAGGGAAATTTACAAAGGGGCTTTTGGCTTGCACCTCCCGGTTGCCCCGGAGGATAGTCTTTTACCGGCTCGCCCGGTCAGGCGCAGGAACATGTCTTATATCGAATTTGCCCTGATTTCTTTGGGCGAATCCATCGCAAGTATGCTTCATAAAGACAACGACAGCCAGGGCTTTGAAGCTATCTACCAGGATATAACCAGGGTCGGAAGCATAGTCGGGGAGATGCGACAGGTTATTGAAAACTCGCTCGGAAAACGGCTCGACTCGCCTGTAAAAAATTACCCGGCCGGGGCACCAGGCTCACAGCTTTCAATGTTTGATGAGATGCGCTAACCCGGCCTTGACGGCATAAGGATCTGGCGGCAGGTTTAGAAAACATGCAGCCAAACTTTTTTGCAATTTAAGCCTCGGAATGTTATAATTAAGTGTACAATTAAACATTTTGGCAATGAAAGAGAATAGTAAATTCAGCTTTTTCCTTCCAGAGAAACCGCGCCGAAGGTCCCCTCGCAATATATGGGACCGGGGCTGAGAGTGCGGCACAAGGTTAAACCAGGCTAAATTGAAGGGACTCTGGAGCCAGTCTTACTAAAGAGGGGGCGTTCTTTGGAGCCTGATTAAGCAGGCAAGGCGTCAACCAGGGTGGAACCGCGAGACTAGCAGCCTGTAAAAGGCGTTGGCCCTCGTCCCTGGCCGTTTTATTCGGGCCGGACGAGGGTTTTTTATTGCCTGAAATCCCAGAACCGGCATAGTTTGGAATAAAAGGAGGGTTTCGCAAATGTCAGGCGATACCACACAAGAAATTACTAATACGCCAACACCCGCCGATGTTACAATGGATACCATTGTTTCCCTGTGCAAGCGGCGCGGTTTTGTCTTTCCTTCGGCCGAAATCTATGGCGGTTTCGGCAGCACCTACGATTACGGCCCGTTAGGAGTCGAGTTGCTCCGCAATGTCCGCAACCTGTGGTGGAAATCAATGGTCCAACTGCGCGATGACGTGGTCGGGCTGGAAGCTTCCATATTAGGCCCGGAGAAAGTTTACGTTGCCAGCGGTCACGTTGCCAATTTCTCCGACCCGCTGGTGGATTGCAAGAGCTGCAAGCGCCGCTGGCGGCTCGACCACCTGGAAGAAGGCCACTACGAGGCCGAATATGGTCCGACTAAACGCAACCCGAAGGGCGAGATTATTTGTCCGGCCTGCGGCGGCGAGTTGAGCGAACCGCGCAAGTTCAACCTGATGTTCAAGACCAGGGTCGGTGTGACCGAGGACAGTTCTTCGGTGGCTTACCTGCGGCCGGAAACCGCCCAGGGTATGTTTATTAACTACGCCAATGTCCAGACCTCGACCAGCCGGAAGCTGCCTTTTGGTATTGCTCAAATTGGTAAAAGTTTCCGCAACGAAATTACCCCCGGTAACTTCGTCTTCCGCACCCGCGAGTTCGAGCAGATGGAAATGGAGTTCTTCGTCAAGCCAGGCACCGACGACGAATGGCACGATTACTGGGTCAAAGAACGCTATAACTGGTATTTGAACCTGGGAATCACGCCGGACCGCTTGCGCCTGCGGCCTCACGCCAAGGACGAATTATCCTTCTACTCCAAGGCTACCAGCGACGTCGAGTATCTTTTCCCCTGGGGTTGGGGCGAACTGGAAGGCATTGCCAACCGGACCAATTACGACCTTAGCCAGCATGCCGAACACAGCGGCAAAGACCTGAGCTACTTTGACGAGGAAAACAAGGAGCGGATTGTCCCGTTTGTAATCGAACCGGCGGCGGGTGTCACCCGGACGGCCCTGACCTTCTTGATTGACGCCTATCACGAGGAAGTCGTTAACAACGAAAAGCGGGTTGTCCTGCGCTTCCACAAAGATATTGCGCCGGTTAAGATCGCGGTCCTGCCGCTCTCCAAGAAGGAAGCCCTTTCCAGTCTCTCCAAAGAGATTGCCAGGAAGCTCCGGCCGCGCTGGATGACCATGTACGATGAAACCCAGGCTATCGGCAAGCGGTACCGGCGGCAGGATGAAATCGGCACGCCTTACTGCATTACGGTTGACTTCGACAGCCTCGAAGACAACGCCGTAACCATCCGCGAACGCGACTCCATGACCCAGGTGCGGGTACCTATTGATGACCTGGTCCGGGTGATGTCTGAAAAGCTGGATGGTTAAGAAAGAGTAGTCAGAGGGGAAGCAGGAGAAGTAGGGAGCATTAAGAAGTTTGGGAGGGAGTAGGAGAAATAGCCTGTAGTTAGCAGGTGGTGGTTGGTAGATTTTGGGTATACTTGAAGGGTCGTATCCCGGAGATTAGCCGGCCACCCCTCTAAAAGTTATGGTCAAAACCATTTCATGAGTATTAGCCACCGGCTACCTACTGCCCCCTACTTTCTTACTTCCTACTACCTTCTAATATCTAGCCGGTACCTTCTGACCTTAGCTCATAGGAACCGGCTAACACCTGTTAACTTCTGCCCATTGATTACTGATTACTGACTACCTGATACTACTAACGCATCTACCGTACGCGGACTCTCTCATAGTCCCGACAACCAACCATCAACTACTTCGTACCAACTGACTACTGACCTCTGACTACTGACAACTTCCAACGAGGTAAAAAATGTATCTCTTCCTGGTAAGGCACGGACAATCGGTCTGGAACGCTGAAGAGCGTCACCAGGGGTGGCAGGATGTGCCGCTATCGCCGCTGGGCGAATTGCAAGCCGAACGAATAGGCCAGCGCCTGAAGGACCAGCCTTTTGACTACAGCTTTAGCAGCCCGATTTACCGCTGCTATCAAACGGCGGCGGCAATTGTCCGGGCGAAGGGCCTGGAGCCTGAAACCACTTTGCAGAAGCTCGAAGGCTTGAAAGAAGCCCGCCTGAGCGCCCGCCTGGAAGGGGTCTTTAGCAAAGAGCTGACCAAAACCTGGACCAAAGAACAAAAAGAACGCTTTCGGGACGACTACACCTTTAAGTTTGACGACGGCGAGTCGGTCCAGGAAGTGATGGCGCGGACGATACAGGTCTTTACCGAAATTGCCATGCTTAGCGAAGAAGCGCCTCCCGAACCACCCCAGGAAAGCGATGACGCGGCGGAAGTCGGAGCGGCCTCGCGGGATGTTGTCCGGGCCGGTTCGCCTGAAACGGATACCCAGCAGCAGGCCACCGAAAGGCCCAAAATAATCCCTAAAACCGCCCTGATAGTCACTCACTGCATCAATGTCCAGCTTATGGTCCTGCATGCCCTGAACGCGACCGATACCGTCGTCAAACGCCAGACCAACATTGACCGGCTTCAAATCGGGAACTGTTCGTTGAGTGTTATTGAGGTAAATCTCAAGGGCAAAGAACCTTTCTTCCGGCTGCTTTCCTCTAACGATGTCACCCACCTGGCCGGGTTAAAAGCTCCCGCCGCCCCGGAAAATAAATAAATTGTCGTAACTGTAAAAGGCGGGTTTGGATTGCCCGCCTTTTTTGCTTGTGGTAAACTTCACATATCTAAACTCTAGGCAGTACTTAGGCTAGTAATAAAACAGCTAAGCCAGTAATTGAAGGTGAATAAGCTATGTCAACGGAGAACACTAGCAGTTCCGGCCCGGCCCTTAACCCGGAGGCCAATTCGCGCTCCGGGGCGAGTAACACTGCTCCCGGCCCTGTTTCGGCTTCAACCGAGTCCAAAATTGAGCAGTTGCGCCGGATACGGCAGCAGGCCCAGCTTGGCGGCGGTCAGAAACGAATTGATGCACAACACGCTAAAGGCAAGCTGACTGCCCGCGAGCGCATCGAAATTCTGCTAGACGAGAATTCTTTTGTAGAACTTGACGCATTTGTAACACACCGCAGCAGCGACTTTGGGCTGGGCGAGCAGAAGTTTATGGGTGATGGCGTAGTAACCGGCTACGGCAAGATTGAAGGCCGTCTGGTCTTTGTCTTTTCGCAGGACTTCACGGTTTTTGGCGGCTCTCTCTCCGAAACCCACGCCGAGAAAATTGTCAAAATTATGGACCTGGCGGTAAAAAATGGCGCCCCGGTCTTTGGCCTGAACGACAGCGGCGGCGCTCGCATCCAGGAAGGGGTCCTTTCGCTGGGCGGTTACGCCGATATTTTCTTGAAAAATGTGCTGGCCAGCGGGGTAGTCCCCCAGATATCAGCTATTCTTGGCCCTTGCGCCGGTGGGGCGGTCTATTCCCCGGCCATGACCGATTTTATCCTGATGGTCAAAGATACCTCGCATATGTTTGTGACCGGCCCGAACGTGGTCAAGACCGTCACCCATGAGGATGTCAGTTTCGAAGACCTGGGCGGGGCAATGATTCATAACAGCACCAGCGGGGTTGCCCACTTCGCCACGGAAAATGAAGAACAGTGCCTTTTGACCGCCCGCCAGCTTTTCAGCTTCATGCCTTCTAACAACCTGGAAGACCCGCCTTTACTGCCGACCCAGGACCCTCCGACCCGGCGGGACGAAGAACTCAATTCGATTGTCCCGGCGCAGCCGAGCAAAAGCTACGATATGCGAGAGGTTATTCACCGCATCGTGGATGACGGCCAGTTTTTGGAGGTCCAGGAGCATTTCGCCGGAAATATTATTATAGGCTTTGCCCGGTTGGGCGGCCGCAGCGTCGGTATTGTAGCCCAGAACCCGGCGGTCCTGGCCGGGGTGCTGGATATTAACAGCGCCGATAAGGGCGCTCGCTTTGTGCGGTTCTGCGACTGCTTTAATATTCCGATTGTCACCCTGGTGGACGTACCGGGCTTCTTGCCGGGGGTTTCCCAGGAACACGGCGGCATCATCCGGCACGGGGCCAAGTTGCTATATGCTTACTGCGAGGCGACCGTCCCTAAAGTAACCGTGATTACTCGCAAGGCTTACGGCGGTGCTTATGATGTTATGAGCAGCAAGCACGTCCGGGGCGACATTAACTTTGCCTGGCCGACCGCTGAAATAGCCGTGATGGGCGTGGATGGGGCCGTCAATATTATCTTCAAGGACCAGATCGAAAAGAGCGATAATGCTGAAGAAACCCGCAAGCGCCTGGTAGCCGAGTATACCGAGAAATTCGCCAACCCTTACGTGGCGGCGGCGCGAGGCTTCATTGATGACATTATCGAGCCAAGGGACACCCGGCCCCGGCTTATTTCGGCTCTGGAGATGCTCAAAAACAAGCGCGATACTAACCCGCCCAAAAAGCATGGTAATATTCCGCTCTAATTTGAAAGTTTTAATAAACTGGCTTTTTAGGCCCGGATTGTCAACGAGGACTGTTAAAAATGTCTAAACTTACCCGAATTAAAAAGGTTTTGATTGCCAACCGGGGCGAGATCGCGCTGCGGGTTATCCGGGCTTGCCGGGACCTTGGTGTTAAAACGGTGGCGGTGTACAGCGAGGCCGACCGCAAGGCTTTGCACGTGCGCCAGGCCGATGAAGCCTACCTGTTGGGCCCGGCCCCTTCCAAAGACAGCTACTTGCGCGGCGATAAAATTATCGAAATAGCTAAAAAAGCCGGGGCCGACGCCATTCACCCCGGCTACGGCTTCTTATCCGAAAGGGCCAATTTCGCCCAGGCCTGCCAGGACGCCGGTTTGATCTTTATTGGTCCTCCTCCCTCCGCTATCGAAGCGATGGGCGATAAGGTCCGCGCCAAGCAGATTGCCCGGGCCGCCGGGGTGCCGCTGGTGCCCGGCATTGACCAGGAAGCGGAGGATTGGCAGTCCGCCGCCGAAACCGCCGCCCGTATCGGCTACCCGGTCCTGATTAAAGCTTCCGCCGGGGGTGGCGGTAAAGGCATGCGGGTGGTCCGCAGCGCCGAGGAAATCCAGGGCGCTTTTGAGGCGGCCACGCGTGAGGCCAGCGGAGCTTTTGGTTACGGTGGCGTCTACCTGGAGAAGATGCTGGAGAACGTCAAGCACGTTGAGTTCCAGCTAATGGCCGATACGCATGGTAACGTGGTCTATATGGGCGAGCGCGAGAGCAGCTTGCAGCGCCGCAACCAGAAGCTGGTCGAAGAAGCTCCATCGCAGGCCCTGGACGATGAAATGCGCCAGGCCATGGGCCGTGTCGCCGTAGCGGCTGCCCGCGAGGTCGGCTATGTCAACGCCGGGACGATTGAGTTCCTGGTGACACAGGACCGCCAGTTTTACTTCATGGAAATGAATACCCGCCTCCAGGTCGAGCATCCGGTGACCGAATTGACTACCGGGCTGGACATCGTAGCCGAGCAACTGCGTATCGCCGATGGACAGCCTTTGAGTTTCCGGCAGGAAGATATCCAGTCCCGCGGCTGGTCCATCGAATGCCGTGTAACCGCGGAAGACCCTTTTAATAATTTCCTGCCTTCGGTCGGGACGGTGCGCCGGACGGTACCACCGACCGGGCCGGGGGTCCGGCTGGACAGCGCGGTTTACGATGGGTACGAGGTTTCGCTCTATTACGACCCGATGATTGCTAAACTGATTACCTGGGGCAGCAACCGGGAAGAAGCGATTGCCCGGATGGAACGCGCCCTGGAGGAATATCAGATTTTTGGCATTCACACCACCATTCCTTACCACCAGCAGTTGCTTGCCAGCGAACCGTTTCGCAGCGGCGACTTCTACACCACTTCGCTGGAAACTAACCCGGCTTTGAAGCCAGACCCGGCGGCTCGGACCGACCAGCGCGAACTGGCCGCGATTATGGCGGCCCTGTTTGTCGAGCAGCGCCAGGCAGCCGGGGCGGGTGGCGTTTCTGGCAAAAACGGTGTGTCCGGCAGCAATGCTGAAGGGAACACGGCTACTGAAAAAAATGCCTGGAAAGAATTTGGGCGGCACGAGATGCTGCGCCGGGTTTAACATGACCTGGGAGCTAAGGGAAAATTAAAATGCTCTATTATTCTCAGATTGACGGCGACAGTCTCAAAGTTGAGATTTACACCGACCCGGAAGGGGCCACCCACGTAAAGCTGCCGGACGGCCGGGAAATGCAGGTGGACTTCCAACCGGCCCTGGGCGAAGACCTCTTTTCGGTGATGGTTGACCACCAGTCGCACCAGGTCCATATTGAGCCGGGTGAAAACCGGGGCGAATATGAAGTAACCCTGGATGGACAGGTCTATCTGGTAAACGTCGAAACCGAACGGCAGCACCGCCTTAATGCCCTGGCTCCACGCCAGAACCTGCAAAGTGGTGAAATACAAATAAAAGCGCCCATGCCGGGCCTGGTTTCGATTGTTGCGGTGGAGGTGGGCCAGGCCGTAGAACAGGGCCAGCGCATCGTGATTCTTGAAGCCATGAAGATGGAAAACGAACTGCGCGCTCCCCGGGCCGGTACGGTCAAGGCGGTCAACGTCCAACCCGGCCAGACCGTCGAGCAAAACAAGGTTCTGGCCGTAATCGAGTAATTCGCCTGGACAATTAGTAGCCGGACAAGATAAAAGAGGCACCTGGTAAAGCTAAATTACCGGGTGCCTCTTTTTAACCGTCAAAAACTTCTAGGCGGGGGTTTGTTTGACTGCTTTTACACAGTTCAATTTATTGCCTCCGCTGTTAGCCACAATTTGCTTGCCCTTGAAGTTTGTGACTGTAATATTCTTTACCTGGGAACCGTTCAAGGTCAGGCCGTCCACGCTGGCGTTTGTGCCTGAGCCATCCAGGATAACCGGATTATTACAATCGACCCCATCAAGGTTAACCCCGGCCGGCACCGGGATTTTCATGAAGCCATCGCCGATTACCTTTATGGTGCGCGTGCCGGGCAATTCAAAGAAAATTGTAATTTTGGAGTTGGCCGGTATTTTGGCTAACGCATACGAAAGCGTGCCGCAGATTGTGGCAGTCCCGTCGTCAGTAGCCACATTAATATAGCTGATGTCACACGGCGGCGGCTGTGAACAGTTGTAAGAAACCGGTGAGGAAATCTCTAATGTCCAGCTATTTAGAGTGCCGCCATCCATATTTGCGCCGTCCGAAACTTCCAGCTTCCAGTTACCATTGGCAGCCTTCCCGATGAAGGCTGAAAGTGGCTGGGTTGGTTTGAACTCTCCGCTGAAAGGCGGTGTACCGCTGGCAATCGGGGCCGCAGCGGTATCGTCAAAGACGGTATCCGTATAATTATCGCCGTTGCCGCCGTTATTTTGGGTTAGAATAACGGTTGTGCCATCCGGACCAATCAGGGCTAAAGTTAAGTCCGCGTCGAAAGTATGGCTGATATTAACTTTAACCCGCACCTTACCAATTGGGCCGTTACTGTTAACAGGTATGGTGGAAGTTATGATTGGCGTTCCGACTTCACTGATAAGTTGCGGTGTATCGGCCGCATTGTAAGCAGTGGTTGACACTACCGGCTCGCCCAGTTTGAGTGTAATGTTATAACTCTGGGTACTACCATTGTTATAAGTAAAAGTATGCGTCAGGCTGATATCTATGCCGCAACCCAGGCCGGGATCACTGGTAAACCTGTAATAAAACACGATATTGGTAACGGTTGCGCCCGCCGCAATATCGCCATAATTACTCGTACTGCTTGTAACGGTGACGCCCGGAGTATTGCTGGTTAGGGTTCCTACCACACCATTGGCCGCAACATTCCCGTTGTTAATAATCCCGATAGTCAGCCGGACGTTTTCACCCGGCTCAGGATAGTTATCGCCATCGCCACCGCTCACTTTTAAGCTAACCTGTCCTAAAATCGGTGCGGGTGGCACTTCGTTGCTATTATAAATGACCAGGGCGAAATCCTGGTCAAGCGCGGTGGCGTTGTCAGGCACGCCGTCACCCGCCAGGTTAGCCGCGACCACTCGTACCGAGAATGTTCCGGTAATCCCCGCTGGTAAAAAGATACTCTCTACGTTATTTTTAAGGTCGGAAGCGCCGCCTGTCACGGAATTGCTACCGCTAAAAACGTTGCCTTTGTAGATTTGGCCGTTGATAGTCAGCTCTAAATCAAGGTTGTTGACATAACTATCGCCGGTAGTTGCGCCGGGAGCATCGGACCAGGCTAAAGTTACCCTGAACGGTTTGGTGCTGTCGACAACCGTGCCGACGCGGGAATACTGTTCGCCAGTAGTCGTAAACACCTTGCTCTGGTCGGTGAGGTCGCGCTGGACACCATCGAATATCCCGCCCAGGTTAAGGTTGCCCCAACCCTGGTTATTGCTGGGTAAAGTATCGCCGGTTTCGAAACCGTTCAGGTAACGCGGCGAGTTCAGCATCAAAGCTTTGGCCATGGCCGGGCTTGGCACCGGGTTCAGGGTCTGCGTGGGCGCTTTGCTGGGGGCCAGGACCCGGGCATAGTAGTTGTAGAGCAGGCTCATGCCGCCTGCCACTGCCGGGGCGGAGTGGCTGGTGCCGCTGGACCATGTATAGAGGGTCTGGGAGATAGTTTGCCCGGCCGGTTGCGAAATGTTTGGGTAGTATTTTTTGTCACCGGCACTGGCCCCGCAAACACCGGTCCCATTGTACCCGGCCGCCTGAGAGGCCGGACCCTGGATGTGGATACCCGGCGCGACAATATCCGGTTTAATCCGGCCGTCCTTGGTCGGGCCACGTGACGAAAAGTCGGCCATATCGGCGGCATTATCGGCGTCACTTTTGCCGCAGCCGTCCATAATGCCATGGTCGCGTACATTTTCGGTAGCTCCAACGGTCAGCACATTTTTGGCTGTGCCGGGCGAACCAATCGTCATTGCCCCTGATCCATCGTTACCGGCCGCAAAGACGTGCAGCATGGGTTGATTGCCCGCCACGGTGTAGGCTGCGTCACGGGTTAAGGCGTCATAAGCCTGGGCGGTAGCGTCATAGTTGCCGCCGGTCGGCGCGCCCCAGCTATTGGAGGTAATGGCGGCTCCGCTCTGGTAACTTTTAAGGACTACCTCGGCGTCACTATTCCCACAATTGGTAATATCATAGGCACCGGTATTGTTAAAAATCTTGGTATGGGCCAGCGGGCCGAAGGGCGAGATACCTAATCCCCGGTTGAAGCCGTTCGCATCAACATAGGGTTGCCCGGCCTGGTTATTATAAGCGCCCACGATACCGGCATTCAGGTTGCCGTGACCGGCAACGCCATCGGCGGCAGGGTCACCGGTACAGTTGACAGTGGCAACAACCCGGCTGGTGCCGTTGACTTTATCGCCTATGGTATAGAAATCGGGATGCGCCGGGCTGGTTGTGCCGTTATCTAAGCCGTCATCAACCACATCTACCACCGGGTAGTCCGCAGTGGTAGTGGGAAAGCCTTTAGAGGTCAGCCAGTCCAGGTAACCCGGGCCGCTTGGGACGACCAGGCCGTTGGTGGTAGTAACGTTTCCGGCGACAATCTGGCCCTGGGCTTCGTCCCGTTTTACCCTTTCGTGCCACTGTTCAATGTTAAAGACATCGGGCCACTGCACAATATTATCTATTTCGTTAGAAGGCACTTCCAGGGTAATATTGGTGAACTTCAAAACCTGGGAAGGCATTTGAATGACCCGGCCCCCTATTTTCTGCAAACGCGACAGTGAAGCTTTTACCTGGCCTGTGTTGTAGAGCTGGACCGTAACTTTTACCGGGTTTCCGGTCTTACTATCCGGACGGTTTTTAAGCGCCGGGTCCAACCGGTAGTCGGTTTTATAAGGACCGGCCCATTGTAATTCGGTATCGCCGCTGGCGACCTGTTTATTTATCTGGTCAATCTGGGAACTGCCTGCCCAGATAACGTAGGCGTTGCTGGGCAGGTACATTACCGGGTCTACACCCAATTTTTTCAAACGGTCGAGCCATTCGGATTTAACCGGGCCGAAAAATTGGATTATCCAGAACTGGGAGGTCGCGGCAAGCAGCCCGTTGTTACCGGGTGAGGGCGGTTGTTTGGTATCAATCGTGCCGGAGCGGACCCTGATCGTGTCAAATTCACCCGGCGTTTCCACGCTGCTTTTTTGTTTCAGGCTGTTCAAGCCGGGTTTATTCGACACCTTCCACAGGCTAAAGGAACCGTAATCGGCCAGCAAATAGCCGCCGTTTTTGGCGATATTATTAAGGGCGGCCCGGTCGGTGTTGTCCACCCGGATTTTGTTGTAGCCGGGCGCAAAATTAATACCGGGCGGTAAGGCGGTATTCGTAATTACCTGGGCCGAGTCGGCAGGTCCAGGATTGGTTTGGGTTGTATTTGTTTCTAATTTTGTAATTGCTGGTGCAGTATAACTCGTGGCCTGAGTTTGAAGTGGTAGTAGGTTTAAGCAGATAGTTATAATGAGCAGAATGTAAACAGGCTGGTTTACCGAAGGTTTTAGCATGGCTTACGAAGCTCTCCAGTTGAATCTAATAAATAGGTTATCATTATAAATAATAAATCTCTCTTAAAAAATAGCTCTTTTTGGTAATATTATGTAGGAGTTTTAAATTTTAAGGTCAGGCTACATACCGCAACATAATAGCAAGTTCTTACCCTAAGTCAGGCAAATCGCTAAACATACCCAAAAATCTAATTTCTAAAATTCACAGGTACACGGTGGTAAGGCAAACCGGGCTAACAATAAGGGTTGAACTTCTGTTTGATTAGAAGTTCAACCCTTATTGTTAATAGGCTACAACCGGGAATTAAGAAGCGGCAGCCAGCTTTTTCTCGCGTTTAGGCGCTCTGACAGTTTCTTTTTTAACCGGTTTAATAGGTTCCTGGCCTTTTTTGGCCGCTTCTTTATTGAAGATCTGTTTGAGATAATGGCCGGTATAAGAGCCGGGAACCTCGGCTACCTCCTCAGGGATGCCTTCAGCGACAATCATGCCGCCTTTGTTGCCGCCCTCCGGGCCAATATCCACAATCCAGTCGGCTACCTTGATGATATCCAGGTTATGTTCGATCACCAGCACGGTATTGCCGGTTTCGACCAACCGCTGCATGATATCAATCAGTTTGGAAACGTCGTGGGTATGCAACCCGGTGCTGGGTTCGTCCAGCAGGTAGAGAGTCCGGCCGGTCGCCCGTTTGGAAAGTTCCGTGGCGAGCTTGACCCGCTGGGCTTCCCCACCGGAAAGGGTTGTTGCCGGTTGGCCCATCCGGATATAACCCAGGCCCACATCCACCAGCGTGTCGAGCTTGTTCTTGATGGACGGGACATTGGCAAAAAACTCGCTGGCGACTTCAACTGTCATATCCAGGACATCTGAGATGCTCTTGCCCTTATAAAGAATTTCCAGGGCTTCGCGGTTGTAGCGCTTACCGTGGCAGACTTCGCAGGGTACATAGACATCCGGCAGGAACTGCATTTCGATTTTGATAATACCGTCACCCTGGCAGGCTTCGCAGCGCCCGCCCTTGACGTTGAAACTGAACCGGCCCGGTTCGTAACCGCGAGTACGCGCGTCCGGCACCTTCGAAAAGATGTCGCGGATTTGAGTAAAGACCCCGGTGTAGGTAGCCGGGTTCGAGCGTGGGGTCCGGCCAATCGGAGCCTGGTCAATTTCAATGATTTTATCAATATTCTCAATGCCAAGCAGCGTATCATGCTCGCCCGCTCGCTCTTTGGAACCGTACAGCACGTGGGCGAGCTTCCGGTACAGCGTATCGGTGATTAGAGTACTCTTCCCGCTACCGCTAACGCCGGTTACCGCAATAAACTTGCCCAGCGGTACACTCAGGTCAACGTTTTTCAGGTTGTTCTCCCGCGCCCCTTTCAGAAGCAGGTGCTTGCCGTTACCTTTGCGGCGCTGGGTCGGGATACTGATTTCTCTGGTTCCACTCAGGTACTGGCCGGTAATCGAAGCGGGGTTCTGGGCGACTTCTTCCGGGGTGCCACGGGCGATGACCTCACCACCGTGTATCCCGGCTCCCGGTCCCATATCAATCAGGTAATCGGCCGAGCGAATCATTTCCTCGTCATGTTCGACCACAATCAGGGTATTGCCCAGGTTACGAAGTTTGAGCAGGGTGTTAATCAGGCGGGCATTATCGCGCTGGTGGAGGCCGATGCTGGGTTCATCCAGGATATACAACACGCCCATCAGGCTGCTGCCAATCTGGGTTGCGAGGCGAATGCGCTGGGCTTCACCACCGGCCAGGGTCGCGGCCGAGCGGTCAATCGTCAGGTAGTCCAGCCCTACATCCATCAAAAAGCCCAGGCGGCTGCGAATTTCTTTCAACACCTGGCGGGCAATCATGACTTCGCGCTCGTTGAGCTTGCCACTGCCGTTTTCCTGCTCGTCATTGACCCACAGGCTGTTGAAAAACTCGATTGCCTCGCTAACCGAGCTGCGGACTACCTCCACAATTGATTTGTTGGCGATGGTGACGCTGATAGCTTCCTTTTTAAGGCGGCTGCCGTTACAGACCGGGCAGGTCTTGCCGATCATGTATTTTTCAATCTCGCTCTTCATATAGTCGCTGCTGGACTCTTTGTAGCGCTTCTTGAGTTCCGGGATGACACCTTCAAAAGTGGCCTCGGTAGAGGTGTTGCCACGCAGTTTGACCGTTACCAGGTCGCCGTTCAGGCCGTACAGCAGTACGCCCAGTTGCTCGCCCGTGAAGTCTTTCAGGGGCGTTGCCAGGTCAAAACTGTAGCGGGTACCAACCGCCGAAAGCAGGGCGCTCATATAGGTGCTGTTGTACTGGCCCAGGCGGTTCCAGGGTAAGACGGCTCCTTCGGCCACGGTCAGGCTGCGGTTAGGAATAACCAGGTCCGGGTCGAAGTCCAGGACCTGGCCCAGGCCGCTACATTCCGGGCAGGCGCCGTGCGGGGTATTGAACGAAAACGTGCGCGGCTCAATCTCGCCAACGCTGATGCCACAATACACACAGGCGTAATGTTCGGAAAAGCGCAGTTCTTCGCCATCCACCACCACAACCGTGACGATACCGGTACCCAGTTTAAGGGCGGTTTCAATACTATCGGTCAGGCGGTTTTTTTCGGGGTAGGTGCCGTCAGGCTCGCGCCGGATGATAATACGGTCCACCACCGCTTCTATGGTATGTTTCTTGTATTTCTCCAGCTCAAATTCTTCGTCCAGGTCGCGAACAACACCGTTGACCCGTACCCGCACGAAACCTTTCTTGCGCAGGTCTTCAAAAACGCCCTTGTGTTCGCCTTTGCGGTCCTTGATAATTGGGCCGAGAATCATCAGGCGGCTGCCTTCGGGCAGGTCGGCAACGGTATCGACAATTTGCTGGACCGTCTGGCGCGAAATCTCCCGGCCGCAATTAGGGCAGTGGGGATGACCGATCCGGGCGAACAGCAGGCGCAGGTAATCGTAAATTTCGGTAATCGTGCCGACAGTCGAGCGTGGGTTGGTGCTGGTCCCTTTTTGATCAATCGAAATGGCCGGGGAAAGCCCTTCGATGTAGTCAACATCAGGTTTTTCCATCAAACCCAGGAACTGGCGGGCATAAGCCGAAAGCGACTCAACGTAACGCCGCTGGCCTTCCGCGTAAATCGTGTCAAAAGCCAGGCTGCTTTTTCCGCTGCCGGACAGACCGGTAATGACTACCAGCTTATCCCTGGGCATTTCGACATCAATATCTTTTAAATTATGCTCTTTCGCACCGCGCACAATAATCTTGTCGTGCATCCAAAACTTCCTCTTACACTATTATAAGTCCGGCCTGTCGTTTACCGCCGCTGACCGGAGTACGGCCCGCGCAAGATGCTAATGTAACTTCCAGAAAAGAAGAATATTTAGCGATTTACTCGCCAGCTTCTAATGGTTGTTACTTCAGCCATCCCAGGGCAGGTTCAACGTTACCGTGTAACGTTTTACGCTTCCACTTCCAGGCAAAAGCGAAAGTCATAAATAAAAATAACTCTTTCAAAAGAGCGAAAAAGCTATTCGGCATTGCTATAACTTATGTCGTTGGGCAAATACTGTGACTATATAATAGCACAAAATTGCTAAATTCACCAGTATTTTATATTTATAAATAGACAGGATTGTTTCTATAAAGACCCGCCATCCTGGCTGCTGCCATCCAGCGCTTCATCATTTTCTTCATCCTGTCCACCCTGGTCAGCGGCTTCTTCCGGCGGCGGTGCGGTCTTGAGAGTAATATGAGTATTGGTGAAAATACACATCTCACCCGCAATCTGGATACCGTTCCGGGCGATTTCAGCGGCGGAAAGATTGGTATTGCGGAGGAGGGCTTTCGCGGCGGCCAGGGCATAGGTGCTGCCGCTGCCGATAGCGGCTATTTTATCATCCGGTTCTACTACATCACCTTCACCGGACAGGATTAAAACCTGGTCTTTATCGGCGATAAGCAGTTGGGCTTCCAGGCGGCGGAGCACCCGGTCGCTGCGCCATTCTTTAGCCAGTTCGACGGCGGCTTTGCGCAGGTTACCGTGATATTGATCCAGCTGGCCTTCAAACTTTTCGAACAGGGTCAGGGCGTCGGCAACGGCTCCGGCGAACCCGGCCAGCACGTGGCCGTCATACAGGGTGCGGATTTTCCGGGCGGTACTCTTCATTATAGTTTCGCCGAAAGTTACCTGCCCATCACCGGCCATGGCAACCTGTCCGTCCCGGACAACAGCAATAATGGTAGTGGCATGTGGTCTTTGCGTAAGGTACCTCCTGGAGTAAATGGACAGTTGGGATGAGAGATTTCATCCACAAATAAGTAGTTTACACCCTGGCCTACCCAAAAGCAAGTTTGCAGAGTACCCGTCTGATGGTATAATAATTGCATCTTAAAACCAGGAATTTTAGTGTAAACCAGTTAAATCCAGCGGTGATAGCAGGGACGGCCGATTGTGAGTGCAATAGATAAATTTGAGGGAATGGTCGAGGGAGTGGTAGAAGGCTCCATGAGTCGCCTATTCCGCAGCAAAATAAGCATGGCCGAAATCCAGAAGCGTTTGGAACGAGCTATGGAAGAGCGGCGCGAGGTGGCCGTAGGCAAAGCCTATGTGCCAAACCGCTACGAGGTATTCTTGCACCCGGCCGATTACCAGCATTTAACTGCCGAAGTTTTACCCAAAATTCAGGCCGAACAAACCCTGACCGAATATATCTTTAACTACGCCCACGCCCGTAGCTTTATTTTCGGGGGTGGGAGGCCGCTGGTCTGGCTGAATCCGAACGAATCGGTCAGGCGGCGCAGCCTTATGATTAAAGCTTATACGGTCGATCCGAACCAGGCCCGGGTAACCCAGGTCCCGGTGCCAAGCCTGGCCCCGGACCTGAATGCTTCGTCCGAAATACTTAACGGCGGTACAGCGGTAATGAATATCGGTGCATTACCACTAAATGGCGAACACCGGCCGGTCGGGGCGGTGGCCCGGCCAGAGGCCACCCTGGTGACTTTGGAGTATCCCAACAATCATCCGTCAAAGTACATCCGCTTCAACAAAGATGTTACAATCGGGCGCGGCCTGGATAACGATGTTATTTATTCGGATGAAACACGGGTCTCCCGGCAACATGCTCGCATCGAGTTTAAATACGGCCAGTTTTTGCTTTTTGACCTTAATAGTACCAACGGTACTCTGGTGAACGGTCGTCCGGTGACGCAAATCGTCCTGACTCCGGGGGACCGGATATCTCTGGGAGGCTTCGAGGTATTATTCCAGGTCGGTTAGTTTGCCGCCTGGGGCCATAAGCAGACAACTTCATGAGGAAACATTGACAGATACGATAGGATTCGACCTTTTTATTCTGGTGTTAAGAATTGCTTTTATTTTTCTTCTCTACTTTTTTATCTTTTTAGTGGTCCGCACTATAACTAGAGAATTGAACCGGCCCACCCGGCGGCCGAATTACGTTCAACAAGCCTACCCGCCGGAAAGTTTTGTCGCGCCTGCGGCTGCACCCGGTGTCCCGGCAGGCAGCCCGACCGGCCGGTTGGTGGTGACCGAGGTCGGAAATGCCACTTCGGTCCGGCCAGGTGAAATCTTTCAACTGGGGCCGATTATGCCGATTGGCCGCCTGCCCGGTAACGCTTTAATCCTGGATGATGACTATGTTTCGAGCGAACACGCTCTTCTGGCCTGGCGAGAGGGCCGCTGGTGGTTGAGTGATGTCGCCAGCACAAATGGTACTTTTCTAAATGGACAACCGGTCACCCGGCCGGTCCAGGTAAACTGGGGAGATTTGCTCGGTATCGGTGGAGTGCGTTTAAGGCTGGAGCCCTAACCGGTTGCTTTAGGCCTTAAATGTAAGAGCGCCTTCTCAAAAGAAACGGTATACAGAGCAGTAAATACCAATTTCGACAAACATTGTGACAAAATGGCTTAATGACCGTTATATAAATATCGTTGTTGTTTTATCCGTTTTAGATTAGCTGTAATTCATTAAGTTTTGGTTTAAAAATATAAAAAGGTATCGCATTAATGGAAAATCAATTACCCGGCGGTCCGGGACAACCCACTACTTCGTTCAGAGCTGGCCCACGGGTCTCACGCGGCCGGACGGCCCCGACCCGCACCAGGCGACCGCGTTGGCCGGTCATTATCGGCCTGGCCTTTCTCAGTTTACTTGTAGTAACGGTTCTCGGTTTCTTCGCAGTTAATGCCACTTTAGACAGCCAGTACACCAATAAAATTGAACCCGGCGTCAGCGTAAGTGGCCTATATATCGGCGAAATGAGCCGGGATGAAGCAAAAACTAAAATTCTTAAATCCCTGGAAGGCTACACCCAGAAACCGGTGGTCCTGTCCTTTCAGGATAAGACCTGGAACCCTACCCTTGAGCAGTTGGGCGTAACCATTAACATGGATGATACGCTGGGTAAAGCGGCCGATTTTAATAAGGCCGGGTTCAGAGTCTTTAAGATGTTAAACCCACAGGGCACAAACCTGCCCATCGAAATTATGATGGATGAAGCCAAATTAAACGGCTATCTTTCCGATATTTCCGACCGCATCCGGCTGGACGCGATAGAGCCGACCGTAAAACTTGACCCGGAAGGCAAGCTGGTTACTACCGAAGGCAAAATTGGCTTTAATGTCGATTACGATTCAACCTTAAATGCCCTCAAAAAGACCCTGGGTTCGCTTACTCCTACCGAGGAGAATTTACTGAAAGTCCACGATGTCGCGCCGGTGATCACGCAGGACGAAGTGGAGAGTTTCAAGAAAGCCCTCCAGCCTTACCTGAGCGGCCCGGTAACGGTCAGCTATGGCGGCAAAACCTGGACCTTTGACCAGAAGACTATTGCCGCGCAGTTAAAACTTAATATAAACCCGGACAAAAAGGAACCCAAACACCTGGGCTATACTTTTGATACCACTTACTTTGAAAAGTACCTGACCGACCTGGGAAAAACTATTAACCAGGCCGCTCGTGAAGGCGTGGTCGGCTGGGTCAACGGCAAGGTCGGTTTCGTCAAGCCCAGCCAGGACGGCCAGTTCCTTTCGGTGCCGCGCACCATGGATAACCTTAACCAGGCTTTCTTGGGGACCGACCCCGAAAAGCGAAATACTGCCCTGTGGGTGGATATTAAAGAACCGGCCCTTTCTTCCAAATACCCCGAGCGCCTGGGTAAATTTGAAGTTATCGCTGAAGGGGTTTCCCAGTTTGCCGGTTCCGCGCCTGAAAGAGCCACCAACATTAAAGTCGGGGCCCAACATCTGAGCGGGGCTATTATTAAACCCCGCACCGTTTTCTCGTTCCTGGACACTATCGGCGATATCAATGAAGCCGCCGGGTATGTCACCGGCTTCTCGATTGTAGCCGACCAGACTGTGCCGGATGTGGGCGGTGGGATTTGCCAGGTTGCTACCACAGTCTTCCGGGCGGCTTTCAATGCCGGTCTGCCGATTCTCGAGCGCAACCCGCACGCCTACCGGGTGGGCTGGTACGAGGAATTAGGCGAGCCGGTCGGTTTTGACGCGGCGGTCTACCAGCCGGGAGTGGACTTTAAGTTTGAGAATAATTCCGATTATTATATGGCCGTAACCGCTACGGTTGAAGGTGGTAAACTCTATGTCCGGCTGCTGGGCAATAAAATCCCCGGCCAGACCGTAAAGCTTATTTCCAACGGTGTTTCAAATATTAAAGACGCGCCCCCGGACCGTACCGAGGTTGACCCCAAACTGAAACCGGGCGAGAAGAAGCAGTACGACACTGCTCGCAAGGGTCTAACCACCAGTATTACGCGGGTGATTTTGATAGATGGCAAAGAGGTAAAGCGCACAACTTTTGCTTCGGTTTATCAGCCCTGGCCCAATATCTATAAGGTTGGCCCCACTCCTAAACCGGCCCCGACGCCTACTCCGGCGCCGGATAGCGCTAAACCGGCTGCCTCGCCCGCTCCCGCGGACAACGCTAAACCGGCCGCCACGCCGACACCAGCTCCAAAAACAACTCCCAAAGCGTAAGGGATAGTTATTTAAACCGGAAGGGCCAGTTACAAAGTAGCTGGTCCTTCTATTATTTTGATTTGTACAATAATAAATAATACAAGAATAAATAAATAATACAGGGGAAAAATGGGAACCTCTCTAACTGCTTCAATAAAAACTCCTTATGGGCCGCTTATGCGGCTTCAAGTTGGCCTGGGCTTTCTGGCGTTTATTATGATTGGGATGAGCGACGGCATGTTGGGTGTGCTATTGCCCAGTATCCGGGGCTATTACCAGGTTGACAAGGCTACGGTTAGCCTGATATTTCTTGCCAGCACTTTTGGCTACCTGACTTCGGCTTTTGCCAGCGGGTTGCTGGTGGCTTCTATAGGTATCCGGCGCTTGCTCCTGCTGGGGGTCGGGGTTTACGTGTTCGGGGTCTGCCTGATAACCTTGCAGGTGCCTTTCCTGGTGCTGCCGCTTTGTTTATATTGCCTGGGTTTTGGCGTTGGCATTGTGGATGCCGGTTTGAATTCCTACTTCGTAGGTTTTCCCCGCAGCACCCTGCTCTTGAATTTTCTGCACGCTTTTTACGGTGTCGGCGCGCTTATCGGGCCCTTAATTGCTTCCGGTTTGCTGGAATTAAAATTCTTCTGGACGACCAGTTATTTTATCCTGATTGCAATCGGGGTCTTAGTATTGACTGGGATTACGCTGTTTTACGGCGCAACCAACCTGCACGTTTCCGATAGGGCCAGTAGCGATGATAGCAAGGAAAATGTCCTGTTTAGCGCCCTGCGCTTGCGGGTCGTCTGGCTGACCGCAGCCTTTTTGCTGTTCTATGTGGGCGCGGAAGTAAGTATGGGTACCTGGAGCTACAGCTTCCTGACCGAAGAGCGCCACGAAGCCGCCCTGCTATCCGGTTGGGCCGTCAGCGGCTTCTGGTTGGGCCTTACGATTGGCCGGTTAACGCTGGGACACGTAGGCGAGCGCTTTGGCAACAAACGCCTGATTCAAGGCTGCCTGACCGGCGTAGTGGTGGGAGTTTTGCTGGTCTGGCTGGTGCCTTTTGGCCCGGTGACAGCTTTAGGGCTGTGGATTACCGGCTTCAGCCTGGGACCAATTTTTCCGACCACGATTGCCCTGATTTCTAACATGGTGCCTCACCGCCTGGTGCCAACCGCCATTGGCTTCGCGGCCAGCCTGGGTAGCATGGGCGCGGCCTTATTCCCCTGGCTGGCCGGTAACCTGGCCGAAAGTTTTGGCCTGTGGACTTTATTGCCTTTTATGGTGGTCCTGACAGTATTCATGCTAATGGTCTGGTTCTTTTTACAGGGCCGCCCAAAAATTGCGCCGCCCGTGGAAGGTTAATAAAGCCAAAACGGTGTTGGAAAAGCATAAAACCGGAAATTACATATTAGAATTTTAATATAAAGGCGAAAAATCATCCTGTAGGGTGATGTTTTATAAAAAAGGGGGGATATAATTAGCATTAGTGGGATAATCCAATCCGTCTCACTATTTTTGAAAACCAGGTTAAAGGGGCATAGGTCCTTCCTTACCGGGTAACCGGAAATGGATTATTAATTACTTCCGTCTCTCTTAACCAGGTTACCTCAAATAAATTTATCCACTTCACTCAATATCACAAACAAAGCGGCTGGCCTAACCCACTAGCCGCTTATTTTTTATATTTATCTTGATTATCAACTCCTCATAAAGTAAAATAGGCAGGAAAATAACCGGACAAATTTTCGGCTAATTTTATTTCAAGATTATTTGCCAGCGCCAGCCAGATTGTCTGGCGAACTATTAGAGCCGGTTGGGAGAAAAAATGGCTGAGGACGAGAAGCAAAAATCAAAGACCAGGAAACGTGTAGTCCTTCAAGAAGAAAATACTACCCCTAAAGCTAGCACTGCAAAGCCCAGGAAGCGAAAGCCTGTCAAAAATTTGGAAGAACAGCAAACTGAAAATAAACCGTTTGAAGCTGAAAACGGGCCGGAAACCGCCGAGAGCCTGGTAGACCTGCCTGATATGCTAAAACAATTGCTTGAGCACCAGGGCCAGGCGGTTGAAAGTTCTAAACCTGCCAGCCCGCGCCGTTCCCGCAAGACCCCCGGCCGTAAAGCGGCCCCGGTGTCGGATGCGGAAGCGCCTGAAAGCGAAATGCCCGAAATCCCTTCGATTTTGCCTATCCTCCCTTTGAAAGATACGGTTGTTTATCCTATGACCGTTTTCCCGCTGGCTGTCGGTCAGGAAAGGTCTATCCGGTTAATCGAGGAAATAATGCAAGGCGATGGGCCCCGGCTGGTTGGCCTGGTAGCTCAGAAGAATTTAGAAGTCGAACAGGCCGGGATCGGTGATACCTACACCATCGGAACCGTGGCCACCGTCCATAAACTACTTAAAGTACCGGACGGCACTATCCGGCTGGCTGTACAGGGGCTTGAAAAAATCAGGATTGTAGAATTTGTCGAAACCGAGCCTTACCTGAAAGCCCGGGTTGAAGTCGTGCAAGATGAGGACAATAAAAGCGTTGAAGTTGAAGCTCTCATGCGGAATTCAATTTCACTTTTCCAGCGGCTGGTATCCCTGGTACCGCAGATTCCCGATGAACTGCTTATAACCGCCATCAATGTCGAGCAGCCGCGCCAGTTGGCCTACCTGATTGCCACCAGCGTCCGGATGGAACTGGAACAGCGCCAGGAAATCCTGGAAACTGCCAGTATCAAGACCAAACTGGAAATGCTGAATGCTTTCCTGACCAAAGAACTGGAAGTGCTGGAACTCGGCCGCAAGATACAAAGCCAGGTCCAGGACGAACTGGGTAAGACCCAGCGCGAGTACTTCTTGCGCGAGCAGATTAAAGCTATTCAGAAAGAACTGGGCGAGGACGACCCGCAGTCCGCCGAAATTAATCAGCTTCGCGAGCTGATTCTAAAGTCCAAAATGCCGACCGAAGCCCGGCGCGAGGCCGAACGCGAGTTGGACCGGCTCTCTAAGCTGCCGCCCGCCGCTGCCGAATACGGTGTAATCAAAACTTACCTGGACTGGTTAACCACCTTGCCCTGGGACAAAAGCACCGAAGCGCCCCTGGACATTTTGCTGGCGAAAAAGGTCCTTGACGAAGATCACTACGACCTGGAGAAAATTAAAGAGCGCTTGCTGGAATACCTTTCGGTCCGCAAGTTGCGCAATGACCGCCATCCTCAGCCGCCTAAAGCCGAAGCAAAGGAAGCGGCTACCACCGCTGTCGCTGACGGTTCGGCGGTCGTGGACGGCCTTGAAATCTCTTCTACTACCCTGAATGACGGGCCGCTGACTTACGAAGATGTCCATAACTTCAGCGGGCCGCGCGAACCAATCTTGTGCCTGGTCGGACCGCCAGGTGTGGGTAAAACCAGCCTCGGACAGAGTATTGCCCGGGCGCTGGGCCGCAAGTTCACCCGCATGTCGCTAGGCGGTATGCGCGATGAGGCCGAAATCCGGGGCCACCGCCGGACCTATATCGGGGCGCTGCCGGGCCGGATTATCCAGGCCATCCGCCGGGCCGAGTCGAATGACCCGGTCTTTATGCTCGACGAAGTAGATAAAATCGGCATGGACTACCGGGGCGACCCCAGTTCGGCTTTGCTGGAAGTGCTGGACCCGGAGCAAAACCAGGACTTCCGCGACCACTACCTGGATGTGCCGTTTGACCTGTCCAAGGTAATGTTTATCGCTACGGCTAACCTGCTGGACCCGATTCCGGCTCCGCTGCGCGACCGTATGGAAATTCTACAACTGGCCGGTTATACCGAGGAAGAAAAGGTCCATATCGCTTTTCAACACCTCGTGCCGAAGCAGTTGCGGGCCCATGCCCTTACGGAAGAAGATGCCGAAATTGAACACATGGCGATGCGCCGGGTTATTCGCGACTACACCCGGGAAGCAGGTGTGCGCAGCCTGGAACGGGAAATCGCGACAGTCTTCCGCAAGATTGCCCGGCGGGTGGCTGAAGGCAAGACCGGCAAAGTCGTTGTAACTCCCGACAACCTGAACGAGTACCTGGGCAAGCAGCGTTACTTCTCGGATGCCGCCGAACGCACTCAGCAGCCGGGTGTCGCTACCGGTCTGGCCTGGACCGAGGTGGGCGGCGATATTCTCTTCATAGAAGCCACCCGCATGCCTGGTAACAAGCAGTTGATTATCACCGGGCAGTTGGGCGATGTGATGAAGGAATCGGCCCAGGCGGCCCTTTCCCTGGTCCGTTCGAAAGCCAAAGACCTGGGAATAGAACCGGAATTCTATGAGAAAAGCGACCTGCACATTCATATTCCGGCCGGGGCTATTCCCAAGGATGGGCCTAGCGCCGGTATCACCCTGACCACCGCCCTGGCTTCGCTTTTGACCGGCCGCCCGGTCCACGGCGATGTAGCGATGACCGGTGAGATTACCCTGCGCGGTAAGGTGTTGCCGATTGGCGGCCTGAAAGAGAAGATTCTGGCGGCCCACCGGGCCGGTATCAAGCGAATCATTCTGCCCAGGCTGAATGCGCGCGACCTGGACGACTTGCCAGAAGAGTTGCGGGACGAGTTGGAGTTCTTCCTGGTTGATAATATTGACGAGGTGCTGGAAGTAGCCCTGGAAAAGGCCGGACAACCCCACGTGGGAGCCGTTATCGAGCCTCCCCAGAACGCCCACCTGGTAAATAATGGTGCCAGCAAGCCAAAGGCCCCACGCAAGTCGGCTAAAAAGACCACAGAGTAAGCATAAATAACTCGAATTAAAAGGACAGTCCGCCCGGGCTGTCCTTTTTTGTTGCTTTATATTTTCCTTGAATTTAAATACTTAAGGCCGGAAATTCGCCGCCGCAAGGGCAGCGATGGCACGTATCTTGTAATAGTAATAAGTACAAGCGGCAAATAAAACTTTGAGAAGAACCGGCCGCAAGGAAATTTGTAAGCTTAGAAAATTGCCGGTTTGGCTAGTGTGACACCGGGTAGTGACTCGTTTTTATTAATTTGAACTGAACTAAATCTGGGACCAACGAGAGAAGTAAAAGTAAAAGAAAGTCTCGGGACTTTTGGAGGCAAGGAATATGGATACCTTTCGCAGTAATCAGGATAAAGAGAAAGATTTGGAAAACGGCTATGCTTACCAGTCGGCGGATTCACCTGCCTCCAACCCTACCCAATCCAAGGTAGCAAATGGTGGTTTCGGATATAGCCTCTTGAAAGCTTTGCGCTTGAGCAGCCAGGCCCAGGCCGCCAACCAGAACCCGGCGACCGACTATGAAACAGCAGGCCAGACCAACAATCTGGATAAAGGGGCTGAATTTGCCGGTTTTGTAAAATCGGCCCGCTCCTATATCGAGCAGACTCCGGTCTACCGGGGCGAATACAAAAATCTCAGCCCGCTTTACTTTAATACCGAGCCGGTTGACAATGCCAATGATACCAGCCTTGACCGTTCAAAACTCAGCAGTTACAGCCGGGCCCAGTTGTTTTTCTTACTTCGCCTGGAACGGTTCCTGCGACTTCGCCATCACTGGATTAGCGCCAGCCCCCGGTCCGATGAAACCTGGAAGACTGACCTCGTAATGCGCGGCATCTTTAGTGCCCTGCAGGATTGTATTACCCATGAAGTGGGTGACGATGCCAGGCAGTTGCTTAAGAACTGGAATTGCTGCTAACTTCATTGCTACCGCTCCAGGGGTTTACAGCCCTGGGTATTAGTTGCGAAGTCTACTGAGTATTAACAGCTTACTTCCCACTAAATCTATCGGAGAACAATCCCCGGCCCTATTATTAATAGGCCGGGGATTTTTATTTTGTAAGCTGACCGTGGTTATGATAGACTACTCCAGCAGGGCTTAAAATTTGTCTTCTAATAAGCCGGGTATTTTGGCCTGAATAGACCGCTTATTACTATTTGTAGACTTCTTCTTATAAACTCTATATATCTGTAAAAGGATTGGGCCTGGATGAAAGCAATCGTAGTAAGGGAACCGGGCGGGCCGGAAGTCCTGGAATGGCGGGACGCGCCTGAGCCGCAGCTTCAACCGAACGAACTGCTGGTGCGGGTCAGGGCCAGTGCCGTAAACCGGGCCGATATGCTCCAACGGCGCGGGGCATACCCGCCGCCTCCGGGAGCTTCGCCTATCCTGGGGCTGGAAATGGCCGGGGAAGTACTGGAAGTCGGGGCAGCCTGTGGCGCGCAATGGCAGCCCGGACAGCGGGTGATGGCGCTGCTGGCCGGGGGCGGTTATGCTGAAAAAGTGGCGGTCCCGGCGGTCCACGCTATACCCATACCCGAGAACCTTTCTTTTGAAGAAGCGGCCGCAATTCCTGAAGCTTTTCTGACGGCCTATTTAAACCTTTTTGGGCTGGGTGAATTAAAGTCCGGCCAGACCGTCCTGGTCCATGCCGGGGGCAGCGGGGTAGGGACTGCGGCGATTCAGTTGGCCCGTGAAGCCGGGGCGGCAGTCTTTGTCACAGCCGGTTCGGCTGATAAACTGGAACGCTGCCGCCAGCTGGGCGCAACCGGTCTGATAAATTATAAGCAGGTAAATTTCGCCGAAAAGGTCAAAGAATTGACCGCCGGGCATGGTGTTGACCTGATTCTGGATTTCATCGGGGCCGATTATTTTAAGGATAACCTTGCCAGCCTGGCCCTGTACGGGCGCCTGGTGCTAATCGGCCAGATGGGCGGGACTAAAACCGAACTGGACCTCAGCCTGATAATGCGCCGCCGCCTGCATATTACCGGGACTACCCTGCGGGCGCGCAGCCTGGAAGAAAAGGCCGAGCTTACCGGCCAACTGGCCGGTTTTGCCCTCCAGCGGTTTGCCGATGGGCGGCTGCACCCGGTAATCGACACGGTCTTTCCCATCAGCCAGGCGGCCGAGGCCCACCGTTATATGGAATCGAACCAGAACTTTGGCAAAATCGTACTGAAAGTAGACTGACACTAACCTATGGAAGAACTGGCTCCCCAGGCAGCCCTTGATAATATTGTTGTAGTGCTTTACCAGCCCCAGGACGTGGTGAATGTGGGGGCGGTAATCCGGGTGATGAGTAACTTTGGCCTGTCGCGGTTGCGGCTGGTCGAACCGGCCGCTTTTGATGCCTACCGGATAGAAGGTATCGCCCATCACACCCGGCCCTTGATTGACGCGGTGGAATTCTTTCCTGACCTGGACGCGGCCCTGGCCGATTGCGGTTTTGTGCTTGGTACAACTGCCCGCAAGCGCGGTACCCGGCGCGACCGCCTGGCCCCTAAACAGGCCGCGCCCCTGCTACTGGAAGCGGCTCAAAAGAGCCCAGGGACCCCGTCAGCCCTGCTCTTCGGTCGAGAGGATAGCGGGCTACCTAACGAAGCGCTCGACAACTGTCACGCCTTGGTGACCATACCAACCGGCGCGACCAATCCTTCCTTAAACCTGGCCCAGGCCGCCCTGGTGGTTGTTTATGAGTTATTTTTGGCTTCCCAGGCGGAAGATGCTACCGCGGGCGAACCGGTTGTAAAGGTCGTCCAGGCGGCCGCGCCCGAGCCGAGCGGGATACCGCCCAGGAAGGGCGAAACGCCCAGTATTGCCCGGGCCATCGAGCTGTTACAGGAAGATGCCAGGCTGGCGACCGGTTCAGAGCGGGCCCAGATGTTTAATGCAATGGCTGATTTGCTGTGGAGCCTTTATCCAAATACGACTGAAGAGCGAGTGGCCTATTCTATGAGCCGCTTGCGCGCGGTGTTGTTGCGGGCTGCTCCCCGCCACGATGAAAGCCGGGCGCTGGCCCACCTGTTCCACCATCTTATCCAGGTGGTTGGCCGTAAAAAACCTCAATAAAAGAGGTTTATCCAGGAATTCCGGTAAAGCGTTCCTCTGGGGCCAGGTTGTATAGGAAAAAGGTCATAGGTTACTTTTACACGGGTTATATTATTATTAGAATGCTGCTGAAGGATTAATCTAAATTGGGATATAAAAGTTATCTCAGGAAGAAATTCCAGCTTCGAAAAAACTATGGGGCTGGAGAGTTAGCTAAATGCCAAAAATCCTCGTAATTGAAGATGATCCGTTAATTTTGACCAGTCTCTCGAAATTACTTATTTCCGAGGGCTATCAAGTTTATACGGCCGACAACGGGATAAAAGGCATTAAAGCAGCGATGGAAAACCAACCGGATCTGGTAATTTGTGATGTAATGATGCCGGAGCTGGATGGTTACGGAGTGCTTAAAGAGCTGCGCAAGCACCGGCCCACCGCTAATGTCCCGTTTATTTTTCTTTCGGCGCTGGTCAGTCGCAACGACCTGCGGCGCGGCATGAATCTCGGTGCGGATGATTATCTGCTCAAGCCTTACACCCGCAAAGAGGTTCTAGATGCCGTAAATACCCGGCTGTCAAAACAGGCCAATATTACTCAGCATTACGTAATGGAGCTCAAAGAAGCAGAAGAGCGCCTTAATTCGCTCCTGTTCTATGACAATGTTACTCGCTTGCCCAACCGGGCTTTGCTCAGCCAGCGGTTCAGCTGGATTAACGAAGTAGCCGGGGCGAATGCTTCCATCACCTTACTCTCTATTTCAATTGACCGTTTGAACCGGATTAACGAAAGCCTGGGCTTTATCCTGGGTGATAACCTCTTGCGGGTCATCGGGTCCAGGCTGCAGCGCCTCATTACCGACCATGACACGGTGGCCCGTATTCAAGCGGGCCAGTTTGCGATCCTCCTGCCTTATGGTGATAAAGATCAGGCCACCAAACTTGCCAGGACCATTCTTGGGAAATTAGCCGAACCGGTCACACTCGACGGGCATGAACTGGTTATTACCTGTTCGATTGGGATAGCTTTTAGCCCTAAAGACGGTACCGACCTGGATACTTTGCTTAAAAACGCCGATGTGGCCCTGAACTACGTCCAGGAGCGAGGTGGAGACTTTTTCCACTTCTATTCGGCGGGCATGAGCCATAAGTTCATGGAACAGGTTACCCTGCAAGCCAACCTGCGCCAGGCCCTGCAGCGCGATGAATTCAGAGTCTTTTACCAGCCTCAGATTAACCTTCGCAGCGGTCAGGTAGTCGGGGTAGAGGCGCTAATCCGCTGGGAACACCCTGAGCGGGGCTTAATTCTACCCGGCGAATTTATTCCGCTGGCCGAAGAAACAAACCTGATTGGCCCCATGAGCGAATGGGTCCTGGCAACCGCCTGTGCCCACGTCAGGGCCTGGCAGGAAGGTGGGTTTGCCGGTTTGAGAGTTGGGGTCAATCTATCTGGACGCCAGCTTACCGAAGAAAACCTGAAAGAAAAGGTCATTCGCATCCTGGAAGATACCGGCCTGCCGCCGGGTAATCTTGAGCTGGAGCTTACCGAGAGTATTTTGTTGCGGGATATGGGCGCGGCCATCTCTACCCTGAGCGAGTTGAAATCTCTTGGTATTCATATTGCGATAGATGATTTTGGGACCGGCTATTCCTCGTTGAGCCAGTTGCGGCATTTGCCTTTCGATACTTTAAAGGTAGACCGTTCCTTTGTGAAAAATGTAACTGAAAAGTCTGAAACGGCCGCAATTACGGCCGCGATAATTCAGATGGCCCATTCTCTAAACCTGGTGGTTATCGCGGAAGGCGTGGAAACAATTGACGAATTAAACTTTCTGCGCCGGAATAACTGTGATGAAATCCAGGGTTTTATTGTTGGCCATCCGGTGCCCCATAATGAACTATTTGAATTCCTGGTTAATTACAAAACTGAGTTTTTCACCCGGCATATCTCCAACAATTAGTATGAAGAAAGTTAACCTGGCCCTGGTACCCTGGCTGGTGGCAACCATAATAACTTTGCTGGTGCCAGCTCCCGCCAGGGCAGCTACCTTTAACGATGCCGGGTTTGCCAGTAACTGGAACCGGGTAGATAAGCCGGTCCAGGATGTAGCCGGTCTTAACCGGGGTTACACCTGGGGTCCAGCGGTAGCGGGGACCGGATCCATCACCACCGAACCCTACAACGGCACCACCCGTAAAGTCCAGTATTTCGATAAAGCCCGCATGGAAGTCAATGACCCCGGCGGCAATCCCCAGGACCTTTTTTATGTTACCACCGGGCTGCTGGTCAAAGAACTGGTGACAGGCAACCGCCAGGACGGTACTGACTCTTTCACTGCCCTGGCGCCCAGCCAGGTGCAGGTAGCGGGCGATAATAACGCCGGTGGCGCCAATGCTATTTCCCCGGTCTACGCCAGTTTCAAAAATATTGGGACTTTTGCCGGGACCGCCAACCCGGCCGCGCCGGGTGCGGTCATCAACAGCCGGATTGACCGCGCCGGGGAGGTCAGCGCCTTTACCCCACCCGAGCAGCGTTTAAACAGCGGCTACGACCCGGTTACCGGGCATAATATTGCCGATGTCTTTGAGCATTTCGCCAACCAGGGTGGCCTGGTCTGGAATGGCAGCGCCTTTGTCCAGGGCCAGCTGTTTTTTGGCAACCCGCTCTATGTCCTGGGGCGGCCCCTGGTAGAGCCTTACTGGACCAAGGCCGTGGTAGCGGGGCAGGAGCGCGATGTGCTGGTCCAGCTTTTCGAGCGCAGGGTCCTGACTTATACCCCGGCCAATCCGGCGGCCTACCGGGTAGAGATGGGCAATGTCGGACAGCACTATTACCGCTGGCGCTATGCCCTGAACGCTTGCGCGGCTGGCAATAGCCCCATAACCCCGGCCGCGCCTGCTTCTACACCGGTTGAGTTCGGCGGTAAAGGCACTGTCCGGGACGGTACTTTCTTTAGTCCTGCGCTGGGCCGCAGCATGCCCTACCGGGTTTATTTGCCGCCCGGTTACGACAGCGGCAGCCAGGCTTACCCGGTCCTCTATATGCTGCACGGGTACAGCGGCAATTACCTTGAATGGCATAACCTGGGCTTGCTGGGCCGGGCCGCCGACCTGATGGGCGAGAATAAACTGCGGCCTTTTATCATCGTCTTGCCCCTGGGAGAAACCGGCTACTGGATCAACCAGGCCCATTGCGGGCCACGTTGGGCCGATTACCTGGCAAATGATGTCGTAGGGCACATTGACGCCACTTACAGGACCCTGGTGGCTCCGGCTAACCGGGCGATTGGCGGACTTTCGATGGGGGCGCACGGCTCTCTACAAATCGGCTTCAATTTCCCCGGCAAATTCGGCATTATCGGTGCCCATAGTCCAACCCTGCGCACCAGGCAACAGACCCCCGACTACTTTGGGGATACCGCCTATTTCGCAACGGTTGACCCTATCTCGCTTGCTCGAATTAAAAATCTGGCCGGTTATAAAATCTGGCTTGATATTGGTCAGCAAGATGTTCTCTGGATGGCAAAGGCCCAGGAGTTGCATCAAATCCTGCTGGACCGTAATGTTGCGCATAGCTGGAACATTTTCCCCGGCGACCACGGCGGGGATTACTGGGCCTCACACCTGATTGATTATTTGCAGTTTTATAACACTTCTTTTGCTTTCTGACTTTCTGCACGCGCTTTTTAAGGGCCGCTGGCAAATATTTGCTATAATTCCTCAAAAGGAGGAAATTTAATGAAATACGAACTGGTAGATTTAGCATTTGAAGGCAATTTCGCGACCATTACCATGAACTGCCCGCAGCGGCGCAACGCCCTATCGGTCAGGCATATGCAGGAGCTTAAAGCGGCTTTCCAGGAAGCGGGTGACAGCCCGGCCAGGGGCGTTATTCTGGCGGCCAATGGGCCGGTTTTCAGTTCAGGGCACGATTTCTCCGATATGGTGGGCCGGGACCTTTCCGAAATGCGCAAGCTGCTGCGGCTGTGTACCGAAATGATGGACACTATCCAGGCCATCCCGCAGCCAGTGTTGGCCCGGGTCCACGCTATGGCGATTGCGGCGGGCTGCCAGCTTGTCGCGACTTGTGACCTGGCGGTCGCTTCGGAAGAAGCTACTTTTGGCACACCGGGCGGCGCGGGCGGCTGGTTCTGTACAACCCCGATGGTGGCGGTCAGCCGCAATATAGGCCGCAAGAGGGCTTTAGAGATGCTCTTTACCGGCGAGCGAATAGATGCCCGGACCGCTCTCGACTGGGGCCTGTTAAACCGGGTTGTCCCAGCCGACCGCCTGGTTGAAGAGTCAAACCGGCTGCTGGAAGCGGCTACCCGGGGCAGCGCGGTTGCCAAGGGAATTGGGAAGCAATCTTTCTACGCCCAGATTGACCTGGACCAACCGAAAGCTTATACATACGCGATTGAGGTAATGGCATCCACCTCGCAACTTCCGCATGCCAACGAGCAAATGAAAGCTTTTACCGAAAAGCGCAAGCCCAAGTTTGACTGAGTTGCGGATTATCCTGTTAACCCAGTACTTCCCGCCTGAAATCGGGGCGCCCCAGACGCGGCTGGCTCTCTTAGCCAGGCTTTTAACCGCCCGGGGCCACCAGGTGACGGTTTTAACAGCCATGCCGAATTACCCAAAAGGCCAGCTTTACCCGGGTTACGGCGGGTTATTTCGCCGCGCGAAAGTTGATGGGGTCGAGATTATCCGCTCCTATATCTACCCCTCTCAAAAGGCCAGTTTCCTGCCGCGCATGGGCAATTACTTCTCCTTTGTGCTTTCTTCGGCCCTGGTAGGCAGTTTCAGCTTGAAGCGGGCCGATTATTTGATAGTGGAGAGCCCGCCATTATTCCTGGGCATGGCGGCTTACTGGTTAAGCCGGTTAAAGCGTACCCGCCTGGTCTTTAATGTAGCCGATCCCTGGCCCGAGAAACTGGCGAATATGGGGATACTGCGCCCGGAGAGCCTGATTTACCGGTTGAGCGCCCGCCTGGAAGCTTTCTGTTATAAGAAAGCCTGGCTGGTGACCGCCCAGGAAAAAGGCGTTGCCCGCCAGATTCAGCGGGACTTCCCCCGGACCAGGACTTACTTTTTCTCAAACGGGGCTGATACAGCGGTCTTTGGTCCTGACCGCGCCACCCCGGAAGCTCGCCGTTTGCTGGCCGGGAAAGCGGCATACCTGGCGGTTTTCGCCGGCTCGCACAACCTGATACAGGGGCTGGATTACATCCTGGACGCGGCTGAAATCCTGCAAGGCCAGCTTGATTTGCAATTTGCCTTTGTCGGAGAGGGGCCGGAAAAGGCCCGCCTGGTTGAACAGGCCAACCGGCGCGGCCTCAAGAATGTTAGCTTTTTCGAGGCCAGGCCAGTTTCGGAAATTCCGCCCTTACTGGCCGCCGCCGATATCTTGCTGGCTCCTTTGAAAAAAGACATCCCGCACGTGGTCCATGTGAAAATGTACGAGGCGATGGCGACTGGACGGCCGGTTATCCTGATTGCCAACCCGGCGAGTGACGCGGCGGCAATTTTAAGCGAACACCAGGCCGGGCTGACCGTTGAGCCGGGAAACATTCCGGCTTTAGTCGAGGCCCTGAAAACCCTGTGCGCCAACGCTGAACTGCGCCGGACCTCTGGCGAAAACGGCCGCCGTACCGCCGAAGCCCAGTTCGACCGGGTCAAGCTGACCGGCTGCTTTATTGATTACCTGGAAGAAAACCGGTGATTCTGGGGGCCGGGCATATCCGGCCGGAGCTTTGTGTTAAAAATAGGGCCCTGGTGCATCACAAAATACATTAACTAACTTTACATAACAGGCAAAAATGGACTTATCAGTTGTCATCGTGACCTATAGAAGCCGCAGCACCATTGAAGAATGTCTTGGTAGTCTGTTCGAAAACTTGAGCGAATTATCAGTTGAAGTCTGGCTGATTGATAACAATTCCAACGACGAAACGGCTCAACTGGTTGAGCAAGCTTTCCCACAGGTAAACCTGATTAAAAACCCTGAGAATAGCGGGTTTGCCGGGGGCTGCAACCTGGCTATCCCCTACTGTAGCGGGCGCTATATACTGCTGCTCAACCCGGATACGATAACCCGCCCCGGCACTTTACCGGCAATGGTCCGCTTTCTTGAGGACAACCCGCGGGCGGGGATTGCCGGTTGCGCCCAGTTCACCGAAACGGGCCGGTTTGCCCTTTCCTGTTACCCGGACCTGACACTTTCCATGGTCATCTGGAGTCATCTACAGTTAAATAAACTCTTGCCGGGTATGGTCCAGGGTGTCTTCCGGGAAAAGGCCCGCAACCCCATCCAGGTGCCTTTCCGGGTAAGCTGGGTCACCGGTTCCTGCTTGATGTTCAAGCAAGAGCTGGCGCGCGAGGTCGGGTTGCTGGATGATAATATCTTCTTATTTACCGAAGAGCCGGACTTCTGCCTGCGTGCCAGGCAGCAGGGCTGGGAGACCTGGTTCCTGCCGGGTTACCAGGTGGTCCATTACGAGGGTAAAAGCACCAGCCAGGTCCCGTTTATCCGGCTGAGTAACTACTACCTGAGCAAGCTCTACTTCTTTAGCAAGCATAATTCCAGTTTAAGCCTGCTAATGCTCAGGCTTGTGTTTTCGGTAGATTTACTACTTCGCAGCCTGATTAGGGGTGTCCAGGCTGTTACGGGAAGTAAAACGGCCCGCCGGAGCCTCAAATTCTACAGCCGGATTTTGCGAGCGGTCTGGACCTACCGGCGCGGTGACGCACCCGCCGATTTACAGCAAGTGTTTTAGCGTAATAAGGATTAGCGAGCGTAGCCGTTGAACAAAAAGATTCTTTTCGTCCATAACGCCCTGACTTCTTTTGTCGCTCGCGACCTGGAAATTTTGCAGGGCCGCTACCATGTTGAAGAATATTACGTGAAATCCGACTGGCTGAACCCCTGGCGAGATTTCCGCAAAGTCTACCGCTCCGACCTGGTTTTCTGCTGGTTTGCCAGCGCCCATAGCCTGCTGCCGGTCCTGTTCGCCTGGTTATTACGCAAGCCTTCGGTAGTGGTCATTGGCGGCTATGATGTAGCCAACCTGCCGGAAATCAATTACGGCCACCAGCGGGGCGGCCCTCAGAAATGGCTTGCCCGGTTGATATTCCGGCTGGCTACCGTACTCTCCGTAATTTCAGAATTTAACTACAATGACGCAATTAAGAATGCAAAAATCCCGCCCCGAAAACTCAAACTTATCTATTGTGGGGTTCCAATAAATCCTGACAATTTAACGACAAACCTATCGCGTGGCAGCATCCTTACAGTCGGCAACGTGAATGAGTCAAACCTGGAAAGAAAAGGTTTAAGCCTTTTTGTGGAAGCAGCGCGGCTTCTGCCGGAAGTGCCTTTTGTGGTAGCGGGGAAGTGGGCTGACGCCGGGGCCGACAGGTTAAAGGCGCTAGCCTCACCCAACGTTACCTTTACCGGCCGGATATCCGATGAAGAACTTTCCCGACTGTACGACCAGGCCGGGGTCTATGTCCAGGTATCGCGGCACGAAGCTTTCGGCGTGGCGGTAGCCGAAGCCATGTTACACGGCTGTATCCCGGTCCTGACCAGGGCCGGGGCTTTACCGGAAGTCGGCGGCGAGTGCGCTTTTTATGTTGGAGAAAGGACACCGGAAGCGGTAATGCGCAGTATCCTCCAGGCGCAAGATGCCGCCAGGGCTAACCCGCATTTGCCGCAGGCTGCCCGGCAGCGGATTATCCGGAACTTTTCGCTAGAGCGCCGAAGCCTTGAACTGTACAAACTGCTTGAGGGCTTATTACTAAAATAATTCTTTGCGGCTATTGGTCCGGTGCGAGCAGGTGTAGGGGATAGTAGATGACCTTAGAAAAGGTAAACCAGGCAGAAGATACGGAAGATGCCTTGCGGGATGATCCGCTGGTCAGTGTTATTATTCCCTGTTATAACAGCCGCCAGTGGGTCGGCCAGGCCATTGATAGCGTCCTTAATCAGACCTATCCCAATATTGAAATTATTGTGGTTGATGATGGCAGCACCGATGGCGTGGCTGGCTACATAAAAACAAATTACTACTCCACCGGGCAAGTCCGTTACTTTTACCAGTCGAATGGCGGTGTTAGCCGCGCCCGCAATTACGGCCTTAAACAGGCCAGGGGAGCGTTTATTTCGTTCCTGGATGCCGACGACTGGCTACTGCCGGAGAAGGTGGCCCGCCAGGTAAGTTTTCTACAAAAGCACCCTGACTACCAGGTGGCCTATTGTGACTACTGGTGTTCCTATGATAATGAAGGCTCGCTGGAGTTACCGGCCGGAGGCCGCCTTATTAAAGGGGTATCCGGGCAAATCCTACCTGAATTACTGGCGGGCACGGTAGTAATAATGCACGCCGCAATGCTCCGCCGCGAATGTTTGGAAATAACCGGCGGCTTCAAGGAAGACCTGGTTTATGCCGAAGATTGGGAATTCTGGCTGCGGCTTGCCGGAATGGGCTTCCGGTACTGGTTTATGCCGCAACGAGAGGTCGTCTACCGCTTGCGCCGGAGCAGCCGCAGCACCAACAATTACCAGGTCCAATTATGCCGGAACCGCATTTGCCGCTACATAAGCGAAGCAGTTGACCCGGTGGTCCTCAAAGAGGCTTTACGCTCCAGTGGGATTGAGTCAACTTTTCAGTTCGGCCTGGCCCGGGCTTACTTTGAACAAAAGAAGTATAAGGCCGGGTTAAGGCAAACTCTGGCCGCCCTGAAGACCGGCCGCTCTCGCAAAGCCATGTATGTGGTATTCTGCCTGGGGTATGTGCTGGCGCTGCCTTTACTGGGCTATAACCGGTTGGAAAAGCTGGTCATGCGACTGGTCGAATTATTCAAAATCAAAATTTGAATGATTGTTTATTATTGCTTCGAATACTAAAGCCGGTCAAGTTTACCTGGCTTTAGCCTTTTGAAACTTATATTTAAGCTGTGACATCCTCTCCATAGTTCCTTTCCCACTTAAAACCAGTAAGCCCCTTAAAAGGAGCGAAAAGTCAGGAAAAGCTTTTGTATATTTAATATATTTGACTAAAAGGGACCAGAATTGCCTGGAGTCACGTAGCCAGTAACTCTGTAAGCATAATTGCTTTAAGCCCATTTTTATTTTCGGCACCAGGTCAGCGGAGACTTGACCGGAATTTCCTAATTGAACTAACAGGGCAAAATTTTCATTTTGATTTACCCGTTGTAAATTGGTGGATTTAGAGTCACCATGCAGTCTGAAATAAACAGTTATTTGTGGGCAGTAAGCAAACCTTATGTCCTTAAGCGCCCATCTTAACCACAACTCGTAATCCATTATAAATCTTAAATCTTCGCGAGTTTGTCCAAATTTACCCCAGACTTCCGCCTTAAAAAAGGTAGTTGGTTGGTCGAATATATTACCAATTATTAAATCGCCTTTGCTAAAGGGCCTTGGTTTTGATACTTTTAATAACTCGTAATTCCCATCTATATAGAAACAGTCTCCATAGGCAACATCATATTCCGGATGCCTGGCAAAGAAGTTTGCTACAACACCAAAAGTATTTTTAGCCGGGAAATCGTCCGAATTAATCCAGTAAAAAATCTCGCCGGTAGCCCTGGCAAAGCCTTTATTTAAGGCGTTAGCCTGGCCGTTATCCTTCTCACTGACCCAATAGGCGATAAAAGGCTCGTACTTTTTAATAACCTCCACCGTACTGTCTTTGCTGCCGCCATCGATAATAATGTATTCGATGTTAGGATAACCCTGTAAAAGGACCGACCGGATAGTTTCTTCGATAAACTGCCCCTGGTTATAAGAAGGGGTAACAATGCTGATTTTAG
>JAQBPB010000030.1 GCA_028287745.1 Chloroflexota bacterium
CTTATCCCTGTAGCTGTTTTTTATTTTATAATTTATTGACAGACACCAGGCATTCTAAAGCGCCAGGGTTTGACGGTAGTGCCTGATGCGGTAGACAGCAGGCAAAAGCTGGTCAGCCGGTCTGATAAAGCAAACTTGAAAGCCAATTCCAACCAAAGTCGAAACGGCCCGGTAAAACTAACGCCGGTGTTTATTATCCTACCCCGAGGAGCGTTCAATGTTTTTACAGGCCCTGGTTGATGAAGGACAGGAAGACCGCGAGGATGGGGCTGTTAGCCTCGAGGAAATTGAAAAAAGGTAACCGGTATGATCGAAAACCGCCGTAACCAAAATGAAAATGAGGGGCAAAGATTGATTACCCGGGCTAAGGTCTAAAATGTCTAATCCGCCCGACGCAGTAGTACGCTTTAATTAGAAAGCACAACAGGACATTTTCGAAATAACTAATTATTACCCCGGCCGGGCCGGGCCGGAATTAGCCGCTAAAAACATTAGACAAACTTTATTGAAATGCCGTTGGGTAGCTGAAAACCCCATGAATAGAGATAGAATTGACGGCTTTGATGAAACCGTCAAAGTATGGTACGCCAAATATAAAATTTTCTTCCGGCGTCCCGCTAAAAATAATATTCGTGTGCTACGAATTCGGGGCCGCCATTAGAAACCCGTGCAACCAAAAGAAGGTTAAAGTCGCGATTTTGCCCCTTAAATCAGCTTCTGTTCGACAGCGCTTTCGGCAATTTTGAGGGCGTTGAGTGCCGCGCCGCGCCGGAGATTATCCATGGCGCTCCACAGGCCAATTGTGTTATGGCTGGCGTCCAGTTCGCGGACCCGGCCCACCAAAACGTCGTCCTGGTTGGCAGCCTGCCAGGGATGCGGGTAGAGGTTCACCGTAGGGTCATCCAGCAGGCGGACCCCTGGAGTATCACCCAGCACATCGCGAATTTCATCGGGCGTCACTCGCCGCCCAAAGTCCACCATCACCGACTGGCTCATCCCGATATAGACCGGCACCCGCATACACATCACGCTGATATTCAGGTCCGGCAGTTTCCAGAGGCGGCGTACTTCTCGGATAATCCGCCACTCGCTGCGGGTCAGGCCGCTATCCAGGGCGTTTTCGGTTTCGGGGAGCATATTAAAAGCAATCTGGTGGGAGAAAGCGTGGGGAACGACATTTTTCCCTTCCATTACCTGTTTGACCTCGGCGCTGAAAAGCTCCATGGCCATCTGGCCGCCTTCCGACACCGGCTCAAAACTGTGGACTACCAGACGTTTGATAGAAGTCCACTGCCTGAAAGTATTAAGCGGCAATAAAAGCTGGATGACGGCCGGGCTGGGTGAGGCCACAATCCGGCGCTTCATAGCGTGCTGGAGGTCGGCGGCATTGATCTGGGGAATGATGCCGGTTGTCTTATCGTCACCCCGGAAGGCTCCTGAGAGGTCTATAACCAGGGCACCCTGCTCGCTGGCCGGACCGGCAAACTGGTTAGCCAGTTCGGCGCTGCCGCAAAAAAAGACCAGATCCATTTCCCGCAAAGCTCGTTTGGTAATTTCCTTGACTTCCATCTCACGACCACCAAAAATATAAGTTTTGTGGCGGGAAAATTCGACCGGCCCTTCGATTAGTTGTAACCGGTTTATCGGGAAGCGGCGCTGCCCAAGAAGGCGTAAAAGTTCCTGACCGGTCAAATCGCCCGGCCCTACAATAGCGACATTAAAACTCATAATAATTGCTTAAGACCCTGGACCGGAAACCGCAAAAAGCTTATAAAAGAGTGGTTTCCGGGCCGATTGGAGAGATAAATTCTCAGATGTACAAAGTAAAAGGCGGCCGCCCGTTCAGCCCCCGGACAGTATGAGGCTGGAAAAGTTGGATGCGGTCTTCGAGGGCCGCGGCGGCTAATTCATAGGAAAGGGGGGCCAACCGGCCCATACCCTGCATTTCTTCCAGGGTGAAAAAGCCAACCTGGGCAATTTCGGGGTCCGGTTCGGTCTTTAACTCGCCGCCGGTAATTTCCAATAAAAAGACTATATAGCTGCTGTTATCGCCGGGGTCGGCCCGGTTGCGGTATCCGGCCAGGCCCAGGTTCCGGGTCTTGAGGCCGGTTTCTTCTTCCACTTCCCGCACTACGGCGGCATCAGCGGTCTCGTCAAATTCCACAAAGCCACCGGGAATGGTCCAGCCGCCCCGGTTAGGTTCCTCATTGCGTTGGATTAGCAGGGCTTTCCGCACCCCATCCGGCCCGGTCTGAACTACCAGGCCGCCCGTACCGAGGGTGTAGCGGCCAAAATCAATAAAACCGCACCCGCCGTTAGCCGGGTTACAGATTGGGCGCTCTCGCAAGGCTACCAGGCCAATATCAAGTTTGTGTCCGCATTTGGGACAAAAGTTCATCCGCATTGTAATCGCCAGTTTCTTTTTCCAACAGCAAATTAAGCTTGTTAAGTTTACTCACCCGGCCTAATTTTGTCAAAGGCCGGTTGGATAGCTTTAGAATAGCCGTGGTTTGCTTACAAAGTTATTTTGCCGGGGGCCCTGGCCGGTTCTGGCCGGTTTCACACCACTGGCGCACCGGGCAACGCTGGCACTGCGGCACCCCCGGCAGGCAAATCGCCCGGCCATGTTGGACCATCAAACGGTTGATTGTGAACCAGTAAGGAGCCGGTAGGATTTTTTCGAGGGCTTTTTCGGTCTGCTCGGGGGTTTTAGTCTGATACCAACCCAGGCGGTTGGTGATGCGGTGGACATGGACATCAATACAGAGGGCCGGAATGCCAAAAGCGTAAACCAGCACGCAGTTGGCGGTCTTGCGGCCAACACCGGGCAGGGCCAGCAGTTCGTCAATGGTGTTGGGCACCTTGCCGCCAAAGTTATCACGCAACAGGCGGCCAATTTCCCTGATGCGTGGGGCTTTTACCTCCGGGTATGAAGAACCATACAGCAGTTTTTCCAGGTCTTCTACCGGCGCATCGGCCAGGGTGGTTGCATCGGGGTACTTTGCAAACAGGCGGTTGGAAACCTTGGTGGTCTGTTCCTCGCGGGTGCGCTGGGAAATGACCGTTGCGATCAGCACCTGGTAAGGGTCGGAAAGTTCGACCGAACCTTTCCCGAAGTAAGTTGCCGCCAGGGTATCCAGGACTTCCGGGATATACTGCTTCCAATCCTGCTGCGTTTCCAAAGGCCACTCTCCTTGACTCAATTTACACCGGCCCGGTATTTAATTTGCTGCCTTACCCAAAGACCAAAATCCGTACCACAAGCGGGTGAAGCGGTAAAGTACGCCCGGTCAAATATTTTGGACCGGCTCCACTTCAAAGCCACCATTTTCACTGGTCCGGACAGTGTACAGCAAATCGAATCCTTCCTCAAAAGTAGGCGGTTGAAGTTTACGGAAAGTGGCAACCACGCCCTTGTCAGGCACTCGCTGGCGGCCGGAGCGGGCCGCGTTGCGCTGCAAACTTAGAGTCAGGTCAGGCAAGAAGTAATAGCCGACCACCTGGAAACGGGCCGCCCTGGCCGCCTGGATATATTTGGCGCGGACCTCGATAGTCGGGTTGGTATTATCCACCACAAAAGGCTGCTGCATCTCCAGGCAGGCTTGCATGAGCAACGTTTCACGGTGGCGGGTCCTTAGCATATCCATATTTATGCGGACATGGGTATCGAAAAATCTCGTCTTGAAAAAGGTAGATTTTCCGGACCCCTGCACTCCGCTGAAGATTATTGTTTGCATTCAGGCACTAGTGCTTGATAGTGGCGACCGTCACGCCATCGCCGCCTTCACCGGCTTCGCCCAGGCGAAAGGACGAAATCAGCGGGTGGCTGCGCAAAATGTCGCGGACCACCTGGCGCAGTACGCCGGTCCCTTTGCCGTGAACAATCCTTACGTGCGGCAGGTTAGCCAGGTAGGCATCGTTAAGGTAGCGGTCAAGCTCCTGGTTGACCTCCTCGGCCCGCCAGCCCCGGATATCATACTCAACCGGGGTAGTCGCGGCTATAGACTCGGTTCTGGCGCGAGCATTGACCCGGATGGCCCGGTCCTTTTCGTCAGAAGCGGCCATGTCGGCCCGGCTGCGGGCGGTATAGCCCTGGCCGGTGCTGACCCGTGGTTTGCCTTTAAGTTTTGTCAGGTCGCTCCCGGCCACTTTCAACCGGAAAGCGCCGGAAGACACATCATAACGGCCATCCGCGTCCGGCCCGCCAATAATCTGGCCCTCCTGGCCTAACGTCTGTATCTGGACCCGGTCGCCGTTTTTCAGGGCCGAGTCGGCCACATCTTCCGGGCTAAGTTGGGCCTTCGCAGCCGCCGCCGCCCTGGCCTGGGCCTTGCGGCGAGCTTCTTTCTGTAGAGCCACCGCCCGGCTTTCGGCTTCGGCTAACTGGCGGCGCTGTTTCTCAAGCTGGGCGGCCAATTCGGCGTTCTGCCCGGCGGCCCGGACCGCGCTTTCGACTTCCAGGATATGTTCGCGCAGGTCGCGGCTCTGCTGCCGGACTATTTCCAGCTCTTCTTCCATCTCAGAACGGGCCTGGGAACGGGCGTCGGAAGCGGCTTTCTTGCGTTCTTCATCAATATGGCGCAGGCGGCGGTTGAGTTCGTCCCGCTCCCGTTCAGCTTCGGCCCGGACTTTCATGGTTGCCAGCCGGGCATCAATTGCTTCCTCGCGCTCGCGCTGAATCTGGGCCAGCATCGCGTCAACCTGGATTTCCTCCGGCGCGACCATCTCCTGGGCCTCATCAATAATCTCGGCCGGTAAACCCAACCGGGAAGCAATCGCCAGCGCGTTCGACCGGCCCGGCAGGCCGATGACCAGGCGGTAGGTCGGCGACAGGGTTTCAACATTAAATTCAACACTGGCGTTCTGCACGCCGGGAGTCACATAGGCAAAACTTTTCAGTTCGCTGTAGTGGGTCGTGATAACCGAATAGGCGCTTCTCCTCAACAAAAACTGGATTATCGAGCGGGCCAGGGCCGAGCCTTCCTGGGGATCGGTCCCCGCGCCCAGCTCATCCAGGATAACCAGAGTCTGGTCATCAATCTTATTCAGCATGCTGATAATATTGGTCAGGTGGGAGGAAAAAGTACTGAGGCTTTGTTCGATGGACTGTTCATCACCGATATCGGCCAGCACTTTCTGAAAGACCATCGCCTGGGAGCCTTCTTCGACCGGCAGGTGCAGACCGGCCTGGGCCATCAGGGTTAAAAGGCCTGCCGTCTTGATTGAAACGGTCTTCCCGCCGGTGTTCGGCCCGGTGATGACCAGAATACGGAACTTTTCACCCAGGTAAAGGTCAATCGGCACGACCTTGCCGGTTAGCAGGGGATGGCGGGCCTGGATAAAATTACTCCCCTCACCGCTGCCCGGTTCGACCAGGCGCGGCCGGGAAGCCCGGATGGCATTGGCGTAGCGAGCTTTAGCAAAAGCCAGGTCCAATTCGGCCAGGGCATTGACCGCCGCGACGATTTCATCACTGTGGCGGCCGACCTTACCGGCCAGTTCCAGCAGCACCCGTTCGATTTCCTCACGCTCTTCCATCTGGAGTTCGCGCCAGCGGTTATTCAAATCTACAATCGCCAGGGGCTCCATAAAGACCGTCTGGCCGCTGGCTGACGAGTCATGAATGATACCGCGCATCTGGCCCTTGAAAGCGGCCTTGACCGGGATGACATAGCGGCCGTCCCGCATGGTAACAATCGCTTCCTGGATCATTGACTGGTACTGCGAAGAAGACAACATCTGGTTGATGCGCTCTAACAGGCGGTTGTGGGCGGTCTTGATTTCATTACGAATCCGGCGCAAAGCCGCGCTGGCGCTGTCAAGGACCATACCGTCCGGGCTGATAGTCTGGTCTATTTCGCCTTCCAGCAGGGGTAAATCCACCAGCCGCTGGGCAATCTGGGCCAGGTAGAAAAAGGAGCCGCTGCCCCCGGCCTTTAGAATGGTCCGGCGCAGGTTCCGGCTGCTCAAGAGGGTCGCCAGGATGTCCAGGAAAGAGTTCGCATCCAGCGACCGGCCCAGGGCGGCGGCTTTAACCGAGCCGCGCACTTCCTTAGCGCCGCCAATAGTTGTTTCCGGGCGCAGTTCCAATAAATCACGCGCTTCGCTGGTAATGTCCAGCCGCATTTTGGCTTCAGCCAGGTCCAGCGAGGGCCGTAGTTCCGTGGCCAGTTCGCGGCCCGGTTCAAACGAAGTATGGTGGGCTACCCGGTCCAACACTTTATAATATTCGAGGACACGCAAGGTTCGCTCGTTCATTGTCTTTAAATTACTTCCATTCTTTTTATAATTGCTTTATTTAATAACCGGCAAACAAGGCCAGGTTACGCTTTTATTTACACGCATAGTTGGTTGTATTATAACACATTTTCGGTTTCCGATAAAGGTTAAGCCACCTTTATATAGCCCCGGTAACGCTTACTGGGCCATTTGTAAGACAGCAAGTAACCGGCCAGAAGTTTGAATATTTTCCCTGCCCGGACAGTCCCATAAATAGCAGCAAACACCCGGCCAGATCCGGGTAATACATATTATACTTTTTATACGGCCCTATTTGCATTCAAAATTATTACTTATACATTTTTCCTTTAATAATGCCTAATGGCATATCTTGTGCAAGAGAATTAGCCAGAGGTAGTCGGCAAACCAGTATACTGCCTGTATTGGGTATATAGTTGAATTAGTAAACGGACAAATCAGCGAATGGAGAGGACCAGTGAAGAAAAGTAATAGAATAAAAGATGTTATTGGCGGCTTAATGCTAGGTGTTATAGTCTGCCTTATTGTAATAGCTTGCGGTAGCGACCAGAACGCCGGGGCCGGAAATACCCAACCCCAGGCTACCCAGGCCAACCGGGCCAATGACTTTGCTACCTCACCAAATAGCAATGCTAACACTGGTGCGTCCAATACTACCAATACCGGCTCATCAACTAATGTCACCAGCGGCGCGGTCCAGGCCAACCAGCAACAGGCTCCCGCCAACCAGACTGTCCCGCTCACGCCTTCCGGCTATCTCAACCAGGATATTCGCAACGTTATTAAAGCGGTCCGCCCGTCTGTGGTTGAAATAATCGCTGAAACCAGCAGCAACAACAATATTAGCGATATTTTTGGCCGGGGAAGTAGCGGCGGCGGCGCGACCGGTATCGGCACAGGCTCGATTATCAGCCCGGATGGTTACATCATTACCAATAACCACGTAATAGAAAACGCTAATAAATTTACGGTAATTCTGCCTGATGGGCGCCAGTATGACGCGCAGTTGATTGGCCGGGAAGGCCGGACCAACGACTTTGCGGTCATAAAGATTGACCCCCGCCAGAATTCAAACACGACCTTGCCGGTTATGAAACTGGGTGACTCCAGCAAGCTTGAAATCGGTGAAGCGGTAGTCGCAATCGGCAACGCGCTCGGCCTGGAAGGCGGCCCTTCCGTCACCCAGGGTATTGTCAGCGCGATGGGCCGGAGCATCCAGGAGCCCAACGGAGCCCAGTTGACCGGCCTGATCCAGACTGACGCGGCCATCAACCCCGGCAACAGCGGCGGGCCTTTACTGAACCTGCGTGGCGAACAAATCGGCATCAATACGGCCGCCCCGGTAGACCCATCCCAGGGTGTGGTCGCCAACGGTATCGGCTTCGCTATCAATATCAACCAGGTAATGCAGTATATCCAGCCCTTCCTGAGTGGCGGAACCCCGGCCCAGGGTAGCGGCTCTACCGTCTTCGCTGAAAAACCGTTTATGGGTATTTTACCCCAGACAGTCACCGCCGGTCTGGCCGCTCAATACAAGCTGCCTGTCAAACAGGGTGCTTTAATCGGACGGGTTGATCCGAATACCCCGGCGCAAAAGGCCGGTTGGCAGGTTGGCGATATTATCATCAAAATGGATAATACCGATATCAAGTCCACCGATGACCTGGCTGCCGTCCTGGCCCGCCACAAGGCCGGGGATACGGTCGGGGCGACGCTGATTAACCGCAGCGGCCAGCAGCGTACCACGCAAATAACCTTCAGCCGTTCGCCTAACTCTTAGGCCGGACCGGACAGCTAACACAAAAAAGGACGCCCACCGGGGCGTCCTTTTGCTTTAAGGTATTAGAATGCTTGTAAGACCTTAGGTCTGCAAAAACTGTGGTAGGCTATTGGCCGGATGTTTAATTTCCGATTGCCAGCTCCCGTTTGCGGTTGCGCCCGGTCTGACTGAGATTGCGGAACAGATTGCGCGCCCGGCTAACCCGTTTCGAGGGCAACTGGGCCCCGGCCAGGGTAATCATATCGCCATCCAATGCCACCGCCTTTTCTCCACCATCGGCGCTTTCGCCGTGAGAAGCCAGCAGGGGCAGGTACTTATGATAGCCCAGCAGGGAAGCCATCGTCTGGACGCTCTGGGTCGGGACGCTGCGGGTATAGGTATAACCACGGCCCACCGGGGCCGCCTCAATTACCAGTTCGCCCGGTTCCGGCAGCAAGCAGTGATGCACCCCGCCGATACCGCTCAGCATGTCCTGGTAAGCGCCGGTCATAAAGACCCCGATAACCAGTTCTTCGCCATCTTCCATATAATCTACGTCCGGCAGCATCACGGTGTCATCCGGTTCGCCCGAGCGGTAGACATCATCCGAGTCGCAAGTCAGGCCGGAAATCCAGGCTTTCTTGAACGGCTTATCGTAGCCGTTTAAGGGCAGGACGATAAAGGGTTGTTTTAAGGCCCAGGTATCCGGTAAAGAAGACATCAGCGAGCCGTCAATGACGTACCAGGCGACATCCGGGTTGTGGGATGGCTTGGCAACCACGACCTTATAGAAATCAAAACCGTAGGCCGCCGCCGTGTACCGGCCAAACTCACCGACTATTTCCGGGTGCTCGATGCCGTATTCGGCGCACATCCCCATAATGCCTTCGGTCAGTTCGTCGGCAAACGCCTGGTAATCGAAATCAAAGTCCAGGCTGTAAGGCACCGGCATACCGCCGCCGAAGTTGAACGAGCGCAAGCTCGGGTGGAGGGCTTTCAGTTCGCAATAGCTGCGGAAGCTGAGCAGCAAAGCCCTGACCCAGTTCTCACGGTCCACGCATTGGGTATCAATCATGGCGTGCAACATAACCAGTTTAAGATTGGGGTGCGTTGCAATTTTAGCGGCCACCGCCGGGACATCGGCATGGGCGACACCAAAGCGGCTGGTCACCTTCGAGAAATCACCGTCCGGCAGGATCGAGCGGTCCACGCGCAGGCGCAAACCTACTTCGAAATCGAAGGGACTACCGGCAAAAGGGGCGATTTCCTGGGTAGATTCTATAATAGGAATAATATTTTTAAAGCCTTCGCGCCGCATCTGCAAAATATTCTGGACATAGGCCGGGGTCTTGAACCCGTTGGTCAGGATCATCCGGTCCGAAGGCAGGTTGCCCGCTTTCCAGTGCAGCCGGGCCATTTGCAGGTCCATCGGGGAACTGGTTTCATAGTGGGCCCCGGCCTGAAGGGCAGTCCGGATTAAATCTTCGTACTGGGCCGCTTTTGAAGCGTAGGCATAGGTAAATTTGCCTTGGTAGCCTTTGCGTTGAAAAGCCGAGGCGAAATAGCCATGCATTTTGTTGATCTGACGGGTAACCAGGGGGGTGAAGCCGATTTCCAGAGGGGAACCCCATTTTTGGCTGAGGTCCAGCAAATCCAGGTCCTGGCAAAAAAGGCGATTATTTTTTAAATAAAGGGAATCAGTTAATTGATTTGTAGTTAGGCCGTGGCGGCCTCGCAAATATTCGAAATAGGTTGGTGAAGTCGGACCGGCAAGGGTCTGTGTCATTCTATAAAATACCTCTTATTCTTTCTAACAGGCGAGCAAAGCTAACCCGCCGTGGCTGATGGATGTCTAACGACAGTCTGGAAACACTCATTCTGGCGCATAGTATTGGTTAACATATAAACTCCTTTGGTAATCCTTACCGGGTCGAGGGCGCGACCGTTTCAGTTAATAAAAACTGAACTATCAAGCACCCCAGGCATCTTCTTTTACGGAAAACCTTACCGCTACGGTTTTAACCTTGTCAGGTCATAAACCGTGCAATCGATGCCGGTAAAGAGGGCAAACTTCATTCCGGTTAGAACGAATTAAGATATTCTTCTTTTCGGAACAATATATACGTGAAAGTTCCGACAAAGTTACAATAGATTCCTTAATAAGTCCTGGCCGCAAGAAATAATTCTACCATATGTAGCCAGACTCTACAACTTAAATAAATGCGTTTTTGCCTTACGGGCAGCCAACTTTTTATACCACCCAATTACCTGGCACAGCCTAAACAGGCAAGTCTGCTTACTGGAAGAGGATTGCAAGGCTCGCTATGTTTTTTTTACGCTATTAAGGTGATTACAATCACACCCCACGCGGGGTTGTAATGCTTGCTTTTCTCAGAATGATGACTTAAAATGACTCTTAAGTGTGCGTAGGAAGTCTGGTTTTCCATCCAGAATAAAAGTTATAGAACTACGTTATTTTCGTTGGCATTGTAGAGAAACCCAGGGCATTCGAGGGGCCAGGTAATGGAATTAGTGGTTGAATCCGGTCCGGACGCAGGTAAAATTTTCCAGGTTGGCCCGGCAATGCTGGTAGCCGGTCGGCAATTCGGTGTCGACATTCTGCTTAATGATGACCAGATTTCTCGCCGTCACGCTTCTTTTGAAGCAGTGAACAATGTTTTGCTTCTCAACGACCTGGGCTCAGCCAACGGCACCCGCCTGAACGGCCGCACCATAGACGCCAACCAGCCCATGTCCCTCTCACCCGGCGACCGTATCCAGATTGGCCGCACTACCCTGGTAGTGCGTGGCCTGGAAGTTGTCAAGGATGAGCCAACCCTGACCGAACTGGCCGGGGCTTTTCCGGCTAACAATCCTTATGGCAGCCAGGCCCCCGCCGCTTACCCCGGCCACCGGCCCGACCAACCGCTGAATGACCCTTCCGCCGCTTATTACCAGGACCAGAACCCGGGCTACTACCAGCCTAACCCGGCCCAACCTTACCCCGGTGGTCCCCATAACATTCCCCCGGTCCAGGCACCTATACCTGCACCCACCCCTTATTACCAGAATGTTCCCCCGGCAGCACCAGCCGCCCGGAAAAGCAATAGTGGCCCTATTCTTGCCGGTATAGCGGGCATCCTGGTTGTGGCTATTCTTGCCATTGGAGCGATCCTTTTAATTGACGGTAATAAGCCCGGCAGCGGGGACCAGAGGTCAACCTCCACCCCGGAAACCCCGGTCGCGATTGTACCAAATATGCAAACAATCGTCGGGCCAAACGGCAGTAACGCTTTGCCGCCCGCGCCGCCTGCCTCAACCGGCGGGACCGCGCCCACTCCGAATGCTTCCGGCCAGGGTACCAGATCGTTAGGGATTTCTATTGTTTACCCGACCGGCTGGAAGACTACCGTGGATGAGGGCCAGAACTCGATTGAAAGCTACGCGCCCGATGGAATTACTTTCTCCCTGGTCCACCGGCTTTCCGGCCTCAAAGGTACGCCCGCCGAACGCCTTACGGCTTATTTGAGGGGTATTGAAGAAAATATTGACGGCTACAAGCTGACCCGCCCGGTGCAAGCGGCCTCTTCGGATAACACCATTGCGGATGCCTACATTACTTATAGCCTGAATGATGGTAAACTTAAGCAGCGAGACTATATTGTGGCTACGGCTAATACGGCCGGTGATACTTACTTTATCCATTTCTCGTCCGAAGATGCGTCCTTTGAAAGCCAGATAAACACCTTTAATTCCATCCTGAAATCCATTGCTATAAACTAGGCGGTATTGGTCTAATTGCTGAGAGGAAATAATTGCTAAAGCTAGAACCAGTAGCCCTGACCCATGTAGGGCGTAAACGAAGTAACAACCAGGACTACCTGGGTGACCTGATTTTCAAAAGCGGCCGGAAGTTCGGTCCTGAGAAATTAAATGAGCGTGGTCATCTTTTTGCCGTTGCGGACGGTATGGGCGGTTACGCCGGGGGCGAAGTAGCCAGCGAGCTTGCTATTACCACTTTGTTTGAACGCTATTACAATGGGCCCAGTTCTGGCGACATTGCCAGTGACCTGAGCGAAGCTATTCGTTCGGCCAACCTCAAGGTCCATACCGAAGCCAGCGGCAGCGGCCGTCCCCAGATGGGTACGACCCTGACTACCGTACTGGTTAAAGGCAACAAGGCTATCTTTGGGAACGTTGGCGACAGCAGGACTTATCTTATCCGCCAGGGCTTGCCGGAACGCGTCACCCACGACCATTCGCTGGTCCAGGACCAGATTGACGCCGGGGTCCTGACGCCCGAACAGGCCGAACGCAGCGCCATCAAAAACTTTATCACCAGGGCCATCGGCCACCGCGACGAGGTTGAGTCCGACCTGTTCGAGCGCGAAATCCAACCTAACGATGTGCTGCTCCTGTGTTCGGACGGCCTGCACGGCCTGGTCAAAGAAATTGAGCTGGGCACCGTTGTTGCGACCGCGCCGAGTATGCAGGAAGCCGCGCAGACCCTGGTGGACATGGCTAACGACCGGGGCGGCCACGACAACATCAGCGTAATGCTTATCCGGGTCGAAGACGTGGGCGAACCCCTGCCCCCTATCTTGAAAGGCCGGGAGCCGGTTTATAATTCCAACCGGGCAGTCTTTAACCAGCAGACCGAACCGCTGGGAGCGGTCCCCCAGTCTTCCAACAGCGGCACGACTGTCTCGCAAGCCGATAGGCCCACCGTACCCACCCCGGTACCGGTGATGGCGCCCGCCGTCCCGGCCGCGTTTACCCAGTCCACCTTGCCTATGACGACCATGACCGAAACCAGGCCCAAAAAGAGTAAATTCGGGCTGATTTTAGGTTTGTTGGCCCTCTTAATAGTGGCCGGTGGTGTAGCCGCCTTTGTCCTTTTAGCCGGTGGTTCGCCAAACATAGCGGCCACACCATCCCCGGTGCCAGTAGTCCAACCGACGGTCGCACCCACCCCGACAATTACCGTGACTCCGGCCCAGACCACGCCGGTAGCGGCCCCGGCTACAGTTACACCCGCGCCACCGACCGGCACCCCGGTCAGTACGGCCGGTGCAGTCGCGGCCCCGAGCAGCAATAATGCAAGTCCCACACCCAGTGGGCCGGTCGCGAACGTAGCGGGCGAAACCGGGCGGCCGACTTCCCAGAGCGGCAGCCTGACCGGCACGAACCAGACGCCCGGTGTGGCTACTTTAATCAATACCGGCAACTGTCCGGGGGTAAAATCGGACGGGGATATGTTCTGCTGGTCGGTTTCCAGCCTGGCAACAGTCCGTGAGGTTGAAGTGGAACTGGCAAACTTTTCGGGCGATTACGTGGTCCGGCTAAACACGCTCGACTCGTCAAACACTACTCTCCAATCAGTAAGTTTGAACCCGGTCCCGGGTGCCAGCGGCCATTATAAAGCAAATGTTACTGGTCTTGCGGTCGGCAGTTACCGGCTCGAACTGTCCCGTATCACCAATTCAACCACGCCGCTGGAGTCATACAATCTAAAACTTGGCCCGCGTGACGCGGAAGCCTGGGCCGTATCCTCAATCAAGATAACTCAGAAGAATGCCGCGCTGCTGGTCGAAGTAACTGCCCGGCGCTAACCGACTGGCTCGCAAGCCCCATTACCTGGCTCCATCAAAACCGGCTACCTTATTAGCCCTGGGGGAATAGAATGGTTTCTCAACCTGTTTTAGCAGGTTTTGAAAATTGGACCGAGAAGTTTCTTTCGCGGCGTATTTCCCCTGGCGGCAAAATCACCCGGCTGGCCTGCTTGCTGGCACTGTTTATAAACTTATTACTGGCGGCCTGTGGCGATAGCTCACCCACACCCTTGCCGCCTACCCCCGACCTTCTCCAGGAATCCAGTAAAATTGATACGACCCTGCGGGACCTGCTGGTAAATTACCAGTCAGGCGGGCTTGAAGCCGCCCGAACCTATGCCAGGGATAGCGGGCTGCTGGATAAGCAGGACCGGGTGCGCTTTGGCCTAACCCTGACAAATGCCACCGCCGCCCCTATCCTGACCGCCCAGGTCAATAAAATGGGCGGTCAGGTCTATAGCAGCGCGGATGATCGCCTGGCGGTAGCGGTGGAACTGGACAAGCTGACCACGTATTTCAACCTCACTAACAAGCGAAATTTTCTGCAGGAGCTGGCTTCTTTCAAGGAAGTTAAAGAGTTAAAGCTGCTGCTGGCCCCTTCCCTGGACGGACCTTTTCCGGGCTTACCCCCACCGGGCAACCTGACCAGCCTGGCCCTGAACCAGGGAGTGGCGCTAATCGGGGCCGACCGCTGGCACAAAGCCGGTTTCACCGGCCAGGGCATCCGGGTCGGCATTATGGACGGAGGCTTTGCCAATTACCGGTCTTTCCTGGGCACGGCTTTACCGCCCGCCGCGCGGGTCCAATTCCAATCTTTCCTGGTTGGTAACGAAGAAGGCCCCGAAAGTCACGGAGTAGCCGTAGCCGAAATCGTCCATTCGCTGGCCCCGGAAGCCAGCCTGTTCCTGGCCCCTATCGAAGATGAAATCGGCTTTATCCGGGCCGTAGATTATTTCATTGAGAAAAAAGTCCAGATATTACAGATTTCGCTGGGCTGGGGCGGCCTGTTCCCCGGCGACGGCACCGGTAAAATGGTCGAAAAGCTGGACGAAGCCCGCCGGGCCGGTATCCTGCCGGTAGTCTCGACCGGAAACTACGGCCAGTCCCACTATATGGCAACGTTTAAGCCTGACCAGGCCGGTTTTCAGCACTTTGAAGGGGACCGGCTAACCCTAAAACTAAAAGCCACCGCCGCCCCGGCCTGGGTGTCGCTGCGCTGGGAGGAACCCTGGGACGCGCCCCGCACTAACCTGGACCTTTATGTGCTGGACACCAACCAGCAGCCGCTTTCGAGTTCGCGCAATGACCAGGGGCCGGGCTTTAGTAAACCTCCCACCGAGCTAGCCCCTTTCCGCGCCCAACCCGGCCAGACCTATTTCATCCAGGTCAAGCTGGCTAACCCGGCCAAAGACCGCCCCCTACCAGCCGGGTTACGCTTCCACCTGTTTGCCTACAATGCCAACCTGGAAAGCGCCACCCCGGAAAGTAGCCTGGCTACCCCCGGTGATGCCCGGGGAGCGCTCAGTGTGGGCGCGACCGGCTGGCAGACCGACCAGTTGGAGCTGTACAGTTCACGTGGCCCGACCGGCGACAACCGGGCCAAGCCCGATTTAGTCGGGCCGAGCGGGATAACCGGAGCGGTCATGAAACAACCCTTCCAGGGCACCAGCGCCGCCGCGCCCCAGGTCTCCGGTACGGCAGCCCTGGTCTGGAGCGCCGCCCGCGAACTGACCGCCGACCAGGTAGCGGCCTACCTCCAGCGTAACGCCCTGGATTTAGGCGTACCGGGGCCGGACCCGCTCTTTGGCTTTGGCCGGGTCCGGTTAGGCTCCGAAGAAGCCGCCCGCGAGGGCTTGCCCGGCCTGTCAGGGCCGGTTGCCAATGGCCCGCCCTTCAGTGACGACTTTATTTCCGCTGAGAGCGGTTTACCCAATAACGCCCGCGCCTTTTATAATCTAAACGGTCCCGCCACCGGCCAGGGCTACCGGGTCAGCGCCCTGCCGGGCCGGTTGAACTGGAATTCCTACCTGGACCGCTCTTTTGAAGAATTCCGGGCAAACGTAACTATCCAGCCAGTCACAAACCCACCGGGTCTTTTCTACGGACTAATCTTCTGGCAGCAAGGCCCCGAAGATTACTACGCCTGGCTGGTCAGCGGCCAGCGCTATGCCCTGCTCAAACGCAGCGGCCCGGCCTGGACCGCCCTGAGCGATTGGAGCCAGGATGCGGCCCTGCCGGGCAACACAAATCCCCTGGCGTTCAGCCTGGAAGCTACCGGCGGGTATTTACGCCTCAGATTAGATGGGAAAATTTTACAGACTATTACCTTCAAGGCCGGTTCTAAAATCGCGCCACCGGCTCAACTGGGCGGCAAGTTCGGTTTTGGCGCCGGACTATTCAGCTCACCCGCCGTACTTTCCAGCAGCCCCCAACCGGCTGTTACCTTCAGCCGCCTGGTTATTACCCCGTTAACCACCCGCTAACTCTTTAGCAAACCAAACTAATTACTCTGCAAGGCAGGATTTGTCATTAAACCTGTTTTTCGCTACAGGCATTTTTAAGCAAACTCAAACTCTTACCGGGAAACGCCGCTCGAACTGGTATTGCTCTCCGAAGCGACTAACCGGGCGGCTTCGGCATGGCTGATTACCGGCATATCACCGGGAGTGCTGTACTTCAGGGCCGCCACCGCCGCACCCCAGCGCAGGGCTAAAGCCAGCAGCCCAGGAGCAAACTCCTTGTGGTCGTTTCCGGCCAGAAACCCGTAGAGCAACCCGGCAGCGAAAGCGTCACCGCCGCCAATCCGGCCGACTTCTGCGGCGGGAAAGACCGGCTGCCGGATTAATTCACCCCGGGGTGCCTGGCCCATAGCCCCGTCTTTTCCCATGGTCAGAACAACCGTTGCCTGGGGAAAGTGCTGCTGCAAAAATCCCAGGACCTGTTCCGGGGGAGTCGTGCCGGACAGGCTGTAGATCAAACGGGCATCTCGCAGGGGCGCAATCAGCAAATCGGCCGTCCTGGCGAAAGGCTCGCACCCGACCCGGGCCTGTTCCGGCGACCAGAGCCGGGCCCGGTAGTTAAGGTCAAAACTGACAGCCCACCCGGCCTGTTTTGCCAGCCCCAGCGCTTTAAGGGTGGTCTGGGCCGCCGACTGACTCACCGCCGGAGTTATCCCGGTAATATGCAGCACCCGGCTGGCCCCGGGCTGGAAAAGGTCGGCGGGCAGGTCGTCCGGCTGCATCCGGCTAAGGGCGCTGTTGGCCCGGTCGTAGACCACCGCGCTCCCGCGTGGGGCCAGTCCTTCTTCCAGGAAATAGAGTCCAACCCGGTCCTGGTCAGTCCAGCACACCCGTGATGTATCGACTCCGTAACCTTTCAGGGCGTTATCAATCAACAGGCCCAGGCCGTTTTTGGTCAGGCGTGAAAGCCAGCTTACCTTGAGGCCCAGGCGGGCCAGGCCAACCGCCGTATTGGACTCGCTGCCGCCAACCTCAATATCCAGGTTTGTCGCTTGTTCAAGCCGCCGCATCTGGGGCGGGGTCAGGCGCAACATCGTTTCGCCCAGCGTTACTACATCATAGTGGTCTGCCATTTGTCCTCAAGCCCCTGTTTTATCTTTTGATTAGTTACTTTCCGCGCCCGATGCGGACCTGTTCCAGGAGAGCCTCGGCTTTCTGGCGAATAGCCGCCCAGTTATTGGCCGCCACCAGGTTCTTATCTACCAGGTTGCCGCCCACGCCGACCGCTATGGCCCCGTTTCTAACAAACTCGGCCGCGTTTTCCAGGCTCACCCCGCCGGTCGGGACCAGCTTCAACTGGGGCAAAGGCTCGCGCAAATCTTTGAAGTAACCCGGCCCAAAGGCCCTGGCCGGAAAGACCTTGATAGCGCTGGCCCCGGCGTTCCAACCCGACAGGATTTCGGTCGGCGTTAAGGCTCCCGGCATAATAGCGACCTGCTGGTCGGTGCAAACCTTGATAGTTTCAAAGTTCAGGGCAGGCGTGACAATAAACTGGGCCCCGGCGGCAATCGCGGCCCGCGCGTCAGCCGGAGTCAGGACCGTACCGGCCCCGATGACCGCCTGACCCTGCTCGAACTCGGCAAAGCTTTTCTTTATCTCGGTCAAAACCTGCAAAGCCAGCGGGTTGGTCATCGTAAATTCCAGCGAGGTAATACCGGCATCCAGCAGGGTCCGGGTCAGGGCAGCCGACTGGCTCAAGTCATCCAACCGGATTACTACCAGTACTCCGCCCAGGCCGGTTATTCGCAGGACTTCGTCCCGGTTAATTTCGGTAGCCATAAAATAAAAACCTTCTTTTATAAAGAAACCATATATAGAAAACAGCCTGATAAACCTTGACAAATGGGTAATTATAACTTAATATGTTATATCATTATAATGAATTTCTGTCAATAAAGCCTTCTTTAGACCAACTAACCAAAAGTAAACAAAAATGAGTGTTATAAACCCGAATAGCCCGCTGCCTCTCTACGCCCAGGTTAAAGAAGCCTTACAGCGCGAAATTGAAAAGAATATGACCCCCGGCCAGAGCCTGCCCATTGAACCCGAACTGGAAAAGCGTTTCGGGGTTAGCCGGGTTACCGTCCGGCGAGCCCTGGAAGAACTGGAGTCGGATGGTCTGATTATCCGCAAGCAGGGCCGGGGCACTTTCGTGCGGGAACCGAAAATCGCCCAGGAGCTAACCCGCCTGATTTCCTGGGGTGAAACTATTCGCCAGAGCGGCCTGGAACCGCAGACGGTCAGTTCCGAAATGGAACTGGTCGAGCCGACCCAGGATATGTGCGCCACGCTTGGCATTACTTCCGGGACAAAGCTGGTCCGTATCCGGCGATTGCGCTATGCCAGCGGCGAACCAATCTGCATAATGACCAACTACCTGCCGCAGGGTCTTATCCCGGGCCTGGAAGACAGCGGCCTTATTCAAGATTCGATTTACGAGTCCATGGCCCATCACAACCTGAAGCCGGTCCGGGCTTTTGATAAGGTCGAAGCCAGGATGGCAACCACCTGGGAAGCCGGACAGTTACAGGTCCCGGCCGATTTCCCGCTGCTGGAAGTTACCCGCCTGGTCTATGACGCCAGCGGCAAACCGCTGTACCTGGCGGTAATCACAAACCGGTCGGATAAATACGTCTATACCGTTCACTTTGGTACCTAAGCTTTCGCCTTAATGTTAGTCAGCCTGCATTGGCTCAAAGGAGAACCCGGTTGAAAATTACAGATATAAAAGCCACGACCATCACCGTACCCCTGGAAGCGCCGCTCCGGCACAGCAACGGCGCGCATTGGGGCCGCTTCGTTCGCACAATCGTAGAAGTCGAAACCGATGAGGGCATCACCGGATTTGGCGAAATGGGCGGCGGCGGCGAAAGCGCCGAAATGGCTTTCAGGGGCCTGAAAAGTTACCTGGTCGGTCACGACCCTTTCCAGCTTGAGGAAATGCGCTTTGCTATCTGTAACCCCACCGCCAGCCTGTACAACAACCGCACCCAGCTACACGCCGCCCTTGAATTCGCCTGCCTGGACATTATGGGCAAAAAACTAAACGTGCCGGTCTACGCCCTGCTGGGCGGGAAAGTCCGCGACCGGGTTTCTTTTGCCAGCTATCTATTCTTTCGACTGCCGGATGAAGCGACCGGCCAGGGCGAGGTCCGGACTATCGAGCAGTTGGTCAAGCATTGCCGCGAGTTAAAAGAGCAGTACGGCTTTACCACACATAAGCTGAAAGGCGGCGTCTTTCCGCCCGAATACGAACTGGCCTGTTACAAGGCCCTGGCCGAAGCTTTCCCGGACGACCGCCTGCGCTACGACCCAAACGGGGCTTTGAGCGTGGAAGACGCTATCCGGTTTGGACAGGCTATTGAAGGTTTGAAAAACGATTATTTCGAGGATCCCACCTGGGGTCTGAACGGCATGCGGCGCGTCCGCTCAATGGTCCGTATTCCAACCGCCACCAACACGGTTGTAATCAACTTTGAACAACTGGCCCAGAATATTCTCAACCCGGCGGTAGACGTGATTTTGCTGGATACCACTTTCTGGGGCGGCATCCGGCCTTGCATCAAAGCCGCCGGGGTCTGCGAAACCTTTCAACTGGGGATTGCGGTCCATTCCTCCGGGGAACTGGGTATTCAGCTTGCCAGCATGCTGCACATGGGCGCGGCCCTGCCGAACCTGGCCTTTGCCGGGGATGCCCACTACCACCACCTGCAAGATGACATCCTGGTGGGCGGGAAAATGGAATACAAGGACGGAACTATCGCCGTGCCGGAAGGGCCCGGCCTCGGTATCACGGTCGACCGCGACAAATTAGCTCATTACGCCGAACTGTACCGCAAGCTGGGCGGCTATCCCTACGATAGAGACCCGGCCCGGCCCGGCTGGTATCCGCTGGTCCCGAACGAACGCTGGGCCACACCTTAAACATTGAAAGAAGTTTTGTAATAAACAATGGGAAGTGATCAACCGGATAGGTTACCAACAGGAGGGACCAGGCCGCCCCGGCGCCGCGAAAACTGGCAAACGGTGCTTTATGCCTCGTTTGCGGCTCAATTAATAAGTATGATCGGGTTCAACTCCTCCATCCCTTTTGTACCTCTTTTCCTCCAGAAAGATTTAAATGTTCACGACGTCGGGCAAGCCGGGCTGTGGTCGGGCATCATGGTCACGGCCAGCTTCCTGACGATGGCCGCCTTTTCGCCCATCTGGGGCGCGCTGTCGGACCGTTACGGCCGCAAGTCAATGGTCTTACGCTCTATCCTGGGCGGCGTGGTAGTCGTGGGGTTGATGGCCTTTACCCAGGACGTCTGGTTCATGCTGGTCCTGAGAATAATGCAAGGCGCCCTGACCGGGACCGTTACCGCCAATATCGCCCTGGTCGCCTCTATCACCCCTAAAGAAAAAATGGGCTATGCCCTGGGCCTGATGCAAACCTCGGTCTTTGTGGGAGCCAGTATTGGCCCACTGGTGGGCGGCATTTTATCCGACCTGACCGATTACCGGGTTACTTTTATTATCACAGCGGTAATTCTGACCTTTGCGGCCCTGATAGTAGTTTTCCTGGTCCACGAAGATTTCACCCCGGTCAAACCCGACCCCACCCGGCAGCAGTTAAGCCTGGGCCAGCGGTTCAAGGCCGCTTTTATGAGCAAAGAATTTATGGCCCTGGTGATTATCCTGGCCCTGGTGCAGTTCAGCTCAAGTATTATCGCGCCGGTCCTGGCCCTGTTCATCAAAGTGCTGAATGGCGGTGGTTCGGAAGGGGTCGCCACCCTGGCCGGTCTGGAACTGGCGATTACCGGGGTAACCAGCGCCTTTTCAGCGGTCGTCGCCGGGCGCCTGAGCGATAAATACGGCCACCGCCAGATTCTAATAATCAGCGCCCTGGCGGCGGCCCTGCTCTATATTCCGCAGGCCCTGGTCGGAAATGTCTGGGAACTGCTTATCTTGCGTGGCCTTATGGGCCTGTGCTTTGGCGGAATTATTCCCTCGGCTAACGCCCTGATTGCCCAGATGATACCGGAAGGCCGCAAAGGGTCGGCCTTTGGGGTGGTAAGCAGCGTTTCCTCGCTCGGTTCGGCCAGTGGCCCACTTATTGGGGCGGTCATCGCGGCGGCCATCAGCACCCGGGCGGTGTTCCTGCTGACCGGTTTCACCCTGTTAATGGCCGCGCTCTGGATTAAAACCAGCCTGCCCCGGACAGCCGTACAAGCCGCACCGGGACCGGCAGCGGAGGAAGTCCGCAGCCCAGGTTCGGCCCTGTGAAAGGGCTAACCGGCGTTAATTAAAAGGGTTTAAGACTTGCAACTTATTTATATTTATAGCTATTATAACGTCATGATAGTTTTAAAATAAGGAAACAGGTTGCTCCAAAAGCAGCCAAAATTGCAGTTTCATCATGCTTTTACAAAGGTGTAAAACAGGGATGAATTGTTGATAGTAAAATAAAAAAATGCGGAACTTGAAAAATTTAATCCCCTACCTGGCACGCTACAAAGCTTTTCTTTTAACCGGTCTGGTGGTACTGCTGCTGCTTTCTTCCGTTACCCTGGTCCAACCCTACCTCTTACGCCTGGGAATTGACGGCTTACAGGCTAACAATTTCGAGCCACTTATCTGCCTGGTAATAGTCCTGGTTGGCCTGGTCCAGTTCGGGCTGGGCTTCATGCAGCGCTGGTCGGTCAACCGGGTCGGCCACCTGATTGAAGCCGATTTGCGCAAGAGCCTGTTTAAAAAACTCCAGAAACTTGACCGGGGCTTTTATGACCAGAACAGCATAGGCGACCTGATTGTTCACTCTACCTCCGATATTTCTATACAACGCAACTTTATAGTCCAGGGCATCGTTAGCGGCTGTAACACCCTGTTCATGGGCACGATTGCCCTAATCCTGATGTTCTCCCAGAACTGGAACCTGGCCCTGGCCGGTCTGGTTTTTTTGCCTTTTCTGGCGGTTGCTTTCTCCTACATTCGCCGCCACATGGAAACTGTCTATCAGAACGCCCAGGAACGTCTGGGCGAAGTCAGCAACCGGGTCCAGGAAGTTTTATCCGGTATCCGGGTGGTCAAAGCCTATACGGACGAAGAAGTGGAGAGCCAGCGCTACGCCGAGGAAAACCGGCTGTATGTGGTGGACCGGCTGAAATTTGCCCGGCTCAACTCGCTCCTGATTCCGCTTATACAGCTTGCAACCGGCCTGACAACCGGCCTGCTGCTCTGGATTGGTGCTAACGAAATCCAGGCCGGGAACCTCACCATCGGGCAGTTTGTTCAGTTCAACGCCTACCTGCTGCTGCTGGCAGGGCCGCTCTCCAACCTGGGTACGGTCCTCGGTATCGGCCAGCAAGCGGCAATCAGTATGGGCCGCCTTCAGCGTATCCTGCAATACAAACCGGTTATTGCTGAACCCGACCCGGAAGAAGCCGTGGAAGTCCCGGCGGCCCAACCCGGCCAGACCACCCTTGAATTTAAGGATGCCGGGCAGCGTTTTGGCGAAAAATGGGCGCTGCGCCACCTGAACTTCAAAGTCCAGACCGGCCAGACCGTCGCGGTAGTCGGCCCGACCGGGTCCGGCAAAAGCTCACTGGCGTCGCTGATTGGCCGGATTTACGATCCTGACGAAGGGGCGGTCTTGCTCAACGGCGTCAATGTTAAACAGATACCCCTGGCCGAATTGCGCCGCCGGATTAGCTACGTGCCGCAAGAAACCCTCCTTTTCTCGCTTTCGCTCCGGGAGAACATTGCTTTCGGGAAAAATGAGGCCGGAGATGAAGAAATCCTGCTGGCGGCTGAACTGTCCCGGCTGTCCCAGGACTTGCCCCAGATACCGGGCGGCTATGACGCTAAAGTCGGCGAACGCGGCGTGACCCTGAGCGGCGGCCAGAAACAACGCACCGCGATTGCCCGGGCCCTCCTGCCCGATTCGGAACTGCTTATCCTGGACGATGCCCTGAGCAGCGTTGATGCCAGCACCCAGAATTTAATCGCCGCCAACCTTAAGTTACTGGCCGCCCAGGGCCGGACAACTCTAATTGTCACCCAACGGCTGGCCCTGGTGAAAGATGCCGACTGGATTGTGGTACTGGAGGGCGGCCAGATTGTCGCCGAAGGTACGCACACCAGCCTGTGGGAACAAAGCGACGGCCTTTACGCCCGCATGTACCAGCACGAACTGGCCTCGGCCGTGGATAGCCTGCTGGACGAGGCGGTTTTCCCGTCCGCCACCGGGGCGGCCCCGGCAGACGGTGGCGAAGCCCCGGTTGAAAAATCTAAAGCCCCGGCGTCCGGCCCGGCCGAAACGCTGGCCCAGGCCGCGCCGGAAACGTCCGGGAAAGGCGCCAGGCGGCGTAAAAAAGTTAAGGTTAACCCGGAAGATGACCAGGATGAAATAGTCGGGCTGAATTACCAGGGCGGCCGCCTGACCCGCCTGTTAAGCTATATCTGGCGCTACCGGAGTATTTTGCTACTGGCAACCCCGGTTATAATTGCCGGGTCGCTGCTGGAACTGGCCGGGCCTCTTTTGAGCAAAATCGCCATTGACGAATATATTACTCCCCGCAAGCTGGACGGACTGGGCCTGATACTGGTCCTGTTCGTCGGGGCGACCGTGTTAAGTTTCGCCTTGCGCTACCTGCGCTCCTATTTGATGGAGAAAATCGGCCAACTGGTCGTGCGGGATTTACGGGTCCAGCTTTTCAGCTACCTGTTGCGCCACCCGCTGTCCTTTTTCGACCGCTACCCGGCCGGTAGCCTGATTGGCCGCCTGACCAGCGACATGGACGCCGTCAACGACCTGTTAAGCCAGGGAGCCGTAGCAGTAGTTGCCGACCTGATTACCCTTGCGGCGATTATCATAACAATGTTTATCCTGGATTGGCGGCTGGCCCTGGTCAGCCTGGCCGTACTGCCGGTTCTGTACGTGGCAACCACCATCTTCCGGAAAATCTTGCGCCAGGCATGGCGCAGCTCGCGCCGTAAATACTCGACCCTGGTCGGCTACATGGCCGAAAATTACTCCGGAATGCTGACTATCCAGCTCTTTAACCGCCAGAAGACCAACCGCGACCGCTTCGAAGAACTTAATTACGACTACTTCCAGAGCAACCGCTTTATCGTTTCGGTTAACGGCATCTTCCTGCCGCTGGTTTCCTTCCTGGCTCAACTGGCTAACGCCCTGCTCTTACTGGTGGCCGGGTGGCTGTATTTCCAGAGCGGCGAAATAACCTTCGGCCTGATAGTGGCCTTCTTACAGTACACCGAGCGGGCTTTCACCCCTATCCGCGACCTGGCTGAGCGCTATACCTCGTTCCAGGCGGCCAGCGCCAGTTGCGAGCGGATCTTCGGCCTTCTGGACCAACCGGCCGCCATCCAGGACCCGGCCAAACCGCGCAAGCTGGTTGAAACCGACCCGGCCACCGGCGCGGCCCCGAAAGACTGGGCCGAAGTAGCTTTTAATAACGTGGTCTTTGGCTATAACCCGGAATTTCCGGTCCTTAAAGGGATTTCGTTCAAGGTCCGGGCCGGTGAGAAAGTCGCTATCGTAGGCGCGACCGGGGCCGGTAAAACCAGTATTACCAGCCTGCTGGGCCGCAACTACGATATCCAATCGGGCAGCATCACCATCAACGGCGTGGACATCCGCGAGGTCACCCAGGAGGACTTAAGAAAACACATGGCACTGGTCTTGCAGGAACCGGTATTGTTCAAGGGAACGATTGCCGAAAATATCCGGTTGGGACGGCCCGAGCTTTCTGATGAAGCCATGCGCGAAGCGGCGGAGTATGTCGGGGCGGATAGCTTTATCCGGCAATTACCGGGCGGCTACAACTACGAGTTGCAGGAGCGTGGAACCAATCTTTCGGCCGGGCAGCGCCAGTTACTCAGTTTCGCCCGGGCCCTGGCCTACAACCCGGACGGTATTCTGATTTTGGACGAAGCAACTTCCAGCGTGGATAGCGAAAGCGAGGCAACCATCCAGGAAGCCCTTAAGAAATTACTGACCGGCCGCACCGCCCTGATAATCGCGCACCGCCTTAGTACTATTCGCGATGTTGACCGGATTATCGTGATGGAAAAAGGCCGGATTGCCGAAATGGGCACCCAGGCCGAATTGCTCAACAGGGGGCAACTCTACTACAGCCTTTATTTGAACCAGATGTCCCTGGTTAACACCTCGGCTTAGTACCCGGTGGGCCATGACATTGTAATTCCAAACGCTGTCGAGTAATGTGGCAAATCCTGTTTTACAGAGTACTCAGGATGACAATGCAAGGTGGTTACCCATTTTAGTAAATAAAAGATGTACCAAATCTTGCATACCCTGGTATGGTGGATGACTAAGTGAATGCCTATACAGGGTAGCAGGCAGCAGAAAAATTAGTAGTAAAAGGTAAGAAAATGAATTATCGTGATTTTGGGCGGACCGGTTGGAAAGTATCGGAAATGGGTTTTGGAGCCTGGGCCATTGGCGGCGATGCCTGGGGCCAGACCGACGATACCGAGGCCATTGCTGCCCTCAAAAAGGCCATTGACCTGGGCGTCAACTTTATTGATACCGCCGATGTCTATGGCAACGGCCACTCGGAAGAGTTAATCTCCCAGGTCCGCCGGGAAGCCGGACGGGAAATCTATATCGCCACCAAAGCCGGGCGCGGCCTCAACCCGCATGTCGCCGGGGGCTACAACCGCGAGAACCTGACCGGCTTTATCGAAAGCAGCCTGACCAACCTGAATACCGAAGCTATTGACCTCTTGCAACTGCACTGCCCGCCCTCGGAGGTCTACGACATGCCTGAGGTCTTTGGCGTGCTGGACGACCTGGTGCAGCAGGGCAAGCTGCGCTATTACGGGGTGAGTGTCGAACGAGTAGACGAAGCCATGAAGGCCATCACTTACCCGAACGTCCAGAGTGTCCAGATTATTTTCAATATGTTCCGGCTAAAACCGGCCGATGAATTCCTGGCGGCCGCCCGTGAACGAAAAGTCGGCGTAATTGTGCGGGTGCCGCTAGCCAGCGGACTATTAACCGGCAAATACGGCAAGGACAGTAAGTTCGCTGAAACCGACCACCGCAATTTCAACCGGCACGGTGAAGCCTTCGACCAGGGCGAAACTTTCTCCGGAGTAGACTACGAAACCGGCCTGGCAGCCGTCAGGGAACTCGAACTGCTGGTGCGGCCGGGCGAAACCCTGGCTCAACTGGCCCTGCGCTGGCTTTTGATGTTCCCGGAAGTTTCAACCGTAATTGCCGGGGCCAAGAACCCCCGGCAAGCCGAAGCCAACACCAGGGCAGCCGAATTACCGCCGCTGGACCCTGAAACCATGCAGACCGTCCGGGCCATCTACGATAAGTATCTCAGGAACGAAATTCACCCGCGCTGGTAACCAGGCTTATAACTTCTAGCCTTCCGGTACGCCGGGCGAACTGGCGGGTGGCGTGACGCTATCTTTGATAACCCGCGAGCGCGGCATCCGCCAGATTACCAGCAAAGCCACGATTGCCGTCAGTACTTCCACTATAGTGACCCACCGGAAAGCCTGCTCCAGGCCGGATTGGACTGCTGCCTGCACGCCGGGTTCAAGTTTCTGGCCGGAGGCCGGGTTTAGAATTGTGTTTACCAGGTCAAGTGGGTTCTGGTTGGGCCCGGTCACCGGGGCGGTTTGAGAAACCAGCGTATTTGTCAGGATGCTGCCCAGCCCGGCCACCCAGATAGTGCTGCCCAGGCTTCTTAAAAACAGGTTCGAGGCGGTCGCCACTCCCCGGCGTTCCCAGTTAACTTCATTCTGGATTCCCACGATGAACGAGGTAGTCGAAAAGCCCAGGCCAAAACCTGATACCAGTGCGCACAAAGCGATGTAAATAGGCGAGGTCTGTTTATCAATCACCAGCATCATAAGGACACTCAAGAGTAAAATGGAGCCGCCCAGTAAAGCGGTCTGGCGGTATCCCCAGCGCATGATGGTCCGGCCTGCAAAGCTCCCGGCCAGCGGCCAGCCAATTGACATGGTCGCCAGCACGCCCCCGGCGATTGTAGCCGAAGTTCCCAGTACGCCCTGCACGAACAGCGGCACATAAGTTACGATGCCAATTAAAACACCGCCCATCAGCAGTGCGGCAATACCTGAAATCCGGATTAAGCGGTTCTGGAAAAGTGAGAGAGGCAGCAGCGGTTCCCCGGCCACCCGCTCGACCAGGAAAAAGGCCGCCAGGGACACAACGGCCACTGTAAAAGTCAGGATACTTTCGAGGCTTAGCCAGGGCCAATCCCGCCCACCCAGGGTCAGGCCAATCAACAGGGCGCTCGTCCCCAGCATCAAAGTGACCGCCCCGGCAATGTCAATTTTATGGTTACGGGTAACCATCCGTTCGTGGAAAAAGAATACAATCGCCAGCAGCGCCAGGATACCAATCGGCAAGTTCAGAAAGAAAATCCAGCGCCAGGTAGTGTGATCAACGATAAAACCGCCCAGGGCCGGGCCCGCCACCGCCGAAATACCCCAGACACTCCCGGTCCACCCCTGGATTTTGGCCCGTTGGGCGGGCGGAAACAGGTCGCCCAGGATGGTGGAGGCAATCGGCAAAATGGCCCCGCCGCCAATACCCTGGATGCCCCGGAAGATGACCAGTTCCAGCATGCTCTGTGAGTAACCGCACAGGGCCGACCCGACCAGGAACAGGCCGGTCCCGACCAGTAAAACTCGCTTGCGGCCATACAGGTCGGCTAATTTGCCGTAAATCGGGACGGTGACAGTTGAGGTAAGCAGGTAAATCGAAAATACCCAGCTATAAAGGTTAAAACCGCCCAGTTGGCCGGTAATAGTCGGCATAGCCGTACTTACGATACTGCCGTCCAGGGCCGCTAGAAATGTGGTCAGCATTAAAGCCGCAACTACCAGCCAGACCGAATTCTTTTCAGGCTCCGAAATGTCCGGAGATTTCCCGGTTAACGTTGTATTCATTCTGAATTTTTATATGTCTTTCTTTATTATTTTTGAGCCAAAAAAATTGCTGGCTCAACCAGATTACCTACAAGCACTTAAATACATGGTATGAAACTTATAAATCATTTTATAATAGGTTATCACTATACTTCAAATAATAAAGATACTACAGCCTTGAATACTTATTAAACCTGTACTTTTGTACAGGCTGGGTCGTAAAACGGGTAATCTAGAACGTTAAATATATAGAATGGAAGGGAAACCGGGCCGGTCACCAAAAAGCGAGTATAACTAAAGCTAATTTCCGGTTCTTTATTGCGTAAACCGTGGGGTATTCCAGGCTTACAATATCCGGTCCAGGTGCCGCGTTTACGTTTAAAGTACTCTTTTCCATACCGTCATTCTCATTAAGTTTGAAGATAAGTGTGAAGAAAATTATAGTCTTAACCTTGTATAATATGGTAAAGTAGTAAGAGAATAGTTAGGAGTCACCCGGAGTAAGCAACTCATCCTGAACGAGCAGGCTGTCAGCTAATGGTAGGCTTGTTTTGTAGTGGAGGCGCGGTGGCAGGCCGCCCCGACCGGGAGTGGGAATAGTCTCCACCCCTTCTTTAGAATCCATAAACGCAGCTTCAAAGAATTAGAGAGGAATAACCAATGCCCAGTTACCTGATTGTCCAGCGCGGCCCGGAAATTGGTAAAAGAATTACCCTCAATGATGAATTAACTACCCTGGGACGCAGCACCGATAACGATATTGCCCTCAACGATCCCTATGTTTCCCGGTACCACTCTGTAATAAAGAAGAAGGGTGAAGAATTTGCAATAATTGACCTGGGCAGCGAAAATCCGGTCCAAATCCGCGACACCGCCCTCGAACCGGGCGAACCCTATACTTTGCAGCATCGTGATGTCGTCAGAATCGGCCAGAATATTTTCAGTTACCAGAGTGGCGTTGCCCTGGCAGCCCGGGCCGCCGAAATTGCAGCCGCTGCGCAGGCGAAACCTGCCGCCCCGGAAATTGAAGACAGCGGCGCGACCCAGGTCTTTTCCGGCGTTTCCCGCCAGCCTGTAATGGATTCTCCTATGTACGCGGTCCCATTGGAAGCACCGCGTTACGATTCCGCCACGCCACCTGAGGTTAACCCTGATAAGGACGTAGTAATCAGCCCTCAAATGTCTAACGGGGCTACCGGGCATACCGCTGAACCCGAAATGGCAGATGCCGCCACCGAACTGTCCGGGATGGAAACGGCCGAAGCTTTCGAAGCCGAAGCCGGTACCGAGTCGGCCCAACTGGATAACGCCGCTTATGCCAACGCCTTTTTAGCCGAGGCCGGGACCGAGTCAGCCGAGCTTGATAACGCTGCCTACGCCAATGTCTTTAAGGAGGAGGCGGGCACCGAATCCGCCGAGTTGGACAGTGCCGCCTATGCCAATGTCTTTAAAAACGAGGCCGGTACTGAGTCCGCCGAACTCGATAACGCTGCTTTCGCAAATTCTTTCAAAGCCGAAGCCGGTACTGAGTCCGCCGAACTCGATCCGGCAGCATATAATCAACTGAATAGACCGGCGGAAGATGACAATGCCGCGACAATTGTGGGTGGTTTCGGTTATACGCCCCCGGCGGAAGATAGTAACCGGCCCGGCCAGCAGGCCGGCTACGGCTACAACCAGCCGGTCTCCCCGGACAATTTCGACTTCATCCAGCCTGCCATCAAGCCGGATGCTGGCAACGCCCAGCCTGGTTACAGCTTTAACCAGCCCGCCGCCCAGGACAATTACTCAAACCAGCCTTATGCCAATAACAATTCAAACCAGAGCTATGCGCCACCGGCTGCCGAGAGTAAGGATGAAGAAGACCATTCAGTGTACTCCCAGCCGACAACCATTGGAAATTACGCCGCCTTTGGCAGCCTGCCTTCTACCGAAAGCCCGGCGGCCCCGGTCGAAGCTTCCAAAGACGAAGAGACCTATGACCCGGGTGACGCCCCGACCGTTATCGGGGTCAATTACGCCGATATTCTCAAGCAGTTCCGGGCCCAGGCGGCCGCTGCCGCCGCGCCTGTCCCTGAAAGCGACGTTAGCGCCACCAACCCGCTGCCCTATAGTTCCTATTCCCAGGAAACCAACCTGAACCAACCGGCCCAGACCAGCCAGACCGAGGATGATGAAAACGCCGCCACAGTCGTTGGCACCAACTATGCCGAGCTATTGCGCCAGACCAGCGACTCTTTTACTCCTCCGGTGAATAACCCTGAAGGTTCAATCGAAGGCGAAAAAACGATGGTAGCCGGAGATTTTGAAAAATACCGGTCCGGCAACCAGGACCAGAACTCTAACGCTTCCTTTGAGACGGTTGTCGCGAACAACCCGGCCCCGACTTACGGCTCCTATGGTCAATACGGCCAGTACGGTTCCTACCAGCCCGCGCCCGCTCAGCCTTTGACCGACAACGACGATGAGGTTAAAACCACTTTTATCAACCACCCGGCCGCAAACGAGACTCTCACCCCATCGGGCCCGGCCCAGGACCAGGGCCAGCAGTACGGCCAATACGGGCAGACCGGACAACCTCAAACCGGACAGGGTTACGGACAGACCGGCCAGACCCCAGACCAGTACGGCCAGTATGGGCAATATGGGCAACCAAACCAGCCGGGCTATGGGCAAAATCCCCCGTACGGCCAATACGGTCAACCAGGCCAGCCCCAGGCGCAACCGGGCCAGTACGACCAGTATAACCAATACGGCCAGTATGGTCAGGGCCAGCCGCAACAGCCCTACGTTCAGCCGCAACAGCCCTACGGCCAGCCGCAACCGGGCCAGGACCAATCATCGCAGCAATACAGCCAATATGGTCAGTACGGCCAGTACGGGCAATATTGGCAACCAAACCAGCCGGGACAGCCGGGCCAACCGGGCCAACCTCCCCAGTACGGCCAATCTCAGGGCTACGGACAATACGGACAGCCGGACCCGTCCCAGCAGTACGGCCAGGGCCAGCAGCAGTATAACCAATATGGTCAGAACCAATCCCAGGGTTACGGGCAATACGGCCAGTCCCAGGGCTACGGCCAGTACGGCCAACCTAATGCCCAACCCGGCCAGCAGCAGTACGGCCAGTATGGTCAATACGGGCAAGCCCAGCAGCCGGGAGCGCCCGGCCAGGCCGAACCCGGCAAAGAAGCTGATAAAAACACATCCCAGGCGCCGTCAGATGATTCTGGCGAAGACGCCCCTACCGCTGTTATCAGAATAGATAAACCTAAACAGTAAACTTTCGGCTTAAACACTGGTAACAAGATAGAAGGAAGCAAGGTTGAGCCACCAGCATCTACAACCGGGCGGCGGTCCCCAGCCCACCTCCGGCCTACCCCTGTCTGACAACAGGGGAGGCTGGACTCCCCCCGGCCCTACCGTGCCGCTAAATGTCCCTCCCAAACCCAGGCTTTTAATGCTGACCGGCGAACAGGTCGGGCGGGAATACCTGCTCACCAACCGGGTTACGACCATTGGCCGTAGCGCCAGCAACGATATCGTTATCGCCGATCCCCGGACCAGCCGCCGCCACGTGGAAGTTATCCAGGAAAACGGCCAGTTCTGGGCGGTGGATGCCGGGAGCGCCAACGGGTTCTACGTCAACGACCAGCAGGTCCAACGGGCCCAGCTTCAAACGGGCGACCTAATCACGATTGGTCTGGTCCGGATGGCTTTCCAGGTCGGCACTCCCGCCGCGCCTGGCCCTGACCAGACCGGGCCTTCGCCGGTTTCGACCGTAATGCTGGATCCCCAGGCGGTCAACCAGATCTTAAATCAGGCCAATTTGCCGCCCGGCCCGGCCCTGATTGACGAAAATAATCTCCAGCATATTGATCTCCGGTTCCGGCCCGTGACCTCGTTCGGTCGCGACCAGGCCGGTAACGAATTACTGCTGGACAACCCCCAGGTCTCGCGGCGGCATCTCCAGATTAGCCACCGCAACGGGGTTTTTACCGCCACCGACCTGAACAGCACCAACGGGACCTACGTCAACGGCCAGCGCATTCAATCGGTCATCATTAACGATGGCGATATTATAAATATCGGCCCCTACCGCTTCATGTTCGCCCAGGGCTTTTTGCACCGCAGCCAGGAAGACGAAGGGGTCCGGATTGATGTACTAAACCTTTCAAAACAGGTCTCGCCCAGCCTGACCCTGCTCCAGAACCTGACTTTTACTATCCTGCCGCGTGAGTTTGTCGCCATAGTCGGGGTCAGCGGTTCCGGCAAGTCCACCCTCATGGACGCCATCAGCGGGGTGCGCCCGGCCACCGGCGGGACCGTCCTTTACAATAAGGCCGAATATTACAGCCAGATGGAGGTCTACCGCTCCTCTATCGGGTATGTTCCCCAGGACGATATCGTCCCAACCGAACTGACCGTCAGCAAAGCGCTCTACTACGCGGCCAAATTGCGCTTGCCCCAGGACACTACCGAGCCGGAAATCCAGGAACGCCTGGACGAAGTTATAGACGATCTGGACCTGGAACTGCGCCGCGACACCCCCATTCAATTGCTTTCGGGCGGGCAGCGCAAGCGGGTCAGCATCGGCTCGGAACTGCTGTCCAAACCAACCCTGTTCTTCCTGGACGAACCGACCAGCGGGCTGGACCCCGGCCTGGAAGAGCGCATGATGCAGTTTATGCGCAAGCTGGCCGACCAGGGCCGGACGGTCGTTTTGATTACCCACGCCACTCAGAACGTGGAACTTTGCGACAAGGTGCTTTTCCTGGCGCGCGGCGGCTACATGGCTTTCTACGGCTCACCCCGTGAAGCCTTCGAGTACTTTGGCGTCAACCGCTTCTCAGAGATTTATGTAAAGTTAGAGCAGGAAGCGACACCCCAGGAATGGACCGCCCGTTTCACCGACTCGGCGTACTACCAGCGCAACGTCGTTTCCCGGCTGCGGGCCATATCCAACGAAGCCAACCGTTTTGGGGCCTTGAACATACCGGCTGACCCTTCCCGCAACATGGAAATGCCGGTCCAGCCGCCGGTTGTCTTTCGCAAGTCCCGCCGGGCTTTATCGGCTCCGCGCCAGTTTTTGCTGCTGGTCCGGCGTTACTTTGAAATCCTGACCAAAGACCGCAAAAATCTTTTGATTTTGCTGCTGCAGTCGCCGCTAATCGCCCTGATGCTGACCCTGGTCTTCAACCGCAACGACTTCGGGCGGCCCGGTGGTGATTACGGTTCGGCAAAAACCCTGATCTTCCTGCTGGTTATTGTGTCGGTCTGGCTGGGCACCAGCAATGCCGCCCGCGAGATCGTCAAAGAAGCTTCAATCTACCGGCGAGAGCGGCGGATAGGACTGAAACTGGCCCCTTACATTTTATCCAAGTTGACCGTCCAGACCGGGCTGGTCCTCATTCAGATTGCTATGCTGGTCGGGATTGTCTGGGCTGGGGTGGGGCTGGGTGCGCTCTCGGTGGAAAGTATCGGTTATCTCTACCTGACGCTGGTGCTTACGGCCCTGGCCGGGGTAACGCTGGGCCTGTTAATCAGTTCCATGACTTCCAACAGTGACCGGGCGACCAGCTTTGTACCGGTGGTCCTGATTCCCCAGATTATTTTCAGCGGGGCGGTCGTGGCCCTCGAACGAATGGGCGCGGTGGGCGAATGGTTCTCCAACCTGATGATCAGTAAATGGGGCTACCAGGCGACCGGGCGGCTTTTAAGCCTGGATACCATCCCAAGTACCCGTGTCCGCTTTAACGGCCCGCCGCCGGACCAGGCTGGCCGCATCGAAGCCTTATTTCCGGGCAGCCTGTTCTTTGACCAGCGGACCTTCGACTGGTACCTGATACCAAAGCGTAACCTGGAATTTACCAGCGATGTATTTCTAAACTGGGGCATCCTGGTATTGTTTGTCCTGGTGGGCCTTGGGTTAATCTTACTATTTCAATTGCGAAAAGACCGCCGGTTTACGCGTTAATTAATAAAATCGTATTGCGAGAATTGAATTATGTCTGAAGAAACTACCAACCGCATCGGGCAGTACGAATTACGCAGCGTCCTGGGTAAAGGCGGTATGGCCGCAGTCTGGCGGGCCTACCAGCCCAGCCTTGACCGGGAAGTCGCGATCAAAGTGATGGCGGCCCAATTCAGCAACGACGAAACCTTTATCAAACGCTTCAACCAGGAAGCGCGTTCGATTGCGCGCCTGCGTCACCCCAATATTCTCGCGATATATGAGTACGGCCAGGAAAAAGGGCAGCCCTACATTGTAACGGAACTACTCGATGGCGGCACCCTGCGCGAGTATATGCGCAAGCCTATGGATTTAAAACGGACTGCCCGGATTATTCACCAGGTAGCCGACGCGCTGGACTACGCCCATGCCCAGGGCATGGTGCACCGCGACATAAAACCCACAAATATCCTGATGGATACCCAGCGGGTCGGCGGCGAAAGAGCTGTACTGGGCGATTTCGGCATCGTCAAGCTGCTTGCCAGCACTAACATTACGCAGACCGGCGTGGGTATCGGCACCCCCGAATATATGAGTCCCGAACAGGCCGCCGGGGAACCCCTGGACGGCCGCAGTGACGAATATTCGCTGGGAATAGTCCTGTATGAAATGCTGACCGGGGTAACGCCTTATAAGGCCGATACGCCGCTGGCCGTAATGATGGGCCACGTCAACAAACCTCTGCCCGACCCGCGTACCTTTAACCCGAAGGTCTCCCAGGAAATTGTTAATGTCCTGCAAAAAGCCCTGGCGAAATACCCCCAGGAACGTTACGACAACACCGGGCAGCTTTCGGAGGCTTTCCAGCAAGCGGTGGATAACAGTTTGAATATCGAAGGCCGGGCCAATACCGGTGGTTCGGCCAGGACAGCCAGCCTGGGAACCGCTGCCCAGGCCTATCCGGGCGGCCTGGCTGGGAGTAATACGGCCAGCCTGCCGAACCAGGGCCAGGGCGGGCCGAACCTGGCACCGGGCAATATGGGGCCAACCCATACTCCGCCGCAGCTCTCCCCCAATACCGGGCGCTTTAACCCGAACCAGCCGAATATTTCCAGCGCCCAGGCTTACGAATTCGCCCTCTTACAGGAAGAACAGGGCAACAGCCAGGCCGCTTTCGAAACCTTTAGCGATATACTCAAACGAGAACCGAGCTACCGGGATGTCGGGGCCCGCGTCCAGCAATACCAGGCAAAGGGCTTGCAGTATAGCGGCCAGCATACGCTTTTCCGGCCGCCCCTGCCTATGGGCGATGCCGCTACCCGGGCCATGCCGCCGGTCGGCCCTTACAAGAACCCGACCCAGCAGGGCACTTTCGTACCGCAGGACCCCACCGCTCACCGGCCGGTCGCGGCTGGTCCGGCCACCAACCAGGGAACCACCGCCGGGCAACCGGGCCTGGCTGCGACCGGCGCTCTTGCCACGAATCCACTCGTAAAAAAACCGCCCACCATGTTAATCGGCCTGGTAGCCGGGCTGGTATTGGTGGCAATCTTCGCGGCGGTCCTGCTGCTGGTAATCCTGCCCGGCACTAAACCGGGCCAGCAGGGCAGCCTGGTAGTTACCAATACGGCAGCCCCGCC
>JAQBPB010000113.1 GCA_028287745.1 Chloroflexota bacterium
AAAAACCCGGAGGCCCAGGTGGTGCTGGGTGATTTGCGCCGGGGCCGGGGCGAATTTGACCCGGCCATCGCGGCTTATAATAGCGCGCTTGGCTTGCGCAAGGATTATCCGGAGGCCCTTTTTGGCCGGGCAGCGGCTAACCTGGGCAAGCAGCAATACAACCCGGCCCTGGCCGATGTTACACGGGCAATACAGCTTAAGCCCAACTGGTCGGACGCTTTCCTGTTAAAAGGCCAGGTCCATGAGGCCATGGGCCAGTTTGACGCCGCCAACCAAAGCTTCGAACTGGCCCGGAAAAATAACCCGGATAACCCCTACCTGTACGCCGAAATGGGCAACCTGGCCGCCAAACGCCAGGATATAGCCGGGGCGATTGCCGCTTACGAGAAATCCCTTTCGCTATTCGAACCCAACCCTGACGCTCATTTCCGGCTGGCCCAGCTTTATTTCAGCCAGCGTCAATTCGACTCGGCGGTCAAGCAGTTCCAGCGCGTCCAGCAGTTGGACGGCCAGTGGCCTCGCACCAATTACTGGATTGGCCGGTCGTTCGCTTTCCTTAACAAAGCCAACGAAGCCCAGGCGGCCCTGGAAAAAACGGTCCAGCAGGAGCCGAACTTCGTGGAAGGCCACTTTGAACTGGGTAACGTCTACCGGGCCCAGGGCAAGCGCGACCTGGCGCTCAACCAGTACGATGAGGCGCTCAAGTTGCAACCGGCTTACGGCCCGGCCTGGCTGAATAAGGGCCAGGTTTACGAGGAACTGGTTAACCTGCCGCAAGCTCGCCAGGCTTACGAAAAGGCCCTGGCTTCTCCCGACCCTCAGGTAAAGGATGCCGCCAACAACGCCTTGAGGAAGCTGGGTGTAAAATAAACGATGCAAATGCCGCCTGACCAGCTTCGCTCCCGGCCCTTTTATCGCAATAAAAACTACCTGACGGCAATTTTGCTCTTATTTGGTAGCTTCGGACTGCTGGTCTGGCTAGATATTGCCTACATTATGCCTATCAAACGGTTGGATATACCGAATCTGGATAACGACCTGAGCGTTTTCTGGAGCGGGGCGCGGACAGTCTGGCAGGGCGGTAATCCCTACGACTTCAATCCGGGCAGCCTCTTTCACCGAATCGCCAATGCGGCCGGGGGCGATTCGGATATTTTCCTCAGCCCTTTCTTTTTAACCTTGCTCTTTCTGCCTCTTTCGGCCCTGCCCCTGAACGTGGCGGCCCTGGCCTGGCTGGTCTTTAGCCAGTTTGTTTTAGGAGTGTCCGTCTATTTGCTGGTGAAACTGGCCGGGCAGCGCCTGACGCCGCCGGTGCTGTTACAGGCGGTCTTGCTGGTGGTCTTCTGGCGCTACTCTTTTGAAGTAATGATTCTAAACAATCTGAGCTTGCTGATGCTGGGGGCGGCGGTTGTTTCTTACTATTGCAGCCGGACCGGGCGGCCCCTGCGGGCCGGGTTGGTCGCGGCCCTGCTGCTGTTCAAACCCCAACTGTTCTTCCTGACCTTGCCCCTGTTGCTGGTCGTACCAACCACGTCTCCTTCCCGGGAAACTTCTTCTGGTGCGGTTGAAAACAAGACAAGCTGGCTGAACCGGGCCACCTACCGGCGCTGGCTGGGCTTTTTGGCGGGGTGCCTGGTCTTTGGAATTTATAGTTTCGGGGTCTTTCCCGGCTGGGTGGGCGAATGGCTGCGGGCGGCGGGCGGGCGCTATACGCCCCAGTTCGATAGTGAGATGGCTTCGGTACGGAGCGTGGCGGCCCTTATCACCGGCAATCAGCTTGTCACGCCGGTCTACCTGCTGCTGGCGGCGATTATCTGCCTGGCCGCGCTGGTCATGTGGTGGCTGAACCGCAACAACGAGCGGGACTTTACTTTCCTGCTGGCCCTGGTAAGCGGCCTTAACCTGCTGGCCGCTCCTTACACCCGCAGCTACGATTTTTGCCTGCTGCTGATTCCCCTGCTGTTCTGCTTCTTAAAGCTTCGTCAAATCGAGCAAGCTGCCCGCAAGCAGGGCCGGTTAAAATTCCATTGGAGCCTGCTCTGGTGGGCTTTGATAATCTTGCCCTGGCCCCTGCATTTGCTGGCGATCACTTCAACCTTTGCCTGGGAGAACCTGGTTACGCTATCCCTCATTACCGCTACGGCCCTTACCTGGCGGCTGTACAGTAAAAAGGAAGCACCGGTTACCAGCAGTGCCGCCACGTCGGCAGGCGTGTAGATATTACAGCAAAGCCGCAGGTAAACGGGCTGATTTTTGAGAGTTGGAATTGAAGCTTTAAATTTAGATTTCAGGCAGCGACCAACCGAAAAGGCTCTGGAAAGCCGTAGCCAGCACCCGCACCCGCACAAAGGCCCAGCTTTTATCGTATTCCGACTTCAGGTCGCCCAGGGTGCCGCCGGAAGCCAGTTGCGTCTTAAAGTCGGCCCATTCGGCCTGCAGGGCGTCAAGGAGTTCCTGGGGTTTAACCAGTTTGACGTTGGAAGGGGTTTCTTTATTCTCGCCGGTATCATCAGAATTTACCGCCCGGGCAGTAAAAATATGCAGGGTCCGGCTGCTGGTGTCTTCATCGTCCCCGGCGGCATTTTCTTGCCCGGTTGCCATAAAAGTACAGTAAGCCAGCAACAGATAGCGGCTGATATTTATAGTTACGCCGAAGTTTTCAAATATTTTTTCCCGGAAGGCCACTTCAAAGTCTTCCAGGTCAATAATATCGGCCGGCAGGCGGAATTCAGGCAAGCGGTAGGTCTGGCTATCTTTATGGCTGACTTCCGCCACCAGGTGAGCGCCCGAGAAGATCATAACCAGGAAGTTCCAGCCCTGTTCCGACTCTTTTTCAGCGGCCCGTAACATTTCAACCTGGTGGGGCGAGACCACTACCGGCAGCAAAATACTGCGCGCAGTACCATACCTTTCTTCAATTTCTGGTAGTAACTGCTTCATAGCTCCCTCTAAAATACTTAATGGCTTATCGAGTTTATTTTTGTAAGATTTGGGCTGGCGGACAATCTTTCCGGCCTTATAGTAGTCTATAGCTGGATCAGGCCAACCCGGATAGCGTATTTGATTAACTCGCCCCGGTCGTGGGCGTTCAGTTTGTTCATAAGGCTGTACCGGTGGTTTTCCACCGTTTTGACACTTAACACCAGCAATTCGGCAATCTCTTTATTGGTGTGCCCTTCGGCCACCAGTTTAAGGATTTCTCTTTCGCGTTGGGTCAAAGTATCATAAGCGGCATCGCGTTCGTCCGGCACCCCGGACTCCACCCGGCGCAAGTAGTCCGTTACCAGCAGGCGAGCAATACGCGGGTATAGGTAGGTATCGCCCCGGCTGGCGATGCGGACGGCTTCAATAAGCTCGCGGTCGGCGGCCTGTTTAAGGACATAGCCGGTCGCGCCTGCCTGCAAGATATTTACCAAGTATTCTTCATTTTCGTGCATGGTAAGGACGACCACCTGGCATTCGGGCAGTTCTTTTTTAATCAGGCGGGTGGCTTCCAGGCCGTTGAGGTGGGGCATCGAAATATCCATGAGGATAACCAGCGGCCGCAGGCGGCGGGCCTGTTCTACCGCTTCCCGTCCGTTGGTAGCTTCTCCGACCACTTCCATGTCCGGCTGCGTTTCCAAAAGCGTCCGAATACCCTGGCGCAAGATGGTATGGTCATCCGCTAGTAGCACGGTTATTTTGGAGTATGTGGGAGTTTCCCCTGGGGATACACTTTCAGGCATTAGATTGTTTCCGGTATTTAGAAATCGTTAAAGATACCGGAATTATAGCATAACTGGGAACAGGTATAGCTACAGGAAGAGGTCATGATATAGTGATTTCGCCAATGTTAATTCTTGTTCGAAACCATGGTGGTAGCTATAAGATAGTAAGAATTGGGACCTGAAAAACCCGCCCTAGACCAACGCCAGGGGCGGGTTTATAATCGCCCGGTCGGAAGACGGGTAATTGTGATTGCAATCCGCTTCAGCCAGTTCAGCCTGGACCATCTTCAGCTCATCACACAGGCGACAATATTCAAAAACATCATTTCGATTACGTGCGGTCGAAATGAACTGACGAATCGTATTTACCAATTCTTCAAGTTCACGAATTTCCATTTTAGGCTCCTGGTTTCTTTTTGCCGGGTATCAGAGGAGTGGGAGGCTAGACTCCGATACAGCGCGAAATTACTACTGGTCTCACGGGTTTTTACATTCTCTAGAGAAAGTTTGCTTCTTGTAAAGAAGACCTTAACTCCAGGTAAATGTTTAACACCTTCAAAACATCATCGCTCTAAACTCGCGCCATTGCTAAGTTATAAATATTATAACATCGTAGAATTACAATACAATATCATTAGTCACTTTAATGGATAAATTATAGACTTGTAATGAAAAGCAATTTTTCCATAGGCTAAGCCAATAGCACAAGAAGAAAAGCTTAATAGTATGTTATCTTTAATGAACTACAAATGGCTTTACCACTTAATGCGGATTTGACAAGCCCTTAAAGCTTGTTACAATTGCGACAATCTTTCCGGCTCGGACCTGTGCCAGCTGTATATTGGCCCTGGCGAGGTCGCGTTAACGATTTCTTTTAGCAGGGCGGGTTGAGTCGTAAGGAAGATTTCAACCTGGTACCAACCGGATTTAAATCAGGCAATTTTTCTAGACCTTTATGGTTAACACTCCTGTCGGGAGGACAAACGTGAAAATTAGACCGGTCCAGGTGGCCGTACTGGCGGTGCTGGCCTTGTTGACTTCTCTGTTGCTGGCCGCCTGTGATACCAGTGTTGAAACCCCGGTAGCCGCTACACCGGCCGCTATCAATGTTACCCCCACCGTGACTATCGCACCTACCAAAGTTACTTCGGTCGGGCCTAACCTGGCCAGTGATATCCGGGTGGGCTTAATGGGGCCTTTCACTGGTCCTAATGGTTCTTTTGGCCTGGCAATCAAACGCGGAGCCCAGATGGCGGTAGACGACTTCAACAAAGAGGGTGGGGTTAATGGTCGTAGAATTGCCCTGATTGAGCGAGATGACAAGGCTAGTGTGAATGATGGCATTACCAATGTTAAAGATCTGCTGGATAAAGAGAAAGTCCTGGCTGTTTTTGGTACAGCCAATAACCAGGTGGGACTGGCCCAGGCCCCGATTGTTCAAAAATCCAAAGTGCCCTGGATTATACCGGTAGCCTCGGGTACTAAAATTACCCAGGAACCGGGCAGCCCTAATTATATTTTCCGGGTGGCAATGGTTGACCACTACCAGAGCCAGTTTATAGCCGGTTATGCCTCGGCCCAGTATAAAAATATTGCCATAATTTACGAAGACTCTCCCTCCGGTTTGCTGGGCCGGGACGACCTGACGGAACAGTTCAAAGAGGCCAATGTTACCCCGGTCATGGTTGACTCTTATAAAGTAACCGCTACTATGGACGACCTGAAACCGCTGATAACCAAACTTAAGGCGGCCGAGCCGGACGTTATTATCAACTGGGGGTCAGGGTCCATTGCCGGGAACCTTAAAAGAGCCATGAAAGATTTGAATTTGGATTGGCCGATGGTCGGGCCGTGGATGCTCTCTCAACCGGAATTTCATAATGTCGCTAACGGGCTGGAAACAGGCACCTACGTGGTACAGGCTTTCACGGCAGATACGTCCGTTCCCTGGCAGGTAGAATTTATCAACCGCTACAAGCAGCAGTTTAAGACCGACCAGCTGGATTTCCCCGGCGGGGTGGCCCAGGCTTATGATGCAATGCGCCTGTTGTGCCTGGCCCTCAAGCAACCCGGAGCCGCCGAAGACCGCGAAAAATTGCGGCTGGCCCTGGAAAATATCGGCCCGTACGAGGGTCTAATCAAAAATTACGATAAACCTTTCAGCAATCCGCTGCATGAAGCTTTTACCGAAAAAGATTATTTCTTTGCGGTGTGGCGGGATGGGAAATTGTTCCGCGTTAATAATCCCGGTAAGTAGATTTCACACAAAAAAGGGCCTTCGACTGAAGGCCACTTTTTCAATATTGATTCAATACGGTTTAGAGGGAAATCCAGAGAATGTTCCAGCGAGCCATCCAGGTATCCTGTATATCGCTGTTTGTACCGGGTTGTACGATCTTAGAAATACCGCGCCGTCCCAGCAAAGATAGCACTATATCGCCGGGCTTCCCTTTGAAAGTGAGTTCCACCGGCACATCATCACCGACATTCGGTTCAATAGTCACGGCATTTTTAGCCAGTACAACATCCAGGCGATTCGCCACCTGGCCGGAACCTTCGGGTTTTTCGATGATAAAACGGAACCGGCCGCGCATATTCCGGGACCGGGCGGTATTGAGGCGCTTGGGCAGCATGCCCAGCAGTCCTACTGCCAGCAGGGAAACCTGGTCGGTACGCGGCACCGGGTTTTGTTCCAGGGCCGTCCGGATGTCCCAGGGATGGATAAACCAATCTAATAGAGCCAGCCCGGCATACTGAATGGCCGGACAACTTCCCAGGTAAGGATGCCCCACCGGCTCGTCCCAATCTTGCGGGTCGCGTTTTTCCAGCAGGTTTAGAAACTGGCCGGAAGCTTCTTCAAAATCATATTTTAACTTGGCTAGCGGCAGTAAAGCCGCCCGCTCGATAGCGGTTTCCTGGGTGGCCGGGGCCATTTTTGCCGGTTGCAAGACTCCTTCGGTCTGGCCGGTAGCGGCTTCTTCAAGGCCCCGCACCAGAACTTCGGTCATATCAATCAAATGTCCAATCTGGTCCCGGACGCTCCAGCCAGGGCATGAGGTTGGAAGAGCTAAATCGTTTGGTGAAAGGGAAGTTAACAGGTTAACAATATCGACCTGGCTTTCCCTTAATACGGGAAGCAAAGCGGCAGCTCTTTCCGCGCTGGCCGATAACGGTTGGGTTTTACTCATAGAACTTCCTTTCAACACAGGTGCGCTGGCAGCTTCTAAACAAGAATAAGGGCTGAATACCAGCTTTACTACATGAGGTTGTAAATTTAGCCCTTATTTTACCAGCTAGATTGCTTCTTGCAAAGTGCTTCCTGACCTAATAAACACCAATCCATACTTTTGGCATATTTCTTGCCCCTTAAATTGTTGAGTTTATAGGCCGCCACCTTTTTTAATTTAAAGTTATCTAGCGGTTTATTGATCAGGGTAATTACAAGGGTTCGGAGTAGTACAGCCATGGTTAATGGCTCATTTTCATCTGAAAACAAAAAACCTTCCCAATACCAACCTTTAACCCACGATGCTAATCTCCTTGTGGTAGTCAGCGGCCGCTATGAGCTGCTGGAATTGATCGGGCAGGGCGCTATGTCACGGGTCTACAGAGCCCTGGACCGGGTTCTCGACCGCATTGTGGCCGTTAAGTTACTGCGCGAGGAATATGGCAGCGATGAGAACTTCGTAGCCCGGTTTTTCCGGGAAGCCCGGGCCGTGGCTAAAATCTCCAGCCCGAATATTGTAGACATTTACGATTACGGCCAGCACAACAATACTTATTTTATTGTGATGCCCTTTATTGAGGGTACCGACCTAAAAGAGCTTATTCGCCACCAGGGGAGTTTGCCCGCAGACTATGCCGTAACTATCGCCAACGATATCCTGGTCGGCCTGGCCGCCGCCCACAGCAACGGCATTATTCACCGTGATGTTAAACCCCAGAATATTATGATCCGGGCCAGCGATAGTGAAGCCAAATTAACCGACTTTGGCGTGGCTTATGCCCTGGATGGGGTTCAGATTACCACCAACGGTATGGCAATCGGCACGGCCTATTATATGGCGCCCGAGCAGGCCAGCGGCGGTACCCTGGGACCGTATACCGACCTGTATGCGGTGGGCGTGGTGTTATTTGAAATGCTGTCAGGCCGGTTGCCCTTCCTGGCTGACAACCACATGCAGATAATGTTGCAGCATGTGAATGACCCGCCGCCGACCCTGCGGAGTATTGGCGTGCCGGTGTCACCTGAACTGGACCAGGTTGTACAAAAAACCTTGATGAAGAACCCGGCCCACCGCTTTCAAAACGCCCTTGAAATGCGCGATGCTCTTTTGAACATTCCCCTGATGGATTCGTTAAATGGGCCAGCCGCCGGGGTAACAAGCAGGAAAAAGCCGGGTCCGAAAGCCAGGCCGGCCGCTTATGCCGCCCCTGACGTATCCCCGGAAACCGGCGCCAGGCCGCTTTACCGGCGGCCCGCCGTAATCATTCCGCTGCTGCTGGGCCTTTTGTTGCTGTTAGGGCTGGGGTTCCTGGGGCTGCTGCTTACTTCAAATAAAGACAGAGCCACCCCAACTTCGCTGGTGGTCTTGCCGGTCATGACTGCTACGGCCAGTGCCGGGACTGTGTCGGCTCCACCCGCAAATTCTGTACCGCTGGCTACCGTCAGCCTGCCTGCCGAACCCCTGCCGACCGTAACTGCCAGTCCGGTCGTCCAAACAGCGGCCGCGCCTACCGTGATACCGCAGCCAACGGCTACTCCCGTGCCACCGACCGCGACCGCTGTACCGCCGACCGCGACCGCTGTACCGCCCACCGCGACCGCTGTACCGCCCACCGCGACCGCTGTACCGCCCACCGCCACACCCATTCCACCGACCCCGACCAGGGTTATTCCGACCGCGACTGCGGTGCCTCCGCCTAATCCGGGCAATTTTTCCAGCAGCAATAACTCTTTTACACCTTATTCCCTGGCAGGTTCCTATAGGCGGGATGACGGGCGGCTTTACGGACGGCCCGAAGTAGCCCTGTATGGGTCTGGAAGTGGCTATGAACAGGGTACCTACAATTTTAAGGCGGATAGTTTGCCGGCAGTGCCGGTAGTGCTGACCCTGACCGGGCTGGATGACGAACGGCGCGAAAACAATAGTATGCAAGTAATTCTAAACGGCACTCAAATTTATAATGGGCCTTCCGGTTTCCCGAATGTGCCAACCAGCGACAACGGCGAGGGCGGCGCGGACCGCTATTGGGGTCAATTCAGAATCAATGTTCCGGCCAATCTCTTCAATGCGGGTACTAACTCGCTGGTTATACGCAACAATACTCCCTGGCAAGGGTATCTCGGCATACCCTATATCTTAATCAATCAGGTAAATATTACACCGGGCCAGTAAATCGAAAATCCAGCGGGTGAATAAAGCCAGCCTGTTACCGGCAGCCAGCGGTCCTTTAGTGTCAGGTAGCACAATTGGGCCGGTTTATTTGTTTTAGTCCTGATTAGGGTTATAATAGAAAGTGATTTACAACCACTATCGGATTAACCGGAGGAGGTACCTTTGAGTTTTGAGCCGGAAGAAATTTCCCTCAAACCGGATAAGTCCCTGACCAGGGCGGACGTAGAAGCTTTGCTGCTTCAACAAGGCAGTCCTGCCAGACTTAATTTGAGTGGACTGAACCTTTCAGTTGTAGATTTTTCCGGAATGGACCTGTCCGGTGCCGCCTTTAGTTATACCCATCTTAACGGGGCAAATCTGCTTAATGCCAATCTTGAAAAGGCTGATTTAAGAGGCGCCCGGCTAAATGGCGTTAGGGGGTCTAATACTCGCCTGGCGGAAGCTAACCTGGATGGCGCCAGCCTGATTGAAGCCAGGTTGGAAGGGGCCGTTTTTTGGAAGGCCCAGTTGACCAACGCTAATCTGAGCGGTGCGGCTTTGCGGAACGCTGACCTGCACGAAGTTAATCTTACCGGGGCAAATCTTTCCGAGGCTGACCTGAGTGGAGCCGACCTTAGTAAAGCCTGCCTGTACCAGGCCAATCTCAGCCGGACTATTTTACTGGAAGCCAATCTAACTGAGGCTGATTTGCATGAGGCCATCCTGGGTGGGGCAAAGTTACACGGTGCGCGGCTGGAAAAAACTAACCTGAGCCGGGTGCGGCTGGTGCTGGTCAAGCTGCAGGAAGCTAAATTGTGCCAGGCCAATTTGAGCCACTGCGATTTAAGCTGGTCTGACCTGAGTAGGGCTAATCTTTCCAGGGCCGATTTGAGTGAGGCAAAACTTGTTGAAACCGACCTGACCGGCGCTGACTTGCGGGATGCTATTTTAACTAATGCCAATTTTAGCGGCGCCAACCTGACTGAGGCCAGGCTGATCGGGGCCGATTTACAGGCGGTTAACCTGAGTGGGGCTAACCTGACCGGTGCTTACCTGTCCGAACAGCAAAAAGCCCTTTTAGATCTCCGGGGCGATGTGCTTGGCCTGGCCGAAACCAGGACCGCCCAGGAATTGAGTGACCTGGAAGCGCAGCACGCGCCGGAAGAAGTGCCCGAATCGCCAAACGGCTTTGTTACCCCAATCGCCCTGGTTGACCTGGAACAGCCTGAACCGGACGCTACCGCTCTTGAAGCGGCCGCCGAATTGCCGCTCCTGGTACCTGAAACCTTCGAAGATACGGCGGCAACCGCTGCTGCGCTACCAGACTTGCTCTCACTGGTGGTTGCTCTTGACCCTCAAAGCCAGGGACCGGACGCAACCGCTGAAACATCCGTCCCTGATGAGGCCGCTGCCCCGGGTTTAAAGTTGCTGATAAAAGAACAGCCCCTGGGAGCCCAAAGCCTGGCAAACCTGCTGGCCGCCCTGGAAGAATTGTACGGCTGCTTCCGATTAATAGAACAGGGCCGGTTTGCGGAGTTGATCGAGTTTAGCCGCATATCGGCTAAACGTGGCGAGCAGCCTGCGGCCCTTATAATTACCGGGTTTAGCAGCGCCAGCGGTGAAATAGAGTTAGCCTCTGCCGAAAACCCGTCCACCTCTCTACAGGGCCTTGATGGGATATTGGCCGGTATAGTGCGGCCGGAAAAGCCGCAGGGCGCGGACCCGGCAGGACGCCAGAAAGCCGTTGAGGCTGCCCGGGTGCTGGCGGAAACCACGCTGCAAAGCCTATTTCCGGGTCTTGACCCGGCTGTCAGGGTTATGGCCGCCCAAACCATGCTTGAAAGTATCCTGAGCCTGGCAACCGGACCGGAACTTGCACCTGGCGGAAACCCGCCCGGTGACTTTGCGCCAACCCCACTACCGGCCGGTTAGGTTCGCCGGTTACAGGCTAAAGCGCCTAGCTTTCGCGGCGCCAATCTAAGAGGCTGTTTTTGCCTGAAAAGTGTAAGTACCCGGTTATTTCACTTAATTTTGTGCCAGACGCGATTTTTACGGTATAATTTATAGATACTTTATCCTTCGAAAACTTTAAGGAGTGTTTCATGTCCATAACCAACCGGTTAGCCGGGGTTTTTCCGCCTGTACCTACCCCTTTTGACGCGCAGGGTGATATTGCGCCCGCTAAATTAGCGGATAACCTGCGCCAGCTAGCTACTACTTCTTTGAGCGGGTTTATTATCCTGGGTAGCAATGGTGAGTATGTTTACCTGGACGAAGCCGAGAAACAGGAACTGTTCACGGCGGCCCGTCAGGCCATTCCGGCTGACCGCCTGTTTGTCGCCGGGACCGGGGCCGAGTCGACCCGGATGGCGCTGCGCCTGACCCTGGCCGCAGCCGCGGCAGGGGCCGATGCGGCGATTGTAATTACGCCTTCTTACTATAAACCGGCCATGGGCCACGAGGCCCAGGTCAAGCATTTTACTACCCTGGCCGATGCTTCACCTATCCCGGTTATTCTTTACAATATGCCTGCTTACGCCGGGATTGATATGAGCGTGGATACTGTCCTCAAGCTGGCGGAACACCCTAATATTATCGGCCTGAAAGAAAGTTCCGGAAATATTGTAAAAATCAGTGAAATTGTCAGGGAAGTAACGGCGCGCTCTTTGGATTTCAAAGTGTTAGCCGGGTCGGCTTCTTTCCTTCAGGCGGCCCTGGCGGTCGGTGCCACCGGCGGAATTGTCGCTACGGCCAACGTAGCGCCGGAGCAGTGTATCGAGCTTTACCGCTTAACAACCGGCGAGGGTACCAACCAGTCCGCCCGCGACCTGCAGCACCGCCTTCTGCCCCTGAATGCGGCGGTAACTACCCGGTTCGGAGTCGCCGGATTAAAATATGCTATGGAAAAGGTTAAGCTCTACGGCGGCGATGTCCGGCCGCCTTTACTGCCGTTAACAGCGCCAGGCCGGTCGGAAATAGACCGGATTTTATCAGAGCTAGAGTAGTTGTCCCAATAAGTTTCGGCAAGGGGAGCAAAACCATTCTATAAATTAGAAAGAACACTTATTGCTCCCCAATCTCGTTTCAACGCACAACGCCCAACCCCTTCACAATATGTTCAAGCTTCGTTATACTATTGCAAAACATTTGGTCCTGTTTTGAGGTAATACCTATGCAATACTCCTCCTCACTGTTAAAGCGGGGTGTCCGGTTAAAAATCTCACCGGTTTTCACCTGCTTTCTTTTCGGGCTGCTTTTGAGTATCGGTATTTTCGCCGGGACTCCTTCCACGGCGCTCTCTGACCAGCCCAAAGCTAATCCTAATGTAAAAATGACGGCCCATTCGCTTTTTAATGGAAACTTTAAATTTGGCGATTGGCTGCCCGTGGAAGTCTCCCTGGAAAATTTTGGAGAAGAAGTCCAGGTCGAGGTCCAGGCCAATATTGCAACCCGGGTGAATGCGGTAACTTACAATACTACTTACCAGCGGGATGTCACACTTAGCGAGCGGGCCAATAAGCGCCTTTTGCTGTATATCGTGCCTTTTGTCGAAACTTCTAATTCTTCAGGCCAGGTAGTCTATGATACGCCGATTATTTTAAAGGCTGGTAACCAGAAACTCGCCGAAGCGAAAGTTAACCTGCAGCCTCGTATTCCCACCGATTACCTGGTCGGCACCTTTACCCAGGACCCGAACGGCCTCAACAATTTGAATAATCTTAAAGTTGGCGGCGGCCAGCGCAACCGGGTTACCAGTTTAAACCTTAGTTTGAATGATATTCCAGACCGGGGCAGCGGCTTACATTCTTTTAACGCTTTAATTTTTAGCGACCAAAATACCGATAGCCTTTCGGCGGAACAGCGTACCGCCCTGCGTGACTACGTGGAAGGCGGCGGCCAGATTATCCTGGCAGGCGGCAGCGGGTGGAGTAAAGTCCAATCGGGCTTTAACCCCGCCTTTTTACCCCTGGACGTCCATAATTATGTAAACATAGCAAGCCTGGATAGCCTGATACCGCCCGGTGGGGAGGAAATAAAAGCCAGCGGGCCTCTCAGCCGCCCGGCCGTAATTGCCCAGGGCCAGGTAATGAAAGATGCCCGGCTACTCAGCCATATTTTGAATGGTAATATTGTTGTGCCCATCGCGGCTGAACGCAAAGTTGGAGCGGGCCGGGTGGTAGCAATGAGTGTGGACCTGGCGGTCCCGCCACTCACAGATTGGAATGGCTCTACTCAATTCTGGCTGGAGCTTTTTAGTTTTAATGTAACCCCGCCTCACCAGCTTTATACGGAAACCAATCCTCAGATAAAAAATGCTTCCGACATGTTGAATCTGGTTACCAATGTGCCGGAATTAAAACTGCCGGATATTTCAACATTCTTTATATTACTGGCTATTTACATGGTCCTGATGGGGCCGGTAAACTATTTAGTATTGAAAAAGGTTAAACGCCTGGCCCTCTCCTGGATAACGCTGCCAGCCCTCACAGCACTATTTACTTTTATGGTACTCAATTATGCTAACTCGCAACCACCCGGCCAGGTGCTTATTAACCAGTTGAGCGTAATACAGGTAGGTGCCGACCAGGACCTGGCGCAGTTACGGTCTTATTCAGCGGTATTCTCGCCCGAAGAGCGTAACTATGATATAAACCCGGTAGTGGCTAACCTGTCTAATCAAAGCCGGATTTTAATTAGCCCGCTTAATCGCTCCAATAGCAGCTTGAGCGATGCGGATGCGGTCCGGTTAATGGTGCAGGGCGACCGTCCTTACCTGGACAATTTTGAGATAGGCCAGTGGAATGCCCAGGGTTTTGCCCTGGAGACCAGCATCCAGGCGCAACCTTATCAAATCTCCGCCGACCTTCATTATGAGGATGGCAAAATTGTCGGTACCATCCATAATAACACCGCCCTATCCTTAAAAAATACTATGCTAACCCTGGGCGATGCGCCGGTTAAATTTAAGGACGTTATTGAAGCGGGGGAAATCGTGCCGGTAGACTTTACGCTGCCTTCCCCGACCGCGGCCTCCCAGGCTTTCTGTTCGACCAGCTTTAGCAGCAGTTCATCCTTTAACAGTGCTACCCCTTCCGAAAGGATTGCCAATCTTTTCCAGCAAGACCGCAAAGACGATAAGGTAATCCAGGTCCGGGCTAATTTCCTGCGCAAAATCTATGACAGCGGGCGCTACAGTCCGGTGAACACGCTGCGCGGCCTGGATTTAATTGCCTGGATGGACCAGAACCCGGCGCCTATTTCGGTGAACGGAATTACCAGCCAATCCAAATCCAGCCAGGTTTTATTGGCCCGGCTACCGGTGAATTTTGAAACAAGTGGTGGGGATGGGCGCTTATTACTGCCTTCAATGGCATTTTTCCCGGAATCAGTGACCTCCAGCAACGGCGTGGCCGCGCAATCTACCCGCACTGACCGCACCGACCAGATCTGTGTCATTAAAAATAGCGTTACCACCCAGTTCCGACTGCCGTTGGAGAGCGGCCCTTTTAAGGTCAAAAAATTGACCTTGTATATCAACTCTTTTACCTCCGGCGGCGGCGGGCAGCGCGGCGTGGTTGCGCCGGAAAGTGTCGAAATGTATGATTTCCAGGCTCAATCCTGGGCCGTGTTACCAAATATAACTAACAGTGCTGTCCAGGTAAACACCGGCAGTAATTTTACAAACCCACCCCCACCGGTTAAAAACGTTATTGATAACGCGAGCCGCTATGCCGACCCGGTTACCGGACGAATTTTGCTGCGGATAAGTTCCAATACGACAGCGCCGCTATTTGTGCAACAGGGTTTAGAAGTAGAGGGCAGCCGGACATAACAATTAGTATTTTTTAGGCCAGTTACGGAGATTATGTTTTCCAATGCCGCCGGTACGGTTATTAAAGGCGGTTTCAAGGCAAGTTATCAGGTAATTCCTGGTTTCGGCCGGGACAATTACATCGTGGATTAGATATTGACCAGCGACATTATAAGGGCTGTTGTCGCGCCGCATAGCGGTTTCAAGGTTTGCGCGCTCCGCATCGGGGTCTGCTGCTGCCTTTATTTGCGGTCCATAGACTACATTAACCCCGACTTTCTCCGATACAAAACCAATCTCAGCGGTAGGCCAGGCGGCAATAAAATCCGAGCCGGTGCCGGTGCCACCCATATTATAAAAAGCCATTCCATAACTCTTGCGAATAACCAGGGCAATCTTCGGCACTGTTACCTGGCCTAGAGCTTCCAGGAAAGTCATAATCCTGGCAGCGGCCCGCTTGCGCTCGGGTTCAAGCCCGACCAGAAACCCCGGCATATCGTGAAAGAAAATGATGGGCAGGTTAAAGGAGTCGCACAGGCAAAGGAAACTTACCGCTTTATCCATTGCATCGGTATCGAGTGCCCCGCCCAGGTGGCGCGGCTGGTTAGCTATGATACCGACCGGCTCGCCATTTAAACGGGCCAGGCTGGTTACAAGACTTTTGCCAAACCGGGGCTTAATCTCAAACAAGCTATCCTTGTCTACAATCCGTTCCAGCAAAGGCAGAATATTGTAAACCTTGTTGGCTTTTTCCGGCAGCTCATCAAGGATACTATCCATAGTCGCGCCGGAACCGGCCGGGACGGGCTGGCGAGGTGGTCTTTCGTTGGAGTGGGCGGGGAGGTAAGCGAGGAATTTCTTTATAAGCCCAATGGCTTCTGTATCGTTTTCGGCGACCGCGTCTACCATACCGGTTACGCCGGAATGGACTTTCCAGCCGCCAAGCTCTTCCGGCTCGATTTTCTCACCGGTAGCCACTTCCAGGACACGCGGTCCTGATACGGCCATACAAGCGCCTTTGGTCATTACCACAAAATCAGCCAGGCAAGCCTGCCAGGTTGGCTCACCGAAACTATCTCCCAGGATACCAACCACCATTGGATTATCCCGGTAGCGGGTCAGGGAACGAATGAAAAAGTCATCCCCGGCATAAATTCCGCCAAAAGTTGCCAGCCCCACCGAGCCCATGATATCCGGCATCCGGGCACCACCGCCTTCTCCCAGGTAAACAAAAGGATAGCCGTTCTGGCTGCAAATTTGCGCTATGTTATGCTCTTTGCGTCCGGCTACCCGGCTGGAAGTACCGGCTTTAACAGTAATGTCCGAGGCAACCAGCCCGAGCTTGCGGCCGTCTAGCTTGCCAAACCCGGCTACCTTACTATCGGCAGGAGTATCCCCGGCATCCTGCGGCATATCGGAATGAGCCAGCAAGCCGACCTCCGAAAAACTTCCCGGGTCAACTAAAAGGCTGATACGTTCGCGGGCAGACAACTTACCCTGGGCCTTAAGCCGGGCTAGTTTTGCTTCTCCCCCACCGGCGCGGGCTTTAGCTTTGCGCCAGTGCTGGTTAGCCAGCTTTTCTTCAAAATCCATCGGGCTAATTTTCAGGAACCAAACTTATAGCCAAGACCGCGCACGTTGAGAATATATTCCGGGTTATTTGGGTCGCGCTCTATTTTGTGGCGCAGGTGTTTAATATGGACCCTTATCATCGAACGCGAGTCGTATTCGCTAAGGTCGTAATTGTGGACCTGTTTAACCAGGTACTTACAACTCAAGACGCGGCCGGCGTTGTTCATAAGAGTGACCAATAAATTAAACTCGGTCGGGGTAAGGCTGAGCAAGTCACCGGCCCGGCGCACCTCGTGTTTTTTGACATCTACGGCCACATCGCTAACTTCTACAATCTCTTCGTCAGCCTGACGACTCCTGGTACCGTTAGAGCTAGAGGCTGACTTAGTACTACTCTGGCTCACAGACCCGGCAGTTTCCCCACCCTCAATAATAGCCCTGGCGAATTCACGCGCCTGGTTAGCCAGGCGGCGCTGCTGCAAGACGTCCTGCCGTTTTTCCAGCCCACGCCGGATGCTATCCTTCAAATCCGCCACACTGGTCGGTTTAAGCAGATAAGCGGAGGCACCGTAATTGAGCGCTTCAATTGCAGACTCCAGCGAACCATGCCCGGTCAGCATAATAACTACAGTATCCGGCCAGCGATTTCTGACCTCGCGCATAACCTGCAAGCCGTTAATGTCTTTTAGCTTTAAGTCTACCAGTAGCAGATCGAATTCCTCGTCTTCTACAATGCTAATAGCTTCTTTGCCATTATTTTTGGTAGTTATAGCGTACCCTTCATCCTCCAACGCTTCGCTAAGGTAGAGTAAGATATTTTGCTCATCATCTACGATCAAGATTTTTGGTATCTCCACCTTGAACTCCTTCTGTTTAGTTTCAAGTAATTAGATTACTAAGGCTACGCCATATAGAGTCGTATTTGCACCAGCGCAAACACCAGCGTTTAGGGGTCAATCGAAATAATAAACCATTTTAGCATATCAATTATTATTATGTGGCAATTGATAAGTTCTCTTAATAATAATGAAGTTCCAGGCGGCCCGCTAATAATCTAAGGTATCAACCCTTCTTTCTGATTACATTACCCCATGTTTAATGCCAGGATAACCTGAATTTTACAAAAACAACTCCCCTCAACAAGATAAACTCCTAACGTGCCAGTTTTGATTGGAGGCTACATGAGCCCGTCCTGTCCGGTGGGCTACAGGCGAATTGCCGGGTACAGGCCGGTTTGGATTACTCAGGAGGTCGCGTACCACCCTGAAGAAATAGGCGGCCCGATTTGGCCCATTCCCTACCGTTTTAGGGGTTGCCATGGCTGCCCATTGGGTACGCTTTTTAGCCTCGTAAAGTACTTCAACGAAGGCGCGTTCGTCCAGGCCGCTTTGGATGAATAAGTTTTGGGCCTGGGTCTGATTGGAACGGGAATGGGTAAGGTCGTTGAGGGTTTTGCTGAATTCAAAGGCTATCTGGGATATGTATGCAGACTTAGGGACTTCCCTACCGGCTGAAACTTTTTTACCAGCAGGTGAGCGAAAATGATTCGAATCATTATTCATTTCCGGATTCTTAGTTTTTAATTCTTGAAATTCATGTTTTTCCTCCGGCAAATTTGCAGGAGCTGGTAAGGCATTTTTGGGGAGGCTTATTCCGCATTCTTGCGGGACCCCCTTTTCACTTATGAGATGCCGCCCCTCTTTTCCGGCAACCTCATTTGTGACCGGGTTTTCGGTGTACCGTTTAAGGTAGCCGGTAACTTCCTGCTCGGAAGGTCCCAGCAGCCAGTAGCAGTTGGCTACGCCCCGGTCCTGGCCGCTCTCCACCCGGATAAGGCCGGACGCTTCCAGTTCTTTAAGATGGCGTGCAATGGTGTCGTAAGACTTGCCACGGGCGGTAGCCAGAGTTTCAATACTTGGCCAGCACTTTCCTTTGGAGTAACCGTCTTTATCCGGCCAATCATAACTTTCCAGGACCATATAGGTTAGTCGTGCTCCATCCGATAACCGGGCATAGCCCAGCAGGACGGCATTGGAAATAATTGTTGAATGGGCAATAACCCGGGCTCGGCGGGGAGCGGAAATAGCGCTTTTTGAAGTCGGATGACTTTCGGGCATAAAAATACCTCCGATCACCCGTTGACATGTAAGGAAAGCCCACATATAATGAGAGTGTCTTTTAGACAACAAAAAGACTTTCCTACCCTACAACGGGTGGTGAACTTGGGAGAGCAACCTACTAGCTTGGCGGCGGAGGGTTGTTCTCTTTTTTATTTATAGTTAACGAGAGTTCTCAAAACTCCCAATCCTGCAAACTTTAATCGACAGACTTTAAATTCTGGCAATCCTCCTTTATTACTTGAATAAGATCTTCCAGGTCCACCCGCTTGCCGCTGGCTATTAGTTGCAGTAGGTTAAAGGTATTGGTCATCGCCGGGTCAAGGTTCGCCGGGTTGTAACTTACTAGCAAGGTCTCCTGGCTGGTGAGTTTCTTCCTGGCCGGTACGGCAATGGATTTGGGAGCCGGTTCCTGGACGGGAGGGACTTCAAAGCCTCCTCCGGGCAAGACTCCGGCCAGCGATAATTGCTGGGCATTATTTTCTGGCGGCATTACCCTTTTGCGGGGCCGGGCCGGTTTTTTAACTTCTTCCGCTTCCGGCGGTTCGATATGTTCCGGTTTAGCTGTAGCTTGAGTATCCGGCCGGGTATCAAGCTGGCCTGCTTTCAGGTGAGGCAGCATTTTTTCCCTGACCAGGCCTTCAACTTTACGAGCGGTAATATCCGGTGTTGAAGCAACCAGTCGGGCCAACTCTTCCTGTTCCTCGGCGCGGAGCAAGGCTAACTTGCGATTTATAGAGTGTGAAAACTTGGCACGTGCCAAGTTTTCATTTGCCGCGAAAGCTTCAGAAATTATCTCTTTGGTAATCGCGGTAAGTTTTTCGGCCGTTCTGATCCGTTCTGAGACATAAGACTCATGCTTATGAATCCGGTTTGCTATTTCACGCTGTGACCAGCCGAATTCCTCTTTTAAAGTAATAAAAGAGTGGCCCTCGTCAATGCCGCTTAATTCCTCGCGTTGGATATTTTCCAACAGGCTGTCCACCAGGTAATCCGGGCGGATTTCATTAAGCATCATCACCGGAACGCGCACCAGACCTAATTCACGGGCGGCGGCCAGGCGGCGCTGGCCCGCTACCAGGATATAGTTACCATCCTCACCCCGCATCACCAGTAACGGTTGAAGGATACCGCGTTCCCGGATACTTTCTTTCAGGGTCGCTAAAGCTTCGGACTCGATAGAGCGCCGGGGCTGTTTGGGGTTTGGTTGGATTAACTCCGGCGATAGATAGCGAAAGAGCGATTGTGACTGGTTCTGCGCCTCGCTAACCGCGTTTACGGTGTATTTGATACTCATAGGACCACTCGTTTTACCGCTTCCATTGTTATTGCTTCGTCAATCAATTCGGCCTTACTTTCGTAACCCAGGCGAATTGATTCATCGGCAATCGCGCAGATCGAACGGGGAATGCCATTACTTGAACGGTGAGTTATGTCAATTGCTTCCGGTGAGAATAAAGGTTTTTTCCGACCCGCGACATATAAGCGATATTCCAGTAAATTTTGGGTTTCCAACCGGTCGAGGGGTTCAAGATGGGCGACACCCATTATCCGGTTTTCAATATTCTTATAGCGTTTGAGTTTTTCACTCAATTCTTCCTGCCCGAAGAAAATCACCTGTACAAATTTCCCGCGCTCGCCCTCGAAATTAAGCAAAACCCGGACGAGTTCCAGGGTACGCGGTTCCATAGTTTGGGCTTCATCTACCAGGAGGACAACATTCTTGTCTTCCTGGAGGACCTGTTCGTAGACAAACTCCCGGAAGTTATTTTTGAGTTGGTCCATCTGGCGACCTACGTTTGGCTGCTTGTATTCGGCCAGGACATTACGAATAAACCCGGTCGGGGGTACGGCCGGGTCATTATTGAAGGCAACAGTGTATTCGGGGTGATTACTTAACCGGCTGTATATCAAATGAGCAAGGGTGGACTTGCCGGTACCAACCGCTCCCTGGACAATTCCAAAACCTAATCGCCGGTCAATGACAGCCAGGCAGCGTTCTACCACCGAGCGATGCTGGGCTGAGAGGTAGCAAAAACGGTGGTTAATGCCGGTGATTATAAACGGTTCTTCGTAAAGGCCATAATGTAGAAGGTGTTCGTCCGAACGCATTCCAAGATTTGTTATTGTTGTATCTGCCGCGACTTTAGGAAGAGCCATTTTGCACCTTTTGATTATGACAAGTTGAAAACATTTATGTTAAGCCATGTTCTATATAGCATGTTGACTAAATGTTTCATATACAACTATTCAGCCATTGAATAAAGTTTTTGTATTTTTTGTAACTGTTTAATCGTTGAACACACCCATTCCTGCATGTAGAATAATAGCAAATTAATCTCTATTTTGCAATAGGCAATTAAAAGTTCATCGAACTTTTAATTGCCTGGTAAAAACTTGATTCAAGATTGCCTTTATAAGAACATTAATTCTACTCAAATGCGCCGGGCGGCTGGAGAGGTTATAGAATAAAGCTCATTCAAATTTTTGGATAATTGCTCTAACTTATCATGCTGATCAAAAGTTAACCTATAACCTTCTTGTTCGAGTTGCAAATGAAGGTAGCCAAGATTGGTTTCAAGTTGGTGTATCAAACGCGAAAGCCGGGAATTATGTTCAAGAGTAGTATCCGCCTCCTGGGGTATATAAGCAGCTTTTGCTTTATTTGCAGGTTGTTTGGCCTTTTCAACCTGTTCCTTTAAGGCGGTTAAAGTAAGCTGGCCGGCCAGAATCTGGCGGGCTAACTCTTTCTGCATGGTAGTATCCGGCAAGCGTTTAAGGATAAACAGGTGTTCCAGGCTATCCGGTTTTTGCTGAATCATTTCTACAAGGTGGGGTGGTGCGCCGTTAATTGCGTCATAGCGTTGAACCCAACTCTTAGACCGGCCCACCCGGCGCGCGATATCCGCCAGGCTGGCGCTGGAATTGAACTTCCTTATTGCTTCAAATGAGTTAGCGATAGCAATCGGCGTTAAATCCTCACGAGAAAGATTTTCACTAACGGCTATATCCAGCCATTCGGCATCGCTGGCGCCTTCGGCAATTCGGGCCGGGATTTTACCAATATCCTTAACTTTATTTGGCTCGATGGCTAACCCGGAAGCCAATTTAAGCGCGGCTAACCTTCGATGTCCGTGCCCAACCTCGTAATAGCCGGGTTTTTCCGGGTGCGGCCGGACCAGAATAACCGAGGTAAAGCCGTTTGAGGCCATATTCTCGGCTAACTCTTGAATGCCTTGCTGGTCCGGTCCGCCCGGGCGCAAATATTCCTGAAAGCGATTGTCTTCCAGAAGTTCAAAAGGGACTTGCTTAACGGCATAATTACTTAAAGAGGGTGGGGGAGGGGTTGCGGGCGCGGTTGTTTCTTCAATATTATCTTCCTCTTCATCCACATTTAACGCCGCCAGGTTACGCCGGAAAGCCGCTGCCGCATTATTTCTTGCCGCCATTTAACGTCCTCCTTTAGCTTTAGAAGGGTTATTAAGCTCGATCCTTGCCAGGATTCTAGCTAAAACTTCGGTAGTTGTTTGTCTGAAATCGTCGGCCGGTTTTTGGGCCTGGCCCGAAGTCAGTAGACTCATACTTTTAGCCGGGCTATTGGCAATAGTTTTAAGGCTGCGGATAGGCGGTTCTACTACCCGGTCACCCAGGGCCGCTTTTACCGCTTCCAGGCCCTCGCTTTCTACCAGGCCGCTCCGGGGATCATACATATTTACTACTGCTGCGACAATTTCAAGGCCCCGGTTAGCAACTTTTTTAGCTTCACGAATTTTCTGGATGGTCTGGGCGATGGCCCACTGGTCTACCGGGCGAGGGGTAGTCGGCATCAAAACCATATCCCCGGCAATCAAAGCAGACTCGGCAAAGATACTATCCAGCTGGCTGGGAGTATCAATCAAAATCAGGTCATACTCATTAACCAGGGCTTTGTTCTCTATAACCAGTTCCTTAACAATAAATTTTAGAATTTGCCGGCCATTAATATTGGTAGCCAGGTAACTATTAAGCTTTCCAAGCTGTGGGTTAGAAGGAAGCAGGAACAGCTTTCCCAGTGCTTCCGCGTTATAGACTGTACCGGCCCTGACTTCCTGGATTACATCAGCCGGGAAAATGGCATTGTCCCCATCAAAGTCAGCGGTTAAAAGGTCACCAATAGCTGGAGAGGGTAGTTTTTCCAGGTTCGGCAGCAGCATTTGGGTAACCGAACTCTGGGGATCTATATCTATCACTAAAACTTTAAGGCCGACTTCAGCTAAAGCAGAGGCCATCAGGGCTGTGATAGTAGACTTACCTATCCCACCTTTTTCATTAGCTACAACCAGGACCGCTCCATTTCCGGCTGTTTTAATTTTTTTCTGGTAATTTTTGGCAACCTTGAAAAGAGCTTCGAAGCCGCTGACTTCCTTGCTTGCTGGCACTGGTTTTTCTCCTACATTGTTTTTTGAAAGTCCCGAAGTATGTTAGATTAGAACAAAAGTATAGCAGTATCAAAAACCGATGGCAAGCCATTTGTTCGTATTGATTCAATACGCCGGACCGTTATTCCTATAAATAATAAAACGTTTCGTATTGATTCAATACGAAACGTTTTACGTGAAACATCTTTACATAAAGAAAACGATTAACGGTTATTATCCTGGAAGGCTTGCATGAATTGCACCAGTGCCTCAACACCTTCGTAAGGGAAGGCATTATATATGGAAGCCCGGATTCCACCAACCGTCCGGTAGCCTTTCAAGCCATCCATGCCTTGCGCCGTTGCTTCTTTAACAAAAGCTTTTTCCAACGCTTCGGTTGGAAGCCGGAAGGTGACGTTCATATTAGAACGGCTGGCCGGTTGAGCATGGCCTTTGTAAAATCCTTCCGAGTTGTCAATAGCCTGGTATAGGAGGCCCGCTTTGGCGCTGTTGCGTTTTGCGGTTTCCGCTAACCCGCCATTTTCCAGCAGCCAGTTGGTTACTAGCCCGGTGGCATAGATTGCAAAGGTCGGCGGCGTATTGTGGAGCGATTCTTTCTCGGAAAGAAGGCGGTAGTCCAGCATGGCCGGTAAGTTGGACGGTGTACGGGCCAACAAGTCTTCGCGGATAATTACAATGGTTAAACCGGCTGGACCCATATTCTTCTGGGCACCACCATAAAGGACGCCATATTTGGAAATGTCCAGAGGGCGGCTTAAAATATCGGAGGAAGTGTCGCAAACGAGCGGTACCCCGTCCAGGCTAACTGGCTCTGCGGCCCACTGAGTCCCAAAAATTGTATTGTTTGAAGTGAAGTGCAAATAAGCGGCATTCGGGTCGAGCTGCAATTCGGCCTGGGCCGGGATGCGGTCAAAGTTGCTGGCTTCGCTTGTACCGGCGACTCTGACCTGGCCGGATTTCTTGCCTTCCTTAAAAGCCGTCTGCGACCAGGAACCGGTCAGGATGTAATCGGCAGAAGCGTCTTTGGCCAGAAGATTAACCGGTACCATGGTAAATTGGAGACTTGCGCCACCCTGTAAGAACAAAACTTTATAATTTGCAGGTATGTTATAAAGCTTCCTGATATTTGCTTCAGTTTGATGAATTATATCTTCAAAGGCGGCTGAGCGGTGGCTCATTTCAAGCACCGACATTCCGGTACCTTTGTAGTTCAAAAGCTCCTGCTGAATTTGCTCCAGCACGGCAAGCGGCATAACTGCCGGACCGGCCGAGAAATTGAAAACTCGACCTACCGCGTTATTTCCGGTGGTGCCTTGTATAAATGATGTACTTGACATAACTATTACTCCTTAAATGATAATACCTTTTAGAATCTAATTATACCAATATTGTCACGAAAATCACAAATAATGTTAAAGGATCCCTGAACAAACTTTTCTCGATAAAAGTGAAGAATGTAGAAAGTTGTACTGGCCCGTCAATTTAAGACAATATAAGTTATAATATGAAAGCTCGTAACAAGAGAGGGAAGTTATTCGTTAAACGAGTATTGGTTTGTAGTCTTTCCCTTTATTTTGAGGTGATAGTTTTTGAATGTCCTTAAGGTTCCTTTGCCCTCTGCCTTAACCAATAAATCTTTATCCGGGGTGGATGGTCGGCGAAGAGAGATCATTTATATTTGTTCTTTTTTAGTGGCAGCCATTAGTCTGAAGTTGTTACTGTCCTTGTATTTGTGGCGTAACGGCTTTGTGGAATTTGATGCTGACGGCTTTACTCGTTCGATAATTGCCTGGCAGTGGCAGTCCGGCGCGAAAACCCTGGGAATAGATGCCTGGTTGCCTTTACAGTTCTGGCTCAATGGCAGTTTGATGCATTTTTGGCCTGACCTCTTAATGGTACCTCGTGCGGTTAATATGGTAGCTTCTATTATAACTACCATAAATCTTTTCTTCGTTGGTCGCGCGCTTTTTGGCCGGACCGGTGGTTATCTGACGGGGGCAATGGCCGCTATCTTCCCCTGGGAAATCTGGTTCGGCATCAGCGGGATGTCCGAAAGTCTTACCCATGTCTTTTTAACTACCGGGGTGGTATTTTTCACTCGCTGGCTTACCCGCCCGAGTCCCCGGCCCTTCTGGTTAGTATTAGCCAGCCTGGGATTCCTGGGAGCTACGATGGTGCGTTATGAAGCATGGTTCTACAGTGCCGTCTACGCCCTGATCGCCCTGATAATTGCTTTGCGCCGCCACGAATGGGGCATGCCGGATAAAGCTAAGGCGGTTGTGGCCCTGGTTCCGGCTTTCATGTTTATGCTTCCCTGGATGTATGCAAGCTGGGTAGATCCCAACATCGGCTCGCCTATAGGCTTTGCAAAGATAACCAGTGAAATCAATGGCCGGATTTACGGCTCGGAAAACGCCAGCCAATCATTTCTTTCCCGGCTGGTTTTTTACCCGCAGACCTTTCTAACCCTGTGGTTACCACTAACCGTCCCGGCGATTATTGGGACTGTCTGGTTGGCCTTGAAGCCAGTTGGTGCCATACGCTGGTACCTGGCGTTGGTCTGGGGTGAGTTTGTAGTGTTTATTATTACAACTCTACCTTTTAATAATATCGCTCCGGGGAGCGCGCGCTATCCGGTTTCCAATTTGTTATTGTTATTGCCTGTTGTAGCCTATGCGTTCCAGCGGGCCTTGCTATACCCCAGGCAAGCGGTGCGCCTGGCCGGGATTGGCCTCTTTGCCCTGGTCCTTTTATCCCTGGTTCATTCAACCCTGGAAAGACCGCGAACTTTCCCGGACAACGGCACCCGCCAGGTTGCTAGCTGGCTGGAAGGTCTTTGGAAAGAGGGCTATCTAAAACCTGAAGATCGGGTGGTATTAAATCTACCGGCTTATGATGGCCCGAATGGTAACGACTTTACCCGCGCCTATTACGCTTTGCCGGTCCTGACCAATCATCCTGACGACTTTGTGGTGCCGCCCGATTTTGAAACATTTGCCGGTCTGGTCAGGTCTGAAATTGGGGGCGCACCCCATGTGTGGGTCCATATTGCTTCCGCCGGAGGTGATCTGAAACCTTTCCGAAACAATTACCGGGAGGTAAAAACTTTCGGGGAATATACGGTTGGTAGATTTCCCATATTCCGGGGGGCTGCCATAACGCCTGGTGATGGTATAATCGGCCACAAGGGTGCGCTAAAAGCCGGTCAAAAACTTGAGGCTAAAGCCGATGAATATAAGCCCAAAGAAACTACCGCGATTTGGATCACTCGTCCCGATAAAAAGGTTATCAACCTGGGCAATAAAGATGCCGATGCGGCTGGGATCCTTACAATAAACTATACTCCCGAGCAGGCGGTAGAAGGTGACTGGTCGATTACCATCGTTGGGATGGAGTCCGGTCGTCGCGCCGTAGGGGTATTTGAAGTTAAATAACAGGTGATAAATTAGCTATGGCTATAAACGAGCCAAACCAGAACTCAAACCCAGCGCAGGCAGCTGATTTGCAACACCAGTATGCCAGGCGGCAATACAAAGTTCTTTATCCTTTATTGCGGGAATTGTACCCGGTTCCCCGCTGCGGGCTTGATTTTGAAACCCCTTTTCAACTCCTGATCGCCACAATTCTCTCGGCCCAATGCACCGATGTCCGGGTAAATATGATTACTCCGGCCCTGTTTGCGAGGTTCTCGGATGCCTATGCCATGGCGGAAGCCGACCTGGTCGAGCTGGAAAAGCTGATTTATACGGCCGGTTTTTACCATAACAAAGCAAAAAGTATCCTGGGGGCTTCCCGGATGATTGTGGAGAAATATGGCGGTCAGGTCCCGGCTAATATGGAGGCCCTGCTCAAGCTGCCGGGGGTGGCCCGTAAGACAGCCAGTGTGGTGCTTGGTAATGCTTTTGGAATAAATGAGGGTATTGCCGTAGATACTCACGTTACCCGGCTGGTGGCCCGGCTGGGTCTCTCTACAAATACTACCCCGGAGAAAATCGAGCGCGACTTGATGGTTCTGGCGCCCCGCGAAGAATGGACCGACCTATCCCACCGTTTAATCTGGCATGGCCGGTTGATTTGTGAGGCCCGGCGCCCTCGCTGCGAGAAATGCTTGCTGGCGGTCAACTGTCCCTCCAGGATAATACCCCTGGAGACACCTGACCCGGCCTAACCCGGTTCTTCCAGCAGTTTTGCCAGTTCTTCCGGAGTGTCTGCGTCTTCGTGAATGGCCGGGTCTGACACCGGTACTTCCAAAATGGTGGTAGGGTATTTTCTAACAAGTACCCGGCCCCCGACATCACCTTCGAGCCGGGTTAGTTCTTCCAGGAAGGCCTGTCCAAAGATGGCCGGGTTGCCTCTTTTACCTTCAAAGACCGGGAAAAGTATCCGGTCTTTACCTTCTTCGCCCAGTTCCAAAAACCGCTCCACTAGCGCCGCCAGGGTCTGCTTTTTAAGCCGGGGCTGGTCGGTCAGCATTATCATGATGCCCGACACCGCCGGGTAAGCCTGCCGGACCGCCCTTACCCCGGCTGCCACCGAATAGCCCTGTCCTTCTTCCCAACGGGGATTATAGACCGGGATTACTCTCTCCGGGGTGAATTTTGTTTCAAGGATAGTTTGAACGGCTGTTCGCTGGTTTCCCAGGACCACAAATACCGGCCCGTCAAAGGCTTCTAGGGTTAAGCGCACCGCTCGTTCGACCAGGCTTTGCCCGCTTCCTGGCGGCCAGGGTTCGAGTTGCTTGGGCTTGCCAAAGCGCCGGGCCGCCCCGGCCGCCAGGACGATTGCCGCTAATTCATTATTTTGAGCCTGGTCCTTGTTCAATTGAAATTTGCTTTCTCAGATAACATATCCCACTAACCTTTAGCCCAGGCCAGCCGGTCCACCGAAAACGCTCGTGCCAGCACTTCACTTTTCAAAGGTTGGCCCTGGCCGTTAACGGCATAGATTGTATTATTCTGATAATAGATAATGGAGCGCCCATTTCCCGGCTCCCAGCTAAAGAACCGGGCTTTGAAAGCATAGTAAGGCATATAATCCAGGTTTATTGCCCGGCTATTTCCGGTTGCGAAGCTCAATATTAATAACCGGTGCCAGGTGTCGGCTCTGGTAAAGCTTCCGTCGAACCGGCTGTCACCGCCGTGGGTGTAATACGCCAGGGTTTGATTATCCGGTGACACCAGCGGGCCTGAGCCCCGGTCATAGGACCGCCAGCCCCTGGCTGAATTGTTACTGTTCCCCAGCACATACGCCTGTATAGTGCTGGTCTGGTTAGATGAAGCTACAGTGGCGATTAGACGCGAACTGTCCGGGGTAAAGCCGATAATCCGGTTAATATAATAACCCGGCTGCTCCTCGACCTTTCCCTGGGGAGTAATAAACCAGACATCCCAGATAGAGCTGTATGTGCTAAGACCCCCGGCCCCGCTCATTGCCAGGTAACGCCCGTCCGGGGACCAGGCCAGCCCTTTGCCTAAAGAACTGTACCGGGTATCAAAATGACCTAAAGAGGCTATTTGTACGCCTGGTTTAGTACCGTCCGACGGGGAAATATACAACTCGTAGGTCCGGTTATCCACCCGGTAGGCTAACTGGCTCCCGTCCGGCGACCATGTAAAAGCTGAAACATTTTGCTCGGTAATTAAACGTGGTTCACCCCCATTACTGCCAGCATCACCCACCGAAATCGTATATAGTCCCGGCTTGAGTTGTTTGTCACTGCTCAAAGACTGGAAAGCCAGTTGCTTGCCGTCCGCCGACCAGCTTGTAAGGTTAGTCAGGTCGTCAGGATTGCCGTTACCTTCCGAAAACTTCCGCTTACCCTTGCCATCCAATCCCACCAGGTAAAGGGTGCTGTTAAAGCGCTCGCCGACCTCAACATAGACCATTTTATTGCCTTTAGGAGCCAGGTTGAAGTCAATCAACTTGAAAGTCCCGGAGGCTATAACCGTTTGCGTGGCGGAGGCTAAATCGTTGACGATTAACTGGCGTTGGCCGATACCGCTAACATAGACCAGTTTACCCTCGCGGTTTGCCTGGCTGTCATTGGTAGTCGCCGTCGCGTTAGGGGTAGCCGTTGGTTTTTCAGCGCCTGGCGTATCGGTGGGGCTGCCTGCTCCGAGCAAATCCATTCCGCAGCAGGTCGGGGTAAAGGTAGCGCCCGGCCCGCTCATCAAAACCAGGGTATTCTTGTTGACCGTATCTAACGTTTCGAGGGTTTCCTCAAAAAAGTCGTAAATATAATTACCGGCCTGTGACTGCAAGGTATTGCGGCCAACGTTTGCCCGGTCATACACCAGGCGGCGGCTGTCGGGTAGCCAGCTAACCCCCAGTACCGAGTCTTTATCCTGGCCCAACGTAGCCGACCCCACCGGGAAATAGCGGACGTTCCCGCTGGAGGCATCTACTACCTGAATCCGGGCGCTGCCGTCACTGAAAGCTAAAGAGCGGCTGTTAGGTGACCAGGCCGGGGTAAAATGTAAGCGGCTGGCCGGGTTATAGAAATCCGCGTAAGCCCAGATAAGGCTCATTATTTCGCGGGCCGACCCATCATAGTCCGCTAACCGGCGCAGCGAACTGCTTTCCGGATTTATCCGGTAAAGTCCGGTTTTATCTTTTTGAGGGTCGGTAGCGGTAAAAGCCAGCGCGGTCCCGTCCGGCGCCCAGCTCAGAAAAAGCACATCCAGGTCAGTTAACTTTGCCCTTTCCGAGAGCGATATAGGGCTGCTGCCGTCCGCGTTTGCAAGGTTTATGGTCCGCTTTTGGTCCAGCACATTATTCCCGCTGATATAAGCCAACCGCTTGCCGTCCGGCGACCATGCCCCGCTGATCGCGTCTGACACCAGCAAACTGGGCGGCCCGTTTTCAACCCTCACCACATAAAGGCTTGCTTGTTGGGTGCGGTTATTTGTGGTTACCGGTGTGGGAGTTGCTTCTTCGTCCAGGCCCGGAATAAAGCCAGGCCCGGTGCCGGGTGTTAAAAGGTCCGGGTTGGCATTCGGGTCGGTAGTTGGCGGCGTGGCAGGATCGTTGCGCGGTGTCTCGGTTGGTACCGCTGTCCCGCCTGTAGTGACCGGGGTAGACCTGATCTGGTTGGGTTGTCCCGCAATATTGGCCGCCCGGTTGTCCGGCTGGCTGGCCTGACTGGTGGTTCCGGTTCCATTCAGGCGTGTGAAAAGGACTTTTTGGCTGTCGGGCGACCAGACCGGGTTAAAGCCATCCTGGGAGAGTACTTTCCGGTTCTTACCGTCAGCATCCAGTACCACAATTCGCCGCCCCTTGGCATAATCCCCGGCGGCCTGGTCGCCGTTAAGTTCTGTAAAAACTACCCGTTTACCATCCGGCGACCAGGCCAGGCTATATTCAGCGGCGGCGCTCTCCGTCAGGCGGCCCGTGAATTTCCCGGTCAGGTCAACCGTATATAAATCCGGCCAGCCATCCTTATTGCTTAACACCAGGGCCCGGTCCCTGGGCAGGTCGGCCTCTTTTTTAAGGGCCGGCGGGGTTCCTTCTTCACCACAGGCCGCTAAGAACAGCAACCCTATAACCAGTGTGACTAGCCAGGCGCTAAACCGCCTGGCCTTTGTATTACTGCTTGACATAACGTTCACTTATAATTCCGCCAGATATAATTCAAACAAAAGAAAATAGTTCTGCTTGAATTTTACCGTAGTAACAAAAATTAGTCTATTTATTCAAATACATAAGTTTTCTCTGCTTCATCTTTAACGACCGGCTCATCGGCTAAAAACTCCGGCAGGATTGTTTCGGAATGGTCCAGTCTACCGGCCAGCGCGTCCTGGACCATTAACCAGATTTTCTCCGGGCGTAATGGCATATCGATAGATTTAATTCCAAGCGGGCTTAGCGCGTCCAGCACCGCGTTAACAATCGCCGGTGGTCCCCCGGTGCAGCCGCCCTCCGCGACTCCTTTGGCTCCCAACGGATTCATTGGCGAAGGTGTTTCGACCACATCGGTGACAAAAGTCGGCACTCGCTCGGCGGTAGGCAGGGCGTAATCCATCAGCGTGCCGGTTATAAGCTGGCCGCTGGTATCGTAAACGATTTCTTCATAGAGCGCCTGGCTGATGCCCTGGGCCAGACCGCCGTGTACCTGGGCTTCCGCCAGGGAATGGTTCAATACCCGCCCGCAATCGTCAACCGCGATGTAATTCAGAATCTCCACGTTGCCGGTATCGGTATCTACCTCTACCAGGGCCAGGTGCGCCCCGGACGGAAAGGTTGCCCCGCTCGGTAAGAAGTCTCGCCAGGCCGCCAGTCCCTCGACCGGGGCCTGGTTTGACGGGTTCGGGCCATCCTGTTCGATCAGCGCCGGGTTTTCTTCCACCAGCCGGGCAATTTCGCCCAGCTCTATACCGGCTGTAGGCACGCCTCGCACCACTACCCGGCCTTCTTCTATTACCAGGTCGTCTACCGACGCTTCCAGTTGGCGAGCCGCTACCTGTAAAACCTTGTCCCGGGCGGCTTCGGCGGCCAGCAGTACTACCGATGCGGCGACCGGGGTAGTCCGGCTGCCAAAAGTGCCTATGCCGAAAACCGGCAAGGTCGTGTCATTCATTTGTACTTCAATTTTAGAGCCAGGCAAATTGAAGGTGCGGGCCGCTATCTGGGCGAAAGCGCTGTAGTGACCCTGGCCGTTATGTGATACCCCGCTTTGCACCAGCACCGTTCCATCTCGCCTGACGCGCACGGTGGCCGCTTCCTGGGGCTGACCAGGTACAGGTGTCCCGCCACCGCCCGAAATTTCCAGGTAGGCGCTGATGCCGATGCCCAGGAGTTTGGTGCCTTGTTGCTGGCGCATGACCTGTTGCCTGGCCCGCCATTCCTTATAATTGGCAATTTCCAGCCCTTTTTCCAGGGCCGCCCCATAATTCCCGCTGTCGTACTGAATGCCGGTCAGGGCTTTATATGGAAAGGCTTCCGGTGGGATAAAATTCCGCAGGCGCACTTCCGCCGGGTCTAGCCCCAGCTCTAGCGCTACCCGCTCAATGGTTCTTTCCAGGATGTAGGCTGCTTCCGGCCGCCCGGCTCCCCGGTATGCCGCGGTTGGCACCTTATTGGTAAATACCCCTATTATCCGGCTGTCCAGCGCCTTTAGATGATAGGGGCCGTTTAACATGCGCAGCGAGCCGGTCGGCACCAGGACCGTAGAAGATGCCAGCCAGCTTCCCAGGTCCACGACCGAGCGGACCCGCAAGCCGGTCATAGTGCCGTCTTTTTTAACCGCCGCCTCGATGTAATTTATTTGCCCGCGCGCATGGGTCTGCGCCTGCAAATTTTCGGTCCGGCTTTCCAGCCATTTGACCGGTCTTTGAAATTTGTAGGCCAGGGCCGCCGCCGCTATTTCCTCGCCCACAAAAGCGTTTTTAGCGCCAAAAGCCCCACCTACCAGCGCGTTGCGAATTTTTATGCGGGTCCTATCCAGCCCGAGAAACCCGGCGATAACATCACGCTGGCGGAAGATCGATTGACTCGATAGCCAGCCGGTCATTTCGCCGGTGTCCCCGTCATAATCAAACATACAGGCTCTTGGTTCAATCGAACTGGCGGCCACTCGCTGGTTGACGACCCTCAGCCGTATTATCCGGTCGGCTTCGCCAAAGGCCGCCTGAATATCACCGCCGGTAGATGTGTGATTAAAGGCCTGGTTGGTCCCGAACTCCGGGTAAACCAGCGGAGTTTCTTTCCTCAGGGCTTCTTCCGGGTCGGTAATGGCCAGTAGGGGCTCATACTCTACCTGTACCAGGTCACGGGCGTCCTGGGCGATGTAGCGGTTTTCGGCCACGACCACCGCTACCGGGTCGCCAACGTACCGGGCCTGGCCGATTGCCAGCGGCCACCGGTCCGGTTTTTTCAGGCCCGGCACCGACATGGTATCCATTGTCTTCATGCGGCCAACTAACTCTTCCGCCGATAGGGCCGCGATTACGCCAGGCAGCACCCGCGCAGCTTCTAAATGTATCGCTTTAATCCGGGCGTTGGCGTAGGGGCTGCGCACAGCCAGCATAACCAGGGGCGCAGGCCGGTTTTGCGGCGCAATATCATCAACATAACCGGGAACGCCGGTAATAAGGTCATAATCTTCCCGGCGGCGTTCGAAGCCAGGCGGCAGGTGGGTATTTACCATGTAAAAGGCTCTTTTTCTTATTTACTCTATTGCTCGGTTTTTCCAGCCGCAAGCCGGACTTTTAACTTCCTGATCTTAAACGGCTAACTGCTATCAGTTTAACAAGCGAACCCGGTCTTAACAATCTTTGTGCGGACTGGTACTTTAACATTATAAAAAACCTGGCAGGTTAAAAATTCTTGATTTTGCTACTATTTTATTTTACTCGACGTTTCGTATGATTTTTCTGGAACTCTTTCCTAAAATCAAAGAGCCTGTCTGGATTTGTCATCTTTGTGTCATTTAAGGCTGTTAAAATACTATAGCCCGCGTGGGCCCACTAAACCTGAAAGTCATCCTGATAGGCCATTCGTAACTTCTGCCTGGTACATTACTTTTATTATAAATTATTGATAATTCTCATCAATTAATTAAAATTTATGAAACAATGAGGCTCAGAAGGGTGTCAAAACCACCGAGTGAAAAAATGTAACCAGGAAATAGGAGAGCAATGAAAAAATTTACCTTATATACAAAATATGCCTGGCGTTCAATCCAGCGCGGAGGTCAGCGAAGTTTTTTCGCTATCCTGTGTGTGGCGGTAGGGGTAGCGGCTATTGTCGCCCTGCAAACGACCGGATTTTCGATCCAGGATGCGGTCGCCGGGGATGCCCGGACTAACGCCCGGGCGGACGTTGTTGTAAACAGCCGCCAGCGTTTCTTTACGGACCAGGACCTGGCCCAGATCGAAGCTATCAAGCAAAAAGGCACTATTCTAGACTATACCACCTGGAATGAAGATAACGGCCTCACCATTAAAAAAGCCGATGGTTCTAGCAGTAACCAGTTTGGCAGTTTCTTTCTGGCTTTCAGTGTTGATCCGGCCAAATACCCCTTCTATGGGCAGCCGGCACTCGCCCAGCCGAAAGATAAAACCTTAAAAGACCTTTTAGTACAGCCGGGCCAGATAGTCTTAAATGACAAAATGGCTACCAGCCTGGGCGCAAAAGTCGGCGATAAAATCAAAGCCGAGGGTGACAAGATGGTTACCCTTGAAGTAGTCGGTATTCTTTCCGGCAATACGGCCACTCCTGACAACGGTCAGGCTTCGTTTACCGGTTACAGCTATATCAGCCAGGCTACCGCTAAACTGGCCTTCAAGCCGGAAAATATCCAGCCGGGCACTGTATTTATCAAAACCACAAGTACCCTGGCTGCCGACAACGCCGCCCGTGATGCTGTTAAAGCGGCCTCACCAATTTTTGATGCCAAGACCAGCGGTGAACTCAACGACCAGTTAAAACAGGCCAGTTCCGGTTTGCGGCAAATGCTGAGTTATGTCGGTCTGATAAGTCTTTTGATCGGCAGCGTTGGTGTAGTAAACACTATGCTGGTGGTGGTTGGCCGCCGTAGCACCGAAATTGCTACTATTAAAGCCCTGGGTATGGAAAGTAACCAGACGGTCCGGGTTTTCATGATTGAGTCGGCTATCCTGGGCGTTTTTGGCAGCGTCATCGGGGTAATACTTGGTGTACTGTTGAGCCTGGTGCTCAGTGCGGCGGCCAGCAGTTTCGTGGCTCGCCAGCTTGAATTCAACCTGTACTTCCAGCCAATCTGGATGGGCTTGGTAGTCGGTATTGTGACAGCGGTAGTTTTCGGGTTGTTGCCCGCTTACTCCGCCAGCAAAATTCCCCCGGCCCAGGTACTCCGGCAGAAAACCAATGCCCTGCCGCGCATTTCGTTTATTGCCACGGCTCTGATCATCATTGTAATGGCCCTGGTTATGGGTCTGCTGGCTGGAATTATCCTGGACGGACAGTTCATACAGGGAATTGTCCTGGCCTTTGGTACGCTGGTTGCCTGTTCTATACTGGTGCTGGTCTTTAGCGGCATCTTGTGGGTAGTCGGCAAGCTGCCGTTACCTTTCGGCCTGAATTACAAAATGGCCCGCCGTAACTTGAGCCGGGGCCGCGCCAAGAGCGCTACCACAATGCTGGTGATGATGGTCGGTATCTTTTCGGTGGCCCTGGTTATCATCCTGGCAAGCAGCCTTAAAGATACTCTTAAAAACACTATCGAGAGCAGCTTTGGGTATAACCTGGCCTACTCTTCCACCGACAAGGATGAGACCGACAAAATGGCTAAACTGCTGTCGGATAAACAGGTTCCGGGCCAACTGAACTATGTGACCTTTGCCCGGTCTAATGTCCGGATGATCAGTGGCGGCGGCGTAAGTGCCCAGGAACTGATTGCCCGCAAGTTGCAAAAGGATGCCCAGAACCCGGATCAAAACCAGAATCGGAATGACGGCTTCGGTAATGGTGACCTGGCTTTCCTGGGTGGTCTTTCTTCCCAGGATGTAGGAGGTATGGTTAAGCTGGTCGAGGGTGCTAACTTTACCAATGATGACCAGGTGGTAATTAGTAAAGATGTCAGGGATAACTACGGCCTCAAAGTAGGCGACAAACTGGTCTACCAGGACCTCAGTAACGGCCAGCCGTTTACCCTGACAGTCAGCGGCATTGTTGAGCAGAAGAATTTCCTGGTTTCTCTCGGCCCGGCCGCAACCACTTATACCCGGGTTCAAACGCTGCCCGGCAATATGACCCAATTTACGATCAATGTCGACCGGGCCCAGCTGGAACAGGCCAAGACTTTCATTCAATCAAGCATGGGCAAGGAAGCAACCGATCTGTCGTTCATTACCAATATCTTTAACCAGATTATTGACCAGATTACCGCTTTCCCGGTCCTGCTGGCGATGTTGAGCCTGATCGCCGGTGGCGTATTGATTGCCAACAACGTGGCTCTCGCCGTGCTGGAGCGCCGGACTGAAATGGGTGTAATGAAGAGCCTGGGCGCGGATAGCAGCCGGGTTTTCCAGATCATCAGCTGGGAAACCAACATTGTAGCTTTCCTGGGAGCGGTGCTGGGCTTTGCCCTGGCCTCCGGGATTGCCTCAGCGCTGGTCGGCGTATTTGGTACCGCCGATAACCCGGCTGTGCTATCCATCTCACCCGTCGTAACTATTGGCCTTTTAGGCCTGGCGGTCGGACTGTCGCTGCTGGCGACCTTCGGCTCGGCCTGGGGCGCGTCCAGGGAGAAACCTTTAGTGGTGTTACGTTATGAGTAGCCGGTAGTACGAAGCCGGTAGCGGGTTCCTGAAAAGGTTATTCGCTCGCTACCGGTCCTCTTACTGGCACTGTCTAAATCTTTTCCGGCTACTTATACTCTTTGAAAGGAGTCCTTTTACAAATGCAAACCGAACCTTTTATAAATGAAAGCAAAACACTGTTGCAGCCCAGCGGACCGGCTATAATCGAAGTCCGTAACATCACTAAAGAAGTAAAACTCAATCGCGAACAAAAATTAACCATTCTAAATGGGGTTAACTTTCAGGTTAACCAGGGCGAAATGGTTGCGATTGTCGGGGCCAGCGGCTCCGGTAAAACCACTATGCTGGGTCTTATCGGCGGCCTGGATACCCCGACCACCGGCCAGGTCTTTATTAACGGCCAGGACATCAGCAAGTTAAAAGAAAAACAACTGGCGCAGGTCCGCAACCGGACCATCGGGTTCGTTTTCCAGTTCTTTAACCTGGTGCCGACCCTGACCGCTCTTGAAAACGTAATGCTGCCGATCCAATTCGATAAAAAGCCCCAGTTCAAACCGGAAGAGCGTGCTAGGGAATTGCTCGACATGGTTGGCCTGAGCCATCGTTTGAATAACCGGCCGACTCAACTTTCCGGTGGCGAGCAACAACGTGTGGCGATTGCCCGCGCCCTGGCTAACCAACCGGCCTTGCTGTTGGGTGACGAACCGACCGGCAACCTGGACAGCCATCGCAGCCAGGAAATATTAGAATTGCTGGCCGACCTGCGCCGCCGCCTGGGTCTGACCGTCTGCATAGTTACCCACGACTCCAAAATCGCTTCTTTGTGCGACCGCCGGGTTACCATGAAAGACGGCGTCCTTTACGAAGGCTAATCTAATTTTCCCCACTAAAAAGCTCTGCTTCCAATCGGGAAGCAGAGCTTTTTAATTGCCGGGGACCGGTGGCTTAGTTTCAAGCCGCAAAGGGCGCGGCAGGCCGGGCTTTAGCCCCTGGGAAATTGCCCTGTTAACTTCTCCCGTTCGCGGCGGCCTAATCTCCGGCAGGATGCACCAGGACCACAGCCGGTTCCTGCCGGGACATTTCACTTAACTCGTTAATCAGGCCGAGGGCGGCCATTACAAAGTTCTGGAAAAGTCCGCCGAACTGCTCCGGGGTTATGGCGGCAAGCGGCCAGTGGTAAAGGGCCACCAACCGGTCGTTATTGCCCCCGGCACTGACCCCAAAACCGGCCCCGTTTACCTGGTCGGCGTAAAACTGCCGGTAAAATAGCGCTTCATAAAAAGCGGCGGACGGCTGTTCCTTTAAGACTGCTAAAGGAGTAAGCAGCGTAAAATATTTAGCCGTTTTAGAAAGGACCACCTCAACTATGAGCTGGCCGTTGCTAAGCTTAACCAGGGTATCAGGCATTGCAACGGGGATTTGGCCCCAACCGTTTTCATCCAGGGCCAGTTGGGTATCTTTAGCCCGGCTCATTACCGCCAGAGCCTGGCTTAAATCTTCTCTAAGTGCCATTTGTTCCTAGTTATCTTCCTCCGGCTTTGGCCGTCCCATGATGTCAATGCCGATAGTTTGTCCAACCGGCCTGGCGTAGTTTCCGGTAAAGCTGTGACCGCCGGACTGCTTGTTCAGCTTGGTCTTAGAATTGCCCGAAGCGATTTTTGCACCGGCTTTAGTATAAGTGCCTACTCCCAGGCTGACCACATCGCTGCTACCTACAAACATTTCCACAGGCAGGACCGACGAAGGATAGCTTACGGCATTTCCGGCGTACACCAACTGGATATATTTATCCATGTTTTCGCGGGCCAGCTTATCGGCAAATTGCTGGGCCTGGCCTTCAATTGCCAGACTTAAAGCGGTCTGGAAATCAAAACCCATCCCATTATTGGCTATATAGTGGGCCAGTTCCCTGGCCTTTTTAATAACTTCGGGTTCCTTTCTGGCCGCAACCGCATAAAGTTCGACCAGTTGTTTGTGTGCATTGCGAACCGCGTTATCCGTCTTTATCGTTCCACGGCTGTGGGCCGAAACAGTAGTCCGTTTCTTCCTATTGACCGCTTCAAGCATCAAATCAGTCTGGGAAAGGGTAACGGTATCATCCATCCCGACTTTACCCTTGAGACAATCAAAAACATCCCCGGCAAACCCGGAAAGCCCCTCGCCGCGCTGGGCGCTGTAAGTATAAAGCACGTCTACCGCGTCCTGGTTCAACGCTACGCCGTTTTCTTGCATCTTTTCATCCAGGGTCTGGTTGATAGACTCCTGGAGGGCCAGGGCGCTATCAATGCCTGATTGCGGTTTAACGTTCATGCCATTCAGGTGGGTGACCCTGGGATACCAATCACCCAGGCTAACCGGGTTGTCATAATAACGGACCACCGGCATGGTAGACTGGAAGTCCGTAACCTGGCCAATGGCAAAATAGACCGGTTTATCATCTACAATTTTCTTTTTGACTTCTTCAATAATCCGGTTCGGTTTTCGCCCGAAAACCCGGTATTGCTTGCCGTCAAAGTCATCAAAAGTGGCATTTTTACCTGGCGCGGTTAGCGTACCACCTTCACTCGAAGCTTTAACTTTTGGTGGTTCCACCACGGCTTGCTCGCCCACCAGGTCTTTTTCGGCCCGGGCCTGGGCTTGCAATTCCAGCACCCCCGCCCGGCGCCCATTCTTTTTCTCGGTCCCTCTGACTTCAAGCCAGCTTTCGATGCTCTCCAGCAAAGCGGTTAAGTACTGGCTGGATTTGCCAAAGAGTTCCCCTTTTTTGTGAAACTCCGTCAGGGCTTTATCCACTACCTTAATTTTATTACGGCTGGCCGCGCGAATAGCAGTTAGCTTTTGAAATTCCTTGATTGACATTATCTCTCGCTGGAGCGTCCCGGCTGCCGGGTTGGGATTTAGCTTACTCCGCTGTGCCAAAAGCCGCTGCACCGCCTGGTTGCCCACCGTCTGCTGCAAGCGCAGAACATCGGCGGGTTTAACCGGCCCCGCCTGGTTTTTAATGGCCTGGTAGCTTGCGCTGGCAGTTGGTGAGTAAGAGCTGCCCTGATTAATCCTGGGGCTGTCGGATTTGTCCGTATTCGGAATGAGTTGAGTTGCTGTTTGTTTGTGCATGAGATAAACCTTTTGGCATAAAGGTGAAACTATTTCGCATTGGTGGGGAAATAGCGAGAAAAAGTAAGAGTAAGATATCCGGTAATTAACTCTATCTTAGTTTGTATTAAAAATCAATAATTCAACTGACCTGTTTTACACCAGGCGCTTTCATTTAATTAATAATTTCTTATTTCGCTTAATTGAAGTATAAATGAATTGCAAAAAGGGAGTTGGTTGCACTTCAAGGGAGTTTTTGCGCTGGAAAATGACCCGTCAGGAGGTTCCAGGAATTACCAGCGGGCGGTCCGGCTGGAAAAGTTTGATGCCGGCCTCGGCCAGGTTTACTTCGGCCAGCAAGTCGGCTACGTCCAGGTGATAGACCGGGTGAATATAGTCCGGGGCCAGGTCGTGCAGCGGTTTTAAGACAAAACCGCGCCCGCGCAGGCGGGGATGGGGTATCTGGAGGGCGGGTTCGTCCAGGACAAGGCCGTTATAAAAGATAATGTCCAGGTCAATCGGGCGCGGGCCGTTGCGAAAGTTGGGCTGGCGGCCCAGGGTCGCTTCAACTTCTTTGAGATAAGCCAGCAGGGCCAGCGGTTCCAAATCGGTCCTGGCTCTAAGGGCCATATTTAAAAAATCCGGCTGGTCGGCATAGCCCACCGGGGCCGTTTCGTAAAGCGCCGAAAGTTCTTTTATCTCAAAATGGCCCCCGGCTTGCAAATGGTTGAGGGCGGCTTGCAGGTTGGCCGGGCGGTCACCCAGGTTTCCACCCAGGGCCAGGTAGACTTCGTATTGTAATTGGGACTGCCGGTCCTCAAAGGATTGCAAGTGGTTGTTCCTTCCGGAAAAGGCTGGCCGGGCCTGTAGTTACAGGTCCGGCCAGCCTGTAAGGCTTAAGCGCGCAATTTTTTGAGCAAGTCGCGGGCGATGACCAGCCGCTGGATTTGCTGGGTACCTTCATAAATCTGGGTAATCTTGGCATCCCGCATGTGGCGTTCGGCCGGGTACTCCTTGATGTAACCGTAACCGCCAAAGATTTGCAGGGCATCGGTTGTCACTTTCATGGCCGTATCCCCGGCGAAGAGTTTTGCCATCGAACTTTCCCTGGCGCAGGGCAGGCCCTGGTTGTGCAGGTAAGCCGCCCGCAGGGTCAGCAGGCGGGCCGCGTCAATCGCGGTTGCCATATCGGCCAGCATAAACTGGATGCCCTCGAAAGAGGTAATCGCCGAGCCGAACTGCTTGCGCTGGGTGGCGTATTCAAGGCAGTCTTCCAGGGCTGAACGGGCAATACCTACCGCCTGGGCCGCCACGCCAATGCGCCCGGCGTCCAGCGTATCCATGGTAATCTTGAAGCCGTCACCTTCTTCGCCCAGCCGGTGCGAGACCGGGACCCGCACGTTATCATAAAATACTTCGACGGTCGGCGACCCGGTGATACCCATTTTGTGCATGGGCTGGCCGAACGACAGACCGGGGGTGCCTTTTTCAACCACAAAATCGGTCATATGGCGGTGCTTGTCTTTAAGTTCGGGATTGGTCACAGTTGAGGTTACATAAGTTTCGGCAACCCCGCCCAGGGTGATAAACACTTTCGAGCCGTTAATTACATACTCGTCCCCATCGCGGACGGCGGTCGTCTTGATACCGGCGGCGTCCGACCCGGCACCCGGTTCGGTAATCGCCAGCGCTCCCAGCTTCTCGCCACTGCACATCTGGGGCAGCCAGCGCTGTTTTTGTTCCTCGGTCCCAAACATCAGAATAGGTTCGGCTCCTAGCGAGATATTTACATCCGGGACCAGGCCGGTAGTGGCGCAGGCCGCGCAAAGCTCTTCGATCATGAGCGCAAAAAGAATATAGGATTGGCCCAGACCGCCGTATTCTTCCGGCAAAGGCAGGCCCATCAGACCCAGTTCTCCCATCTTCTTGACCAGGTCTTCCGGGAATTTGGCGGTCGCATCTATTTCAGCCGCCCGCGGTTTAACTTCATTGCGGGCGAAATCGCGGATGACCTGCATAATCTCTCGCTCGGTTTCATTCAATTGCAGGTTTATTTCATCCCGGCCCCGTTTAGCTGCTTGCGGATCGGTGGTATTCATTGAAAATTTCTCCTCTTTTCTCTTCATTGAGTGTTGCTGCTTTTTCATAAGCAGGAAAATCATACCCGCCAATTTAAGGTTATTTTATCACATTGAGTTCGTACTTATCTTATTGGGCCTTCTTCGTAATCGTAAAACTTGAAAGTAACAAGTTTATTTTAGTACTATTTATGATAGCGCTAAATTGTGATATGCTAGAATTAGCAGCCGGGAAACTTGGCAAGGAAATTTTCAAAACTGGAAACCAGGATTATAGGAATATCCCGATGGTTTTAAACGAATTCTTACCTGACACAGCCGGGCCTTTTCGAGCGGAAATGGCTGCTTTGCAAGAGGTTGAGCGCCAGCGACTAACCCACCTGGTCCAGGTATTTTCCACTGTTATCTTTGGCGTTGATGTTATGGCCTTACTTATCACGCTATTGGTTTTAATCAATAACAGGGATTCTTTCAGCCTATCGCTGGTCTTCCTGAGCTTGCTAAATATAATAATTTCACTGATAAGTTATAAGCTTGCTGCTAAAAGACTACATAGAGGCGCCGCCCAGCTTCTATTATTTACTAACGCTCTGAGCCTGGCGTATGCCTATTTTCTGATCGGCACTGATTTCTTGGTCCCGCTGCTTATAGTACTTAATATACTGATAGCGGCTATTTTATTGCAAACAATCGAAGTTATTTTGTTGACCACTTTTTGGATAATTGTCTGTGTCTTCCTTTTTTACTTTCAGAACAACCTCAAGTTGTACCAGCCGCCGATAAATTTCAGCCAGGACCTTGCGGACTTTTGTAACCTGGTCTTTCTTACGGTAAGCCTACCGTCAATCGCCGTTAGCTTGCTGGTTCCCGCCCGCAGCCTTACCAATGTGTTAAAATCCCGCAGCCAGCGGCTGGAGAAATTGCTGGAGCAGCAATTTACTTCGGATGCCCTTTTGCATGAAACCGAACAGCGTTTAAAGGCGACTTTTGACCAGCTCTCCGTTGGTATTACCTATGTCCGCCGGGACGGCCAATGTCTCTTGGCCAACCGCAAATTAGCGGAAATGTTTGGTTACAGTCAGGCGGAACTGCCCGGACTCAATTTTGTTGACCTGACTTACCCGGCTGACCGGGCTAAAGGTTTGCTGCAATTTGAAGAACTCTGGCAGGGAAAGCTGCAAAATTATTCGCAGGATAAGCGGTATATCCGCAAGGATGGTTCGCTTCTCTGGTGTAATACCAATACTTCTCCGGTAACCGGCGTAGACGGCCAGCCAAAATACTTTATTACGGTTGTAATTGATATTACCGAACGCAAGCAGGCTGAGGCCCAGGTATTTTTCCAGGCTTCCTTACTTGACCAGGTCCATAACGCCGTGGTAGCGACCGACATGGAAGGTAAAATAATTTACTGGAACAAGTTTGCCGAGTCTTTTTACCAGATCACTGCCGATGAAATGCACAATAAGGATGGTCAGGTATTTACCGCCCTGGAAAGTTATAACAGTCCAGACCTTCACCAGGAGATTTACCGGAGCCTGATGGAAAAAGGGGTCTGGGAGGGTGAATACCTGGTCAAGCGCAATGATGGTTCGGTGATGGCGTCGCACCTGATAGTTACTATTTTAAAGAACTCCAACGGCGAAATGATTGGAACAGTCGGGGTAAGTGTTGATATTACCGAACGCAAGCAGGTAGCCGAAGCCCTGGCGGCCGAGAAAGAACGCCTGGCAGTGACCTTGCGCAGTATCGGGGAGGGCGTCATAACTACCGATACCGAGGGCCGGGTGGTTTTACTTAACCCGGTAGCCGAAAAGTTTACCGGTTGGTCCCAGGCGGAAGCGGCGGGCCGCTTGCTGCCGGAAGTCTTTCACATAATTGATGAAAAAA
>JAQBPB010000118.1 GCA_028287745.1 Chloroflexota bacterium
GGCTCTATGAAACCGAGCGCTATCTCCACAACTATGGGCTGACCTATGCCCTGGGAGCAGCCTTAAATTTGCGCCGGCCCTATTTCAATGCCGACCAGGTTCCAACCTACCAGGCCGACTTAACTTATCTGGCCAGGGAACGGGAAATTTATATTACACCGGCTTACCCGCTTGAATACAGTTTCGTTTTTAATACTTTCAAGCTGGGTGACCCGGCATTTTATAGCTTTACACCCCAGGTCATCAATAACCGGGTGGTTTATGGGCGGGCTAAAGAGCTTGCGCCCGACTCCCGGTTTGAATTTTTCATTTTCAGTCCCAAACCACTGGAATTGCCGCGCTGGCTCCGGCTTGGGAAGTGGATGAGCAAAGCCGAATTAGTAGTTACCCGGGCCGGGGAATATAAAGCTGTACAGCCTCCTGACCCGGTACAAATTGCCTGTCCGCTTAATCCCCTGGACCTGCCAATAGCTGGATTAGTAAATTTCGACCTGGTAAATATGCCGCCGGTTAGCTTGCTGATAAATGCCGTAACCAAAGGCCCATGTTATGAGGTAAGTGGAAAGAAAACTGGAGGGGATGTTTTTCTACCGGCCAACCTGGCCTATTTTGGTGGGGAAAGCTCAAAATGAGTCTGCTTTATTCAGTAGTACTGGAACTGACCGCCCAGACTCCAGCGACTATCCCGGCGACAATGGGACACCAGGCTCACGCCTTGTTTTTGGACCTGGTCGGGCAGGTTGACCCTGACCTGGCCGCCCGCCTGCACAACGAACCGGGCTACCGGCCTTTTACTGTCTCGCCGCTCAGCGGAGGCCGCTTCGAAGGCGATACCCTGGCCCTGCGGACCGGCCAGTCCTGCCGTTTGCGCTTTACCCTGCTGGATGGCGGGCCGCTCTGGCAAACCCTGACGCGCCACTTTTTGGAGACTCCCGCCCTATCTTTGCGCCTGGGAAACGCCCGGTTCCGGCTGGAACGCCTGCTTTCCACGCCCAAATCCGACCCCACCGGCTGGGCGGCTTTCACTGATTGGGCCAGCCTGGCCGCCCGCCCGCCCCGCGCTACTTTCCGGCTGAACTTTGTCTCTCCAACCGCTTTCAGCCGCAACGAGGGAAACGAGAAACGCTTTTTACTTTTCCCTCAACCGGTGGACGTCTGGGCCAGCTTCCGGCGAAGCTGGAACCTGTATGCCCCGGATGCCCTAAAGCTGGAAGAGGCCACCTGGCTGGAATTGCAAAAATTTATCGAACAGCGGGTGCTGGTTACGGATTACGAGTTGCAAACGGCTACCCTTCGCTTTCCGAAATACTTGCAAAAAGGGTTCACCGGCTATTGCGCTTACAAAATCAGTGGGGCGGAGGCGGGCCTTTCTCCGCAAGCCGCCCAACTGGCCGCCCTGGCCGACTTTAGCCTCTATTGCGGGACCGGCTATAAGACTACAATGGGCCTGGGACAGACGCGCCCGGCCTGAATTAGCTTAAACCGGGTTTTCCATATTTACCTGATAATAAATGTGAGTCCAAATGAATTTTTCCAAATTAAAGGGACATATCCCCTTAATTATCTTTAGCAATAATTGCAGTGGAGACTTTAATAAAACACCAGAAGTTCAGAAAATTGAACGAAAATTAGAATAAAGGGGGTCGGGTAAGTTTTTGGGCCTATACTCGACCCAGTTTTACCGGTGAAAGAAATAAAGCTGCAAAAGCTAAAAGATTTTAGATTAAATTTGAATTATGGTTAAACTAAGAGGTTCCTAATAACCGGTAAGATTAAATAACTCCTGCCGGAGGATAACCAGATCGTGCGGCACCAGGTAGTGCCCTGCGATATCTTCAATCTCAGGATCACTAAGCGAAAGAGAAGGGGTATAAGGTGGTAATGTAGTTGCCATCACCAGATGAGGAAGCAAAAGATAAGCCGCTACAATGTTTGCTTCAAACTCTTGCTGGTTTTGGTGCCATTTTTCTTGTAAACAATTGTGAAACTGGTTGGGGTGCGCACAGGCGATATGGCCGATTTCGTGTACGGCGACATAGCGCGCTTGATCGGCAGCCAGCATCTGGTTTATGGCAATGGTTGTGGCCGTATCGTCCAGTTGAAGGGTAAATCCCCAGATTGCTTCGGGAAGCTCCAGGAAGCGTAAATCATAGTTTTCTAATAGTTGCCCGACATCTACCATTTCCCAGGGGTTTTGATGCAGATTAAAATAGGCGATCAAAGTTTTAGCGGCAATGTATGCCCGTTCGTACTTTACAGAAGTTTTTCCTTTACGGTTAGCAAAACCAGTCAGGTCGTACATAAATTTTTTTACTCCGCTTCACTTTTTATTCTTATCTCTTTAATTTGTTATAGCATAAGTGGTGAACAAACGCTAGTCCTAAATCAGGCAGAAGTGATTAATATCTGAAATTCTCTAGATTAGACAGCCACTTCAAGCGGTATTTTCAGCCAGGCTCTTTACCAGGGTTTAGCCAGTTTAAATTTGACGATCTAACTCGCATAATCAAATACATGTCCTTACTATGTAAATAGTATCCCAGGTTTTAAGCTCCTTTTAGGGGTGAGACGCATATCAGGGAAGGAGAGGCTACTTTGCCAGAATATAAACAGCGGCTACTTGAGTTCGAGGCCCGCAAACAAAGTGACCCCGTTACAAACAACCCGGCAACAGGCAGGTGCCCGGTCAGTGGCAAACCGGGTAAAGCGGTGCAAATTCAAACTGTAAAAGCTTTACTGAAAGTTAGTTTGCGCTCAGTACGTAACACCGAACATTTTTTTTGTGCCGATAAAGATTGTCCGGTTGTTTACTTCACGGCGGACGGCACACAGACCTTCAGGGTTGATGAGTTGCGGGAAAGAGTCTACCAAAAAGAGCCTGATAACCTTGAGGTACCGGTATGCTATTGCTTTCAGCATACTTCTGGTAATATTCGGGCCGCTACTGCTGACCACCGTCAGGCGATCCTGGCAGATATTAAAGCGGGTATTAAGGCCGAGCAGTGCGTCTGCGACTTGCGCAATCCACAGGGAGCATGTTGTCTGGGCAATGTAAGCAAACTAATCCGGCAGCTTGAGAAATCCTGACGGTTTGAACCACAAATATTAAGCCCGGCACCAATAAGGCTCTAAATATATCCGCGAGTACCCGCACTGTCTTGCGATTTACCCGGTCAATAACGACCCCGGCCACTGAACCGGGTAAAATGTAAGGTATTACTTCAAATATAATCAGGCCGGGCACGGCCAGCCCTTGCCCGGAAATCAGGAATACCAGGGCAATATAATTTAAAGTATCGCCAAAGTTCGAGATTAGCTGGCCCACCTGGAGTGGAAAGTAGCCTGGAGTATGGATGATCTTCAGGTAGGCTTCCCACCAATGTTCTTTACTTTTCATTCGAGTTCTCTACTGCGACTATTTAATTTTTATACTGGAGCCTTATTTGGTTTTTAGAGAAAGGGAAAGTTGTTAATCCGCTCTATTTATTAAGCGGAATTAAGTTAATATGGTATAATTTTTATACGAGTTGTACACTTTAAATCGAGGCAAATATGGCGACCTCAGTTAATCCTACTATAGAGCGGTGGCGCATCATAGTTGAGGGAATTGTCCAGGGTGTTGGCTTCCGGCCCTTCGTCTACGGCCAGGCCCGGCAGTTAGGGCTGAGCGGATTTGTCTTTAATGATAGCAGCGGCGTAAATATCGAGATTGAAGGCGCGCCTGCGGCCCTTGATGCCTTCAAAAAAGTTTTAACAACCCGCACTCCACCACTGGCCCGGATACACTTTCTTTTGGTTGAAAGTTTGCCTGTGGTTGGAAGCGCCTCATTTATAATTAGCCACAGCCGGTCCGGCGCGCGCCGCCTGGCCCTGATTGCCCCGGATAGCGCTACCTGTGATGACTGCCTGGAAGAACTTTTCAACCCGGCTGACCGGCGCTATGCTTACCCCTTTATCAACTGCACCAACTGCGGTCCTCGTTTTAACATCGTTAAAGATGTCCCTTACGACCGCGATAAAACAACCATGGCCCCCTTTAGAACATGCCGGACCTGCCAGGCGGAGTATGATAACCCGCTGGACCGGCGCTTTCACGCTCAACCCAACACCTGCCCGGTTTGCGGGCCGCAGGTTAGCTTGCTGTACGCTCACAGAAAAGATTTAAAAGCGGCTAACCCGGTGGAGGCCGCCCGGCAGCTTAGCGGTACTATCCTGGCGGTTAAAGGGCCGGGTGGGTATCACCTGGCCTGTAACGCCCTATCTAACGAGGCAGTAAGCCGCCCCGGATGATTGCCAGCGGAATTAACAGCCCCTGCTGCTCCAGCCTGGGCCGCCTGTTTGACGGGGGTGGCCGCCCTGCTGGGAATAAGGAGCACAAATGGGAGATGTAATCGAAGATGAAATGGTAATGCTCCAGCAAAGCGAGATTTAGTGAGCCGGAACCCAGGAGGAATTACATGGAACCCAATTCATCCCCAATAGGCTTGCCGGACCAGGCAGACCAGTTCAATACTTTGATAACGTCCCGTTTTGAGCGAAGCATGGCCGTCTCTGAAAGCTTCTTCAAAAACGAATCGAGCCGGGTAGCCCAGGCCTGCCGCGAGATGGCCCGGCGGTTCCACCGGGGAGGCCGGTTGCTTTCTTTTGGGTCCGGGGCGGCGGCTTCGGATGCCCAGCACGTGGCGGTGGAGTTTGTGCATCCGGTGACCGTGGGCAAGCGAGCCTTTCCGGGGCTGGCGCTCGGTGAAGAAATCTCGCCGCGCTTCGCCCAACCCGGCCAGGCCGGAACGAGCAGCCCTTTTGCGCACCGCCTGCGCGTGCTGGCCCGGCCCCAGGATATTGCCGTAGGTGTTTCTACCGGGCCGGAAGGTGACCGCGACCTGTTGGAGGCACTGCAAGTAGGGCATGAGATAGGCCTGTTAACCGTGGTTTTTACGGGCGGCAACAGTAGTCTTCCCGTCCAACCCGGCATAGATTTTTGCTTTGTGGTCGGCGATTCTGACCCCTGGATTATCCAGGAAACTCACCGCACTCTTTACCATATCCTGTGGGAACTGGTCCACGTTTATTTTGAACACGAAGGACTCCTGCAAGTATGAGGAAGGAAAAAGAGTAAGATGAATAGCGAAAGCATTCCCCAGGCCCAGTTGGTGTGCTTGCCGGATGACACCGGGCATTGTGTCACCTGTTCGGACGAAGCTTTACCGGCGAAAGTGCTTAAGATTGACCTTGAGCAATTTACAGCCCTGGTAGAAATAAAAGGTTCCCGGACAGAGGTGGATATCAGCCTGGTGGAACCGGTAGAGTGCGGCGAAATGCTGCTGGTTCACGGCGGGGTAGCCCTCGGGCGTTTCTCTGAGGAAAGCCGGATGGATTAGGACTGGAGGTAACTTTAAATGAGTGATTCCGCCGGGTCGGATTACGACCGTTTATTTTATCCCTACCTGTTTGAGGTCGAGCAGGCCAGCCTTGAAGATGTGCTGGAACAGTTGCGCTCTTCGACTGTTGAGAAAAGCCTGGACCTGGTAAAACTCCGCCAGCGCGTACTTACAGAAGCAGGCGCCCAAATTATAGCGGCCGGTCGGGCCATGGCCCAGGCGTTCAAGCAGGGCGGGGCACTCCTGGTCTTTGGCAACGGGGGCAGTTCCACCGACGCGCTGGATATGGTGACCCAGCTTAACAACCCGGTCCGCCCCGGCTGGAAACCGCTGCCAGCCCTGGCCCTTGCTCATAATACGGCTATGGTAACCGCCGTTGCTAACGATGTCGGTTTTGATAACGTCTTTACCCGGCAAATAATTGCCTACGGCCAGCCGGGCGATATTGCCTTTGGCATTTCATCCAGCGGCAATTCGGCCAATATCCTGACCGCTTTCGACCAGGCCAGGAGGCAAAAGTTGCTGACTATCGGCCTGGCCGGGTACGACGGTGGGAAAATGGCCCGCTCCCCATCGGTGGACTTCAGCCTGGTGGTTCCCAGCGAGCAGGTACCGCGTATTCAGGAGGTCCAGGCCACTATTTACCATGCCTTACTGGAAATAATCTTTGAGAGTCTAAACGGGCCGGTCTTGAGTGGCCCGGCCGGAAATAACTAATCTTTCAGGTAGAAAGTATTAGAATAAGAGAGTACATAGTTGATGTTAATTATTATAGCCTTCCCTCTTTATATTACGTCTAACTAATAGTATCAATATCATAATCATTCTATTTAGTACTTAAGAGGTTTGGTCTGGCAGTAAAAGTTTAGCCGCTTTTGTAAAACTTGTATATTCAAACCTAGAGGAGTTGATGACTATGCCACTTCCTCGAACCATTGGGGTGCTTGTAGGCTATCCGGTCTACGAGAGTAACACTCTTAACGATTTTGCCCGCTCGGTCTATCAGGGCATACTTGCTTCAGCCAAAGCCTATAACTGCAATATACTAATGGGGTGCGGACTTACTATCACAACCCGCCAGGATCGAATTATCCCAGCCTGGCCCATTATTTCACCTGAAACTACCTTTGTGCCGGTCGGCTCATGGAATACTGACGGTTTAATAGTGATGCCTCCAATACCGCAATATCAATGTTCGGAATATTTGGATGAACTGAATGCAAATGGCTTTCCAATGGTATTTACCCAACTAGATAAACGGGGTACATCGCTTGTTACCGACAGTATGAATGGTATTTTCCAGGCTGTTGAACATCTCTGGCAACATGGTCATCGTCATATCGCTTACATTGCCGGCCACAAAAATGGTACAGGTGATAGTTTGCTCAGGTTAGAGGGGTTTCAAACTGCCATGCAAACTTTAGGGTTGCACCCAGACCCTAACCTGGTCGCCTATGGAGAGCATATTGTTCATGGGGGCAAATTAGCTATGGAACAATTACTGAACCGCTCCCAGTCCTTTACTGCCTTCGTAGCCAGCAATCTTACCTCGGCAATTGGCGCGATTCAGGTATTGAAAGACGCCGGGTATCGGGTTCCCGAAGATATAGCTGTAATCAGTGTAGATGATGGCCTGGCTGCCGAAGCTCAAACTTCCCCTATCACCACGGTTCACCTTCAAACTTTCGAATTAGGTTTTCAGGCAGTCGAATTGTTGCTTAAATCCATCGAAGGAAAGTCATCTGAACCTAAAATTGTACCTATTCCAACCCATCTTGTAATCAGGCGTTCTTGTGGTTGTCAGCCTTACCCGACAGAAGGGGCTAAATTAGTTGCATCATCATTACCCTGGTCTGTTAGTACAAAAAACCAACTGGCTCAGCTAATGACGGAAGCTGCGCGGGCGAAGTCTTACCGGCTCAACCAGGAAGAGCTTGCCCGGTGGTTTCTTTTACTAATAGACTCATTTTTAACGAGTGCCGGAGATGGAAATGACGCTCCGTTTCTAACCACCCTTTTAGATATTTTACGCTATGTGCAAGCAGTTGGTGATGGGCCATATTTACTTCAAAGTGCTCTTTCGGTGCTTGCCCGGTTCCACGGCGCTTTGAACATAACCGCCACTCATATGGTTTCAATGGAAATAGGCTACAAACTAATTGACGAAGCGCGACAGGTGATAATCGAACATGAACGGCAACATGAAGCCCACTCCCTGGTAGAACTTGAAACAGTTACAGACAAATTTGGTACGATAACAGACCAGTTGTTGGCAACTACGGACCCGGCGGAAGTGCTGAGAATCCTGGAAACCCGCCTACCCGATATCGGTATCCGGCACGTCCGGCTTGCCATGTTTGAACCTGACCGTGAAGACGATGATATTCCAGCCTGGTGTAATTTATGGGTACTTGACCCGTTATCAAGGGATTTAATATACCGTCGTTTTCTCACCAGAGCTTTTCCACCCGGCGACATTTATCCTGCCGCAGAACCTTATTCTCTGTTGATAACACCACTTTTCTTCCAGGATAAGCAGATAGGATTCATTGCCTATGACGCCGGTCGCATCGATTTATATGGGGCTATTACCAGACATGTTTCAGCCGCATTGTTAAATTGCAAACTTTATAATGAAGCAGCGGAAGGCCGCCGGTTGGCAGAAGAAGCAAATCAACTCAAGACCCAATTTTTATCGATGGTCAGTCACGAGCTACGTACGCCTTTGAGTGTGATTGTTGGATTGAGTGAACTTGTCCTGCGCGAACAAGCGGAAGGTAAAATTGCCCCACGTCAGGACCTTGAAAGGATTAACGGGAGTGCCCAACACCTGGGGCTTTTGATCCGGGACGTGTTAGACCTCACAAGCAACCAGGCAGGTCAACTTCGTCTTTCACTCGAAACCTTAAATGTAATAGAGGCCCTCCAACCGGTGCTTATCACGGGTGGGCAACTTGCCCGTGATAAAGGCCTAAGCTGGCAAATCGTGCTGCCGGACCAGTCTCCAATGGTGCTCGCTGACCGCACCCGCCTCCGCCAGATCACCCTTAATCTTATCAGCAACGCTATCAAGTTCACGGCATATGGAACAATTACTCTCACTATTGAAGTAATTGCCAACCAACTTTCCGTCGCTGTAAGCGATACTGGGATTGGGGTACCCCTGTCAGAACAGCATCTGATTTTCGATGAATTCAGTCAGTCTGAGCGAACCACAAGCCGGGGGTATGGTGGCTTAGGTCTGGGTCTGGCGATCAGTCGCCACCTGGTCGAACTTCACGGAGGTAAAATCTACCTGCGTTCTTCCGGGGTTGAAGGTGAGGGTGCGACCTTCTGGTTCACCCTTCCCCTTCTCGAAGCGCCTCAGCCGTCTAACCTCAGGCAACCTCACAAGCCAGTGGTGCTGCTGGTAACAGACCAGACCAAAAATATTGAAACAGTGAAAGAGACTTTACAAACGCAGGATCTAGAAGTCATAGTTTATCTTCCCGGTGACAAAGCCGGGAGGCAACAACACTTTGTCTCTTCACCACCGGATGCTATACTCGTAGACCAACGCCTGGGAACTAATCCGGGCTGGGACATTATCCATAACTTGCAAGACCAACCACCCATGCAGCATATACCTATTTTCTCCTATTCCTTGTCCACAACCGGGGACTGCCCCTTAACTTTGAAATTGGGGCATAATAGTTTATCACTGGACCTGGCGCAATTCAGGCAGCTTTTAGTCGCTCCGGAGGCAGAAACTTCTGCGATGCCAGTTATTCTCATGGTAGACGATGACCTGAGTATTCTAGAAATGTATACTCGCCTGGTCCAATCTACAATACGGAATAGTAGTATCCTGTACGCCCATAACGGGGTCCAGGCATTGAAGATTGTACAAAACCGGCGGCCGGATCTTATCCTTCTTAACTTGATGATGCCAGAGCTAGACGGGTTTGGTACGCTGGAAGTACTTCGAGCAAATGCCGCGACCCGTGATATTCCGGTTATTGTACTCAGTGGCAAGGCGCTAACTGAAGAGGAAATGGTTCGGCTCAATCATAGTGTAGTAATGGTGCTTGAGAAGGGTGTAATCAGTGCCGAGGAAACCATAACCCAAATAGTGAGAGTTTTGAACCGGACCAACCGGCCCGGTACTGCCCCCCAGTTGCTGGTTCGCCGGGCAATTGCTTATATCCACGCCAATTACAACAGACCAATCACACGCGAACTTTTGGCCCAATATCTGTCGGTAACAGAAAATTATCTGACCAACTGTTTCCAACATGAAGTTGGAATTAGCCCTTTGACCTTTCTCAACCGGTTCCGTATTAAGAAAGCCTGTGAGTTGTTGGAGCGGGTCGATCATACTGTAACCGAAGTGGCATTGGCGGTAGGCTTCTCGGATATTGGGTATTTCAGCAGGATTTTCCAACGTGAGCTGGGAAAATCACCAAGCGCCTTCCGGCGGGGCCATAGATTATACTTTAAGTAATCTATCAGGCGGTTTTAGGTTGGTTGCCGAAAAGTAGCTGAACCATTTTTATTTCAATATCAAACCCACTTTATCAAGTCCACTTTAAGTATCCCTTATATTGCATAAGCTCACTATACTTTGTATTGTGCAAGTAATACAGTGTTTCGTCCAAGACAATAAATTTTTTATCTGTCAATATGTTCCTATGAGCACGCTATTCCTGTATATTCTCTTCGCAGAAGATGAACCACAATTTAGATATCTAATCCAGCGTTATGCCGCCCGAAGTGGTTTCCAACTGCTGAATACTTCAAAGGCCAGTGAAATCATAACGCTGGCCAAGCAGTGGCACCCAAAGGCGGTTATTCTGGATATTGACACCCCTGAATTAGATACTACTCAAGTTCTGGGTCAATTGCGGGCAGACGCGGTCACCCGTCACATCCCAATCGTTTTGTGTTCATCCTACGAGTCGGTGCTTCTCAGGTGGGGGCTGGAAGTGGACGGCAGCTGGCTTAAGCCGGTATTGTACGACGATTTCGCAAATACTCTTGCTGCCATCGGGATTTAAAGTATCCAACCGGACCGACAAAGAAAATCTAACCCTCTCGTTGAAGTAAAAAGTTAATAACCAATTGTTGACAATGGAGCTAACTGGAATGTTCTGACCGGTATTAACGTGTCTAGATTATTTTGTCATACAAATTTTCAAGGAGGAGATTATGTCTGAAGAGTCTAAAAAAAGACTGAACCGCCGCAAATTCATCACCTTGACGGGGGGTGCCCTGGCCGCTGCGGGCCTTTTAGCTGCCTGCGGTGACAACACGGTTGCCCCGGCCTCAGCTACTACCGCCGCAGGTGCCGGAGCTACTACTACCGCCGCAGGTGCCGGAGCTACTACCGCCGCAGCCGGTGGGACAGCTACTACTGCTGCCGCCACAGGGGCGACTACTGCTGCCGGAGCTGCCACCGCTGCTGGAACCAACACTTCTGGAGTAACCATTGAATACTGGTCCTGGGTACTGGGGAGTAAGGAATCAGTCGATCTCTGGAACAGGACCCATACGAATTTTAAGGTTAATTATACCCAAACAACATCCGGTACTCCCCATTACAACAAGGTTAAGGCTGCCGTAGCAGCCGGTAGTGGTGGTCCTGACCTCGCCCAGATCGAATTCCAATTAGTTACCAGTCTGGTGGTAGGCGGTGCGCTCCAACCGATTACGCAGGAAGCCGCTCCATACAAGGCCAAGTTCATTGACTGGACTATCCAGCAGGTCACTCTTGGCAATGATATCTACGCCATTCCCCAGGACATTGGGCCTATGGGGTTGTTTTACCGCAAAGATATCTTCGACCAGTACAGCCTTGCAGTCCCGAAAACCTGGGAAGAGTATAAAGCTGCGGCTGAAAAACTCCATGCTGCGGACCCAACCAAATACATCGCCTCATTCTCACCCGCTCAACCAGGCCAATTTGCTGGTTTTGCCTGGAGTAACAAGGCCAAATGGTTCGGGACCAAAGGAGATGCCTGGCAGGTGACTATTAACAGCGCCGAGACCAAAAAGGTGGCCGATTACTGGCAAGACCTTATCACTCGCAAACTGGTAAAGGTCGAGGCAGATTTCAACCCCGCCTGGTACAAGGACCTGTTGGATGGAAACATTGCCACCTGGGTTGGCGCGGTCTGGGGGGCCGGAACCCTGGCGACTAACGCGGCTGGCGCTTCGGGTAAATGGGCCGTGGCATATCTGCCGCAATGGACCGCCGGTTCTAAGGTTTCGGGCAACTGGGGTGGTTCGACTGTAGCCGTTATCAAAGGTAGTAAACATGTCAAGGAGGCTGTGGAGTTTGGCGCCTGGCTTAACAGTGACCCGGGCCCGGTAGGGGAAATGATCAAAGGTAACAATATCTATCCGGCTACCAAGGACGGTGGTTCTCTACCCGTTTTGAAACAGCCCAATCCTTACTTCAGCGGTCAGGTCATCAATGACATCTTCACCGAATCTGCGGGAAATGTAGATCCGTCATGGACCTGGGGACCGACAATTGACCAGGTTTATGCGGATATCGGGGACCAATTTACGGCTTCCACTAACGGGTCTGGCACACTGTCGTCGGCATTGGATCAGGCTCAGGCTAAAACTGTCGCCGATCTGAAGAGTAAGGGCCTTCAAGTCACTCAATAATATTTTTGGGGTGAGCACCGGTAGGTGTAGCTACCCAGTGAGCCAACCAGGCCTTTACCCGGTGGTTGGCTTACTGGTAATGGTAGAAACAGAAATGGGGTTGTTATGAGTATTTCTACGACAGAAGCTTTTGCCGCGAGGCACCACAGGCGGCCATGGTTTCGCCGGAAAAATCTTGTTGGATACTTCTTTGTAGCGCCATTTATGGTGATATTTCTTGTATTCCAGCTTATTCCGGTAGGTTATGCCATCTGGCAGAGTTTGCAAGCAACTACTCGTTCTGGTCTGGGAATTGGTGCTGCGGGCTCCCGGTTCGCGGGGCTTGAAAATTATGCCCAGGCTCTTCAGGATCAGGAGTTCATTGCCGGGGTCTTGCGCATGCTGGTCTTCGGTGTTGTCCAGGTGCCGGTTATGCTCTTCTTTGCCCTGGTTCTGGCGCTGCTCTTTGATTCTTCCTTTGCCATGTTCAAGAAGTTCTTTCAGTTTGCGGCTTTTCTGCCCTATGCCCTACCAGGTATTGTTGCCTCGATTCTCTGGAGTTTTCTCTACCTGCCCGGTGTAAGTCCCATAATTGCCGCTTTGCAGGCAATAAACGTAAAGGTAGATTTCCTCGGTCCTGATGTTGTTCTGTGGTCAATCGCCAACATCGTAACCTGGCAATGGACGGGCTACAATATGCTAATCATTTTCTCGGCCCTTCAGGCTTTGCCTCACGACATCTTCGAAGCTGCCAGGATAGACGGCGCAAGCGGTTGGGCTGTCAATACGAAGATAAAAATCCCCCTGGTGCTTCCGGCAATCATCCTCACGGCGGTCTTTTCGATCATTGGCACTTTGCAGCTATTCTCCGAACCGACGATAGTCCGGACATTGACCAACAATGTCACGTTTAAATATACCCCGAACATGGCAGCCTATAATATCGCCTTTGGTGCCAACAATCCGAATTATGCTGCGGCCGTGGCCGTAACCCTTGCCATTTTCACGTTCATTCTCTCCTTTGGCTTCATGAAACTCACCAATCGGAAGGAGAAATAATGAAAACTTTTTCTCGTAGTGCGACCGGGCCATCCCTTGGCTCGCGGACTCTGACGCTGGTGTTTCTGGTCGCGTTCACCATGTATTGTCTTTTACCGGCTACCTGGCTGCTCTTTGCCTCAACCAAGAACACAGGGGACTTATACGGCAGTTTCGGTTTCTGGTTTTCCAATTTTAACCTGTTTGAAAACTTGAACCGGTTGGCAACGTACCAGGGTGGGATCTATCTTCGCTGGCTCCTTAATTCGCTGATATACGCCGGTCTGGGTGGCCTGCTTAGTACGATAATTTCAGCAATGGCCGGATTCGCCCTGGCAAAATACCAGTTTGCCGGGCGGGAGTTGATCTTCAGTATCATTCTGGGCGGAGTGCTTATACCGAGCGCAGTGCTGGCATTGCCCCTGTTTCTCTTGCTCAGCCAGATTGGTCTGACAAATAACTACCTGGGGGTTTTACTACCCAGCCTGGTAAGCCCTTTCGGGGTGTATCTTTCACGCGTTTACGCGGCCGGATCAGTGCCGGACGAACTGTTGGAGGCGGCCCGGGTGGATGGCTCCAGCGAGTTACGGACCTTCTTTACCATGGTAACGCGCCTAATGGGGCCTGCCCTGGTGACGGCTTTCCTTTTCCAGTTTGTTGCGATCTGGAACAATTTCTTCTTACCCCTGGTGGTGCTCAGCCGCAACGAACTTTTCCCGGTAACCCTTGGCCTCTACGCCTGGCAGGGTCAGTCACTAGGAAATCCCGATATTGTTAGCCTGGTGATTACCGGCTCGCTAGTTGCAAGCCTTCCGCTCATCATTCTGTTCTTCTCGTTACAGAGCTACTGGCGCGCAGGTGCCGCCACCGGGGCTGTTAAAGGATGATTTAAGCTCAACGGGTATTGCCTGAGGTTGCACACGGCTTATTCGGCAATACCCCGGTACAAGGATCAAACTCACTAGCCGGTACACTTTGAGGTTGATGCCGGTGAAACCTTTAGAGGTATACCAACCTGACCGGTTTAGCTACCTTTGCGCTTTTGATTTGGTTCTAATGATTTTTGCACACTCCGGCCTGACGTCTTGGGATGGTGTAGAAGAAAAAGCCAAACCACCAGGAAATATTTAGGTGGTAACCGCATTACAAGAAATAGATAACAAGTCAGAAAGTTTTATGAAATGAGCAGGCGTACATTTGCAATTGGCGTGGACTTCGGTACTGAGTCAGGCCGGGCACTTCTTGTTGATCTTACCAACGGTCAGGAAATTGCCACCGCAATCCACCTTTATGCGAACGGGGTAATTGACGAGGGACTGCCGGGTACTAACATACAACTTGAGCCGGATTGGGCTTTGCAAGATCCTAATGATTACCTGGAAGTTCTAAAAAAGGCTATTCCGGCGGTGCTGGAGAAGAGCGGGGTCAACCCTGAAGATGTGATTGGCCTGGGTATCGATTTTACGGCCTGTACTATGCTGCCCACCACGTCCGATGGTACCCCTTTATGCTTCCTGCCGCAGTGGCGCAACCACCCACATGGCTGGGTCAAGCTATGGAAGCACCATGCCGCCCAGGATGAAGCCAATCAGCTTAACCGGATTGCGCGGGAACAGGGTTACACTTTTCTAGACCGCTATGGCGGAAAGATCAGCTCCGAGTGGTTTTTCCCCAAGGCATGGCAAATCCTCAACGAAGCGCCTGAAGTTTACGCCGCTGCCGGCCGGCTGATAGAGGCAACTGACTGGGTTGTCTGGCAACTCACCGGCATTGAAACACGCAATGAATGTACCGCCGGTTATAAGGCAATCTGGTCGAAAAGTGAGGGTTTCCCACCAAACGCATTTTTCCGGGCCCTGGATCCACGCATGGAACATATCGTTGATGAAAAAATGTCGCGTACTCTTCTCCCATTGGGCACAAAGGCCGGAGGACTGACACAAGAAATGGCAGATTGGACCGGGTTATTGCCAGGTACACCGGTGGCAGTAGCAAATGTAGATGCCCACGCCTCTGTCCCGGCGGTCACGGTCACCGAGCCGGAACGGATAGTAATCACAATGGGAACATCAAACTGTCATTTACTCCTGGGAGTAGAAGAACGAGTGGTAGAGGGCATTTGCGGGGTGGTGCAAGGTGGCATTATTCCGGGCTTGCCCGGGTATGAGGCCGGGCAATCGTGCGTTGGTGACAGTTTTGGTTGGTTTGTAGAGCAGTGCGTTCCAGCCTCTTATGAGCGCGAGGCCGCTAACCAGAATTTATCTATTCACCAATATCTGGAACAACAAGCTGCCCGCTTACTACCGGGGGAGAGCGGCCTGGTAGCGTTGGACTGGTGGAACGGAAACCGGAGCATCCTGGTAGATGCCGACCTGAGCGGTGTCCTACTGGGGCTGACCATTGCTACCAGGCCGGAAGAAATTTACCGGGCGATGATTGAGTCGACTGCCTATGGTACACGGGTGATTATTGAGAACTTCCAGGCCAGGGGTATTCCGGTTAAGGAAATCGTAGTTACCGGCGGCTTACCTGAACGCAACAAGTTGCTGGTCCAAATTTATTCCGATGTTACTGGCCTGCCAATTCGCCGTTCAGGTACAACCCAGGGCGGGGCGCTGGGCGCGGCCATGCATGGTGCTGTGGCCGCCGGAACTTCCGCCGGAGGGTACGCCTCGATTTTCGAAGCGGCCAGCCACATGGCGCACCTGCATGAGGAGTCGTTCACACCAAATCCTCAGATTAAGGCAATCTACGACCGGTTATATCAAGAGTACCTTATTTTGCACGATTATTTTGGGCGTGGAGCAAACGATGTAATGAAGCGGCTTAAGCAGTTACGAGAAGAAGTGATTGGAGCCCCTAAATAATCCAGTGCAGGGCCAACAAATATTATTCAATTTGCTGTGGGCCTGAGCCGAACTGCTTTTAAAAGACAATTTGTCTTTACCATTTGCTGCGTGGGTTACTAAAGACAATCCCCTAAATGGAGAAGTTTTACTATGCTTGAACTGCTAAAAGAGAAAGTCTGGAAGTTACACCTGGAGTTACCAAAGAACGGGCTCGTAAAGTGGACCGGGGGCAACGTCAGCGCCCGTGACCCTGAAACCGGCCTGGTGGTGATTAAACCAAGCGGCATCCTGTTTGAAGATCTCCGACCTGAAGACCATATCGTGATGAATCTGAATGGCGATATTGTTGAGGGCAAATTACAGCCTTCGTCGGATACGGCCAGCCATCTTTACATTTACCGGCACCGTTCCGATGTCAACGGCGTGGTACATACCCATTCACCTTACGCAACGGCCTTTGCCGCCCTCGGCAAATCAATTCCGGTTTATCTAACGGCGATGGCCGATGAATTCGGTGGCCCAATTCCCTGTGCGGACTTTGCATTAATTGGAGGTGAGGAAATCGGGCAGCAGGTAGTCGATAATATTGGAAGTTCCCCGGCGGTGCTTTTGAAGAACCATGGCGTTTTTACTATCGGTCCAACACCTACGGCGGCAGTAAAAGCGGCGGTAATGGTGGAAGATGTCGCACGCACAACCTGGCTGGCGCTACAGATGGGTCAGCCGGATGAGATACCTGCCGATGCTGTGGCTAAATTACATTACCGCTACACCCATGTCTATGGACAGCATTAACCTGGAAGTTACCCGGTTTAATCCAGGAATTCTTTAATATTCTTTAATAAGGAAAAGGATAGATAAATGATCGACCTCAAGCACTACGAGGTGTGGTTTGTTACCGGTAGCCAAAACTTATACGGCCCGGAAACACTGGAGCAGGTCACTTTTCACTCCCAGACAATCGCTAGCGCCCTGGACGATGTGAAGGCCATTCCGGTTAAAATCGTCTACAAACCGCTGGTCACCACCCCCGAAGAAATATATAACCTGGCTCTGGAAGCTAACTCCGCCAAAAATTGTATTGGTTTAATTCTCTGGATGCACACTTTCTCCCCTGCCAAGATGTGGATTGGTGGATTACAGGTGCTCCAAAAGCCCTTTGTACATCTCCACACCCAGTTCAACCGCGACATCCCGTGGGCCGAAATCGATATGGATTTTATGAACCTGAACCAGTCCGCCCATGGTGACCGCGAGTTCGGCTTCATCTGTTCGCGCATGCGCTTCGAGCGCAAAGTGATCGTTGGGCACTGGCAGGATGAGAATGTCCTGGCTCGCCTGGGTACCTGGACGCGTGCAGCCTGCGGCTGGCACGATGCTCAGACTGCCCGCTTTGCCCGTTTTGGTGACAATATGCGTGAAGTAGCGGTCACAGATGGGGACAAGGTCAATGCCCAGATGCGGCTGGGTTACAGTGTCAACGGGTATGGTGTGGGTGACCTGGTCCGTTACGTGAATGAAGTCTCGGACAGCGAAATTGACCGGCTGGTGCGGGATTATGACGAACAGTATGTAGTGGCAGCAGAGTTACGGTCGGGTGGTGACCGCCATCCATCTCTGCGAGATGGAGCTCGAATTGAAATGGGTATGCGGCACTTTCTGGAAGATGGTAACTTCCAGGGCTTCACAACTACCTTCGAGGATTTGCACGGTCTGACCCAGTTGCCCGGCCTTAGCCCACAGCGCCTGATGGCCGAAGGATACGGGTTTGCCGGGGAAGGCGATTGGAAGACTATGGCCCTGGTACGGGCAATGAAGGTGATGAGTGCCGGACTGCCGGGTGGCACTTCGTTTATGGAAGATTACACCTATCACTTGAATCCGGACGGGATGAAGGTGCTCGGGGCGCATATGCTTGAAGTATGCCCCTCGATTGCCGCCGGTAAGCCCTCATTAGAAATTCATCCACTCTCGATTGGCGGTAAAGACGACCCGGTCCGCCTGGTGTTCGACTCAAAGACAGGCCCGGCGGTAAATGCTTCGATAGTTGAGATGGGTAATCGCCTGCGGATGGTCGTTAATGCAGTTGATACGGTAGGGCCAGATGCGCCATTGCCGAAATTGCCGGTGGGCCGGGCGGTCTGGGCACCGCAGCCCGACTTGAAGACGGCTGCCGCCGCCTGGATTTACGCCGGGGGAGCGCACCACACCTGCTTTAGCCTTGATTTGACCGCCGAGCATCTCGAAGACTTTGCAACCATAGCGAACATGGAGTTTTTGCTTATCGACAAGGCTACAACCATTTCAGGCATTCGAAAAGAGCTGCGCTGGAACGATCTGTACTACCACCTGGCCCAGGGGCTGTAAAAGAATTTTTGGAAATAACTAAATTTCTTCATTTTATTCACAACAGGTAAAGGAAATGACTAAATCCCTTAATTTGAAGCGCTTTGAGCTTGGGGTATGCTACTACCCTGAACAATGGCCGGAGACTATGTGGGCCGATGATTACCGGCGTATGCGTGAACTTGGGTTCTCCGTAATTCGCATCGCCGAATTCGCATGGACAATATTTGAACCGCAAGAAGGGACTTTCTCTTTCGACTTCTTTGACCGTGCCATCGACCTGGCGCATCAACACGGTTTGCAGGTCATTCTTGGTACGCCCACTGCGACGCCGCCCGCCTGGTTGACATCCAAATATCCCGAAGTGCTAAACGTAACCCAGGCCGGTGTACAGTACCAGCACGGGCAGCGCCGGCACTACAATTACAATGCGCAAATCTACCGGGAGTTATCGGCTCGAATCGTCCGCAAACTGGCGGAACATTATGGGCAGCATCCGGCAGTTATTGGCTGGCAAATCGACAACGAACTGAATTGTGAAACCAATGTTTTTTACTCGGCGGCAGACAATTTAGCGTTTCGTAGCTGGGTTCAACAAAAATACGACAGCCTTGACGCGCTGAACAGTGCCTGGGGTGCCGTCTTCTGGAACCAGACTTATACAGATTGGGCCCAGGTAAATTTAACCGGGCCAACCCCCAGCGATTCTCCCAATCCTCACCAGGCCCTGGACGAGAAACGCTTCTTCTCTGACAGTGTAATTGCCTTTGCACGTTTGCAGTCGGATATACTTCGTGAGCTTGCTCCTGACCAATGGGTTACCACCAACGGCATCTTCGGCCACCTGGATAGCCATCAACTGACTGAAGAAGCGCTGGATTTTATTTCATTCGACTCGTATCCAAACTTCAGTACCATTTTCCCCGCTCCAGGGCCGGAACCTTTACTGGACCGCAGATGGAGTTGGAACCTGAGTATAGCCCGGAGTATTTCGCCCAATTTCTGTGTCATGGAGCAACAGTCCGGTCCGGGCGGCTGGGTCAACCGCATTTCGCAGCCTACACCCAAACCCGGACAGATGCGCCTCTGGACCTATCAATCAATTGGTCACGGGGCAGACATGATACTCTATTTTCGCTGGCGCACGGCGACGGTAGGCACTGAGATCTACTGGCATGGTATTCTCAATTATGATAACCGCCCCAACCGGAGAATAAGGGAAGCTGCCCAGGTCGGGCGTGAACTTGAAACGCTTGGCCCACTTCTGGTGGGGACTCGCCCAATGGCCCGCCTGGCAATCGTTAGCGATTACGACAACGAATGGGATGGTGAACTAGACCTCTGGCATGGGCCATATACCCGGCAAAGCGTTCAGGCATGGTTCAAAGTCCTGCAATACCGGCATATTCCAGTAGACTCTCTGAACCTGCGCCCCACTACTACCCTGGAAGATATGTTGAAATACGAGGTTTTAGTCTATCCGCATCCTGCAATCCTGACTGAGGATACGGCTGCCCGGCTTGCCGAATACGTTAAACAGGGCGGTACTATCGTTTTCGGTTGCCGGACCGGTTACAAAGACTTACGAGGCCAGTGTTACATGGTTCCTATGCCTGGGCCGGTAGCCGAACTGTGCGGAGTGACTGTGGAAGATTTTACCCGCCTGGAAACTACCCAAAGGGCGCCTTTAGTACGCTGGCGCGGCGATAAAACAAATGGGTTAACCATCGCTGCCGAGGGATTCAATGATATTTTGCAATCCGTTGCGCCAGGTGCCAGAGTGCTAGCGGAATATGATGATGAATTCTATAAAGGTTCCCCGGCGCTCGTTCTAAATAACTCTGGCAAGGGACGTTCTTACTATTACGGAGCGGTTTTCAATGAGAAGGCGGCAGACGCACTTATTACGGAGATTGGCCTTACCAGTCCGGTTGCCCGGTGGCTTGACCTGCCCAAACCGGTTGAGCTTTGCGTCAGGGAACGTCCGGAAACCGGGGAAAAGTTAATCTTGTTACTAAATTATAGTGAGGAAACCCAGACGATTAACCTCAAAAAGGCTGCAACGGACCTGCTAACCGGGAAACCGGCTCAAGGAGAAGTGCAAATCCCGCCGTTTGATGTACTAATCCTGGCTGAAGTAACCGGCTCGCCTATCACTGCATCTCCCTAGCCCGGAAGGGAGACGAGCGAGAACCTTACCGTCACGTAAAGTAAAATGTGGGGCTACCTATTTCCGCACTATTCGGGCTATTTTTACCATCTATGAACACAGTGTTTTGAAGTAATATGAGTCAGGGTTTGCTCTCATTGAGGAGTTCCCGGACAATTATGGCCTTGAAAGTCGGCGACTATTTCTTTCTGGGTGTAGTCATATTTGTCAGTATACCCCTTATGCTACCCTCACCGATTGTCCGATTTTGCTACGCCATTATACAAGCAACTGGACAAGTTGTTGGAACAACCGCCTGCTGGTGCGGCGGTTGGGTTTTAATTGTAGGATAAGTCAGCCCTGCCGGATTAACTCTTGTCTAATACACCTCAGCTGAAAATTTATGCTATCTTTTGGAGTTATCGTAGTAATCTTAAGTTAGTAAGGCGGTGGGTCATCGCTATGACACTAACTTGAAACTGCTTTGCTAAAAGAGTAACGTCCTCATCGTCGTCCAAATCTAATTGGTGTTTTTTGATTTGCTCTAGCACGAGAGTTCCTGGAATGAGTAGCGCCGCACCAAGCTTATTAGCATCAACTTCATCCTGCTCACTGCCACTCGAGGAATCAGTATCACTACGAAAGGCAACGTACTTATCAATAAAAAGCTGAGGTTCGCGGTTCTTTTCAACATGTAGCAGATAATGTGCAATTTCGTGGGCAATCGTAAACCGCTGGCGAACAACCGCATGATCAGAATTGTAAGCGATTGCTCCCCGCCCATTCTCTACAACTAGTACACCGGAAACATTGTCACCTAGTTCTGCCGCCTGTGTCGTGAGATTCAGCTTATTGGCAAGAACCTCTATGGCGACGGGCACGCGATACATGCCACTATTTCGAAGGCTCTGCTCGGCTAACTCTTCAGTGTTTTGCTTACTCATATATTACCTTCATCCGCTGGTTCAGGTTCAATTGAAATTTTTAGCT